>CP145878.1:253166-585061 GCA_041944325.1 Candidatus Dasytiphilus stammeri | reverse complement strand
AAATAATGTCTATAGGAGAAATTTATAATTCCCAACAATACATAGCACAGCATCTGAAACATCTTCAATTAGATCTGCGTACTTTAACTTTAATAAAAGGAACAGAGATTCATAGTAATTTTTGGATATTAAATTTGGACTCTATGTTATTTTCTATTTTGCTGGGATTATTTTTCTTAATTTTTTTTTACCAAGGAGCTAAAAAAGTAACTCGTGGTGTGCCAGGTAAAAGTCAGACTATAGTTGAAATTATAGTATCTTTTACAGATAAGACAGTAAAAGATATGTATCCTCAACATGACCAGTTTATTGCTCCTTTAGCTTTGACGATTTTTGTATGGACATTACTTATGAACTTTATGGACCTATTGCCTATAGATTTACTACCTTATATTGGTGAACATATGTTACATTTACCAGCATTAAGGGTCGTTCCTTCGGCGGATGTTAATATCACAATTTCTATGTCATTAGCCGTATTTATTCTCATTTTATTTTACAGTATTAAGAATAAAGGTTTAAATAGATTTATTAAGGAGTTAATGTTTCAACCATTTAATCATATAGTATTTATTCCAGTTAATCTGGTTTTGGAAAGTGTTAGCCTATTATCTAAACCAATTTCACTAGCTTTACGTTTATTTGGTAATATATATGCTGGAGAACTAATTTTTATATTGATTACCGGCTTACTGCCTTGGTGGTTACAATGGTTATTCAATGTACCTTGGGCTATTCTTCACATTTTAATAATTATTTTACAAGCTTTTATTTTTATGGTTCTGACAATTGTTTATTTGTCAATGACCTCGGAAAATGAGCATGAATTGTAAATCCTATTATTTACTTAACAATTTGGGTAGAGAAGATTATCAATGGAGAATCTAAATATGGATCTTATATATATAGCAGCCGCTGTAATGATGGGACTAGCAGCAATTGGTGCTGCTATTGGTATTGGCATCCTAGGAGGAAAATTTCTGGAAGGTGCCGCACGTCAACCTGATCTAATTTCCCTATTACGTACACAGTTTTTTGTAGTAATGGGTTTAGTAGATGCAATTCCTATGATTGCAGTAGGACTTGGTTTATATATAATGTTTGCCGTGGGCAAACATTAATAATTTATCATAATGTGATTCAGAGACGTGGGATTATGAACTTAAATATAACAATAATCGGTCAAGGATTGGCATTTATAATCTTTGTTTTATTTTGTATGAAGTATATTTGGCCTCCAATTATTGGGATAATTGAAGATCGTCAGAAAGAAATTGCAGATGGGATTGCTTTTACTGAGCAAGCAAACAAGAAATTAGAATTAGCTAAAGCTCAAGCTAATGAGCAATTAATTCAAGCACAAAATCAAGCCTTGATTATTATTAAACAGGCGGAACTGCAACGTTTTAAAATAATCGAAACCGCTCAAATGGAAGCTAAAAATGAACGTTTAAAAATTTTAACCTTAACTCAAGGAGAAATTGAGGCTCAATATCAAATTTTAAGTTATGAGTTACGCCAAAAACTAGCTAAATTAGTTGTAGCAGGTGTAGAGAAAATTCTTGAACATTCGGTGAATCAAGAAATTGATCACAATATCATTGAAAAAATTATTGCGGAATTATAATAAAATTAAGCTCATGTCAGAATTAATAACTTTAGCTCGTCCTTATGCAAGAGCAACATTCGATTTAGCAGTTGCTCAAAATAAAATTGAGCACTGGCAAAACATGTTAGCAATATGTGCAGAAGTTTCATCTAATGAGCAATTAAAATCTTTTATTTCGGATGCATTAGGACCAAAGATTTTATCCCAGTTGTTTATCGATATCTGTGGTAATAAATTGGATATATGGTGTAAAAATTTAATTAAAGTTATGGCAGATAATTATAGATTAAAATTATTTCCAGAAGTATTAAAACAATTTATTAAGCTTAGAACCATTTATCATGACATGACATATAACCTTGAAATTACGTCCGCGAATCCATTAACGGAAAAACAGTACTCACAAATAAAAATTGCCATAGAGAAATCTTTATCAAGTAAGGTTAATTTTAATTGTAAAATTGATAAAACCATATTAGCTGGTATTATTCTACGCATAGATGATACCGTAATTGATGGTAGTATACGTAATCGCCTTAAGAATCTAGCTATGCTGTTACAATCTTAAAGATACCGTAAGATATTGGAGTCAGATATGCAATTAAATTCTACAGAAATAAGCGAAATAATAAAACAGCGAATTGCTAAATTTAATATTCTTAGTCAAACTTATAATGAAGGGACAATTTTTTCGGTAAGTGATGGTATTCTTCGAATTTATGGATTGAGTAACATCATGCAGGGAGAAATGATCTATTTATCTGAAGTTAATCGATATGCTCTTGCTCTAAATTTAGAAAGAGACTGTGTAGGTGCAGTTGTAATGGGTTGCTATAGTGATCTTGTGGAAGGAATGAAAGTTCAATGTACCGGTAGGATTCTTGAAGTACCCGTAGGTCGTGGATTATTAGGTAGGATAGTAAATTCTTTAGGTGAACCAGTAGACGGCAAAGGTTCCCTAAATTCTGAATTATTTTCAGCAATAGAAGCGCTTGCTCCAGGAGTTATTGATAGGCAATCTATTAATCAGCCGATTCAAACAGGTTATAAAGCAGTTGACAGTATGATTCCAATTGGACGTGGACAAAGAGAACTAATCATTGGTGACCGTCAAACTGGTAAAACAGCACTAGCAATTGATACAATTATTAATCAACGTAAATCTGATGTAAAATGTATATATGTTGCAATTGGTCAAAAAGCTTCAACCGTGGCTAATGTGGTACGTCATTTAGAAGAACATGGTGCTATGGATCATACTATTATTGTAGTAGCATTTGCTTCAGATTCTGCAGTTTTACAGTATCTAGCACCTTATGCCGGTTGTACTATCGGTGAATATTTTCGTGATCGTGGAGAAGATGCCTTAATAGTTTATGATGATCTATCTAAACACGCGGTTGCTTATCGACAAATATCTTTATTACTTCGAAGACCTCCGGGACGTGAGGCTTTTCCAGGAGATATATTTTATCTTCATTCAAGATTACTAGAACGTGCATCACGTGTAAATGCAGATTATGTTAAAGCTTTTACTAAAGGAAAAATCAAAGATAGAACCGGATCATTGACAGCATTACCTATAATTGAAACTCAAGCTGGAGATATATCGGCATTTGTTCCGACTAATGTTATTTCGATTACTGATGGTCAAATTTTTTTAGAATCTAATTTATTTAATGTAGGTATTCGCCCTGCTGTAAATCCAGGAATTTCAGTTTCTCGTGTAGGTAGTGCAGCCCAATCTACAATTATCAAAAAATTATCTAGTAGTATCCGCACAGCATTAGCTCAATATCGCGAGCTAGAATCCTTTTCACAATTTTCATCTGATTTAGATGATACTACACGTAAACAATTAAATTATGGAAAAAAACTCACTGAATTATTGAAACAAAAACAATATACTCCAATGAGTATTGCACAGCAGGCTTTAATTTTATTTGCGGCCGAATATGGTTATATAGAAGATGTTGAATTAGATAAACTTAAAATTTTTGAAGAGAGATTAATTGCTTATGTGGAACGCGAATATCTTAATTTAATGCAGGAAATTAATCAAACTGGAAATTTTAACAATGACATTATTACTAATTTGAAAAATAGTATTGAGAAATTTAAAATGATTCAAGTTTGGTAGTCCTTCTTGTAGTAATTAACAAGATATCTAAAATCTCTAAATTCTTTTAAGGAGACGCAAATGGCGGCGGCACAAGAGATCAGGAATCAAATATCAAGTATCCAAAAAATGCAAAAAATTACTAAGGCGATGGAACTAGTAGCCGCATCAAAAATGCGTAAAACGCAGAACCGTATGATTGCTAGTTATCCATATGCTAATAATATGCGGAAAATTATTAGTAATATGGCTAGTGGTAATCTAGAGTATAAGCATGCGTATTTTGAAGTGCGTGATGTCAGAACCATTGGTTACCTAGTGATTACTACAGATCGAGGTCTTTGCGGAGGTATTAATAATAATCTTTTTAAGAAATTGCTAATAGATATTAAAAATTGGTCTAGTAAAAGAGTTATGTGTAACTTAGCAATTATTGGTTCTAAGGGTTTATCATTTTTAAATTATTTTGGTAATCGTATTGTAGCACAAACTACTGGTCTGACGGATAATCCATCTATTTTAGAAATTATTGGTCCATTAAAAGTACTCTTACACTCTTACCAAAATCGACAATTAGATAGAATCTATGTTGTTTATAATAAATTTGTGAATATCATTTCCCAGATTCCTAAAATAATTTTACTGTTACCATTAAGTCTTAAAAAAGAAAGAGTAGAAAAAAAATGGGATTATTTATACGAACCAGATTCAAATTTTTTGTTAGATACTTTACTGCAACGCTATATAGAATCTCAAGTTTATCAACTTGTTATAGAAAACTTAGCCAGCGAACAAGCATCGCGAATAGTAGCCATGAAAAGTGCAACTGATAATGGTGGTAGTATTATTAATAAATTGCAAATAATATATAATAAAAAACGTCAGGCCAGCATTACTCAGGAAATTACTGAGATTGTCTCAGGAGCCGCCGCAGTATAAAACTAAAAATTCTTCTGTATAAGGACTCATAATGGTTACTGGAAAAATTATCCAAGTAATTGGTGCAGTAGTTGATGTCGAATTTTCTCAAGATGCGGTACCTAAAATATATAGTGCACTTGAGGTTAAACAAGATGAGATTTTCATAGTACTTGAGGTTCAACAACAGTTAGGAGCTGGAGTAGTAAGAACTATTGCTATGGGATCATCTAATGGGCTCAGACGTGGATTAGAAGTAATTGACCTTAAACATCCTATTAAGGTACCCGTAGGTAAAGCTACTCTTGGAAGAATTATGAATGTACTGGGACAATCAATCGATATGAAAGGCAAGATTGATGCAGAAGAACAGTGGATAATTCATCGCCAAGCACCATCTTATGAAGAACTTTCTAGTTCTAGTGATTTACTAGAAACTGGAATCAAAGTGATTGATCTTATTTGTCCCTTTGCTAAAGGTGGAAAAGTTGGTTTATTTGGAGGAGCCGGAGTAGGAAAAACTGTCAATATGATGGAATTAATTCGCAATATTGCTATTGAGCATTCAGGGTATTCAGTATTTGCTGGAGTAGGGGAAAGAACTCGGGAAGGTAACGATTTTTATGAAGAAATGAAAGCTTCTAATGTTTTAGATAAAGTAGCATTAGTTTATGGACAAATGAATGAACCTCCAGGTAATAGATTACGTGTAGCATTTACCGCTTTAACACTAGCTGAAAAATTTCGCGATGAAGGTAGTGATGTTTTACTATTTATAGATAATATTTACCGATATACCTTAGCTGGGACAGAAGTATCAGCTTTGCTTGGTCGTGTACCTTCTGCAGTAGGTTATCAACCGACACTAGCTGAAGAAATGGGAATTTTACAGGAACGGATTACTTCTACCAAAAAGGGCTCTATTACTTCTATTCAGGCGGTATACGTACCTGCGGATGATTTAACAGATCCATCACCAGCGACTACTTTTTCTCATCTTGATGCAACAGTAGTACTTAGCAGACAGATTGCTGCACTAGGAATTTATCCATCGGTAGATCCACTGGCTTCTACTAGTAGGCAATTAGATCCATTAATAATCGGTGAGGAACATTATGATACGGCTCGTAAGGTACAAGCCTTACTCCAACGTTACCAGGAATTAAAAGATATTATTGCAATTCTTGGCATGGATGAACTTTCAGAAGAAGATAAGTTAATCGTAGCTAGAGCACGTAAAATTCAGCGATTTTTATCACAACCATTTTTTGTGGCAGAAGTTTTTACCGGTTATCCAGGTAAATATGTCACGTTAAAAGATACTATTAGTGGATTTAAAGGAATTTTATCAGGAGATTATGATTATTTACCGGAACAATCTTTCTATATGATTGGAAAAATTGAAGAAGCAATAATACGTTCTAAAAAAATTTCCTAAAATATATAATAGGAGTAATATGACTGTTTATTGTAATTTAGAAGTAGTAAGTGTAGAAGGTTCATTTTTTTCTGGAAAAATAGCAAAGATCCGAATTACTGGAATTGAAGGTGAATTAGGAATTTATCCTGGTCATGTTCCATTATTAACATTTATTAAACCAGGTATGATTCGTATTGTTAAGATTAATGGTTGTGAAGAGATTATTTATCTTTCCGGAGGAGTGTTAGAAGTCCAGCCTCTTGCGATAATTGTCTTAGCAGATACTGCGATCCGTGGTAAAGATTTAGATGAAAAACTAATTTTAAAAGCAAAAAATAAAGCAGAAGCTGATCTACGTAATACCAATAGTAAGATGGAATCTTTTAATATTACCTCAAAAATCACTATGGAAATTGCAAAATTACGTGTTATTAAGTTACTTAGTCAAATTAAGTAAAATTCCAAAAATTAATTTATAGGATTATTTAATAATAAATATCATATTATAATATTGAGAGTTATAATGTTAGATATAATTTATCAAGGATCATATGCAACTTTCTCCAAGAGAAATAGAAAAACTTCTTGTATATATGTTAGCTAAGGTAGCAATTGATAGAAAATCTAGAGGGATCAAACTAAATTATCCTGAATCAGTTGCAGTTCTTACTTCAGCAGCATTAGAAGATGCTAGAGAAGGTAAAACATTAGATGAAGTAATAAATAATACACGCAAGGTACTTACTAAAAATGATGTAATGGATGGAGTAATAGACCTTATTGATAATATTCAAGTTGAAGCAATTTTTACTGATGGTAGTCGTTTAATTACTATTCATAATCCTATTCAATAAATATTCAAGTTAATTTTATGGAATCTAATAAAGAAAAATCTTTAAAATTTAAAGTTCCTATTGGTGGTTATGTTCTCTCTAAAAAATTAATTTATTTTAATGAAAATAAACTGTCTGTTAGATTAACAGTAATAAATTCTGGAGATAGGGCGATTCAGGTGGGATCTCATTATCATTTTTTTGAAGTTAATAAAATGTTAAAATTTGACAGAACAATTGCCTATGGTAAAAGACTTAACATTATTGCAGGTACAGCTATTCGTTTTGAACCTGGAGAAGAAATTGAAGTCTCTTTAATCCCTATTGAAGGAAAAAAACTGATTTATGGTTTTAATAATTTAGTGGATGGATGGGTAGGAAAATTTTAAATATGTGGATCTAAATATGCCTTTTATTTCTAGAAATGAGTATAGTAAGATTTTCGGTCCAACCATTGGAGATCAGATCCGTTTAGGAAATACTAATTTATTTATTGAGATTGAACAAGATCTCTGTGGTTATGGAGATGAATCAATCTACGGTGGTGGTAAGACTTTACGTGATGGAATGGGAGCAAATAACCATTTAAATAGTGACAATGTATTAGATCTAGTAATTACTAATGTTATAATAGTAGATGCTAAACAAGGTATAATTAAAGCTGATCTTGGAATAAAGAATGGCTTCATTCATGGGATAGGTAAAAGTGGTAATCCAGATACCATGAACGGCATTACATCAGGTATGATAGTAGGTGTTAGTACTGATGTGATTTCGGGTGAACATTTTATATTAACTGCCGCAGGAATTGATACACATATTCATTTAATTTCACCACAACAAGTTGAGCATGCTTTATCAAATGGTATTACCACATTTTTTGGTGGTGGAATAGGTCCTACTGATGGTTCTAATGGTACTACAGTAACCGCTGGCCCTTGGCACATTAGTAATATGTTACGGGCTTTTGAAAATTTACCAGTTAATATCGGAATTTTAGGCAAAGGTCATGCATCAAAATCCGCACCTTTAAGAGAGCAAATTAAAGCAGGAGCAGTTGGATTAAAAGTACATGAAGACTGGGGTGCTAGTACATCAGCATTACGTCAGGCATTAAAAATAGCTGATGAGATGGATATACAAGTAGCAGTACATACTGATAGTTTAAATGAAGGAGGTTATGTTGAAGATACAATTAATTCATTTGAAGGACGTACTATCCATACTTTTCATACAGAAGGAGCAGGTGGAGGGCATTCACCAGATATTATAAAAGTAGCTAGTCAATTAAATGTATTACCAAGTTCTACTAATCCTACTTTACCTTATGGTATTAATAGTCAAGCAGAATTATTTGATATGATTATGATCTGTCATAATCTTAATCCAAATGTTCCTGCAGATGTAGCATTTTCTGAAAGTCGTATTCGTCCAGAAACTATTGCTGCCGAAAATGTCCTACATGACATGGGTGTAATCTCAATGTTTTCAAGTGATTCTCAGGCAATGGGGCGCGTAGGAGAAAATTGGTTAAGAGTTATGCAAACTGCTCATGCTATGAAAGAATCTCGGGGCAAACTTCCAGAAGATGCTTCAAACCATGATAACTTTCGTGTATTGCGTTATGTAGCTAAAATTACTATTAATCCAGCTATTACACAGGGTGTAAGTCATATATTAGGTTCAATTGAAGTTGGAAAAATTGCTGATTTAGTATTATGGGATCCACGTTTCTTTGGTGCAAAACCTAAACTCATTATTAAAGGTGGGGTAATCAATTGGGCAACTACAGGAGATCCTAATGCTTCATTATCCACACCACAACCAAATTTTTATAGACCTATGTTTGGTACTTATAGTAAACTTTTAAAAGAAACATGTATTACTTTTACTTCTAAAGCAGCTATAGATAACAACATTAAAATAAAATTAGGATTAGAACGTCAAATAAGAGCGGTAAGAAATTGTAGAACAATTTCTAAAAAAGACATGGTTAGAAATTCCGAAACACCAAATATTGAAGTAGATCCTGAAACTTTCTCTGTAAAAGTTGACGGTGAATATGCCATTACTAATCCTATAAGAACAGCTGCACTTAATCAATTATATTTTTTCAGTTAAAATGCATGTTAGTCGTTTAATGAGATTAATACAATTTGCGGATTCTTTTTTACCAGTAGGATCTTTTTCTTTCTCTAATGGTATAGAGACTGCTATACAATATGGTGTAGTTAATGATATTAAAACTTTAAAAGATTTTACTTATACCACACTATTACAGAATGCACGTTGTGATTGTCGAGCCATAATAGCTTCTTGTATCGCTATAAAAAAAAAGAACTATAATATTCTCATTAATTACGATTTAGCAGTGTTCAATCGCAAAATTAATGAAGAAAACCGAACCATGATAGTTCGTATGGGCAAAAAATTCATTGAAATGGCAGTACAAATCATAGAAGACCCATTATTTATCTGGTGGTTAGATTTAATCAAAAAAGGCCAAACTGTAGGAACATATCCTATCACACAATCCATAATAATGAGTAGATTAGAGATAACTAGGCGTGAAATCATAGTAATGTATCAGTATGGTATAGCAATCATGATGCTTAGTGCAGCATTACGTTTAATGCGCATTACACATATTACTATTCAAAAAATTTTATATGAAATGAGTAGTCATATAGATAAATTTTGCTATGAAGCAGAACAAGGAAGTATTGAAAATATGAATAATTATGCTCCAATAACAGATATATTAGCTTCTCTTCATGTTAATGCTTTTACTCGTTTATTTAGTAATTAAATAAGGTAATTTTGATGACAAATATTCGCATTGGTATAGGAGGTCCTGTTGGATCTGGTAAAACAGCAATTATTGAAGTAATTACTCCATTATTAATCAAACAAAATATTAAACCTTTAATTATTACTAATGATCTCGTTACAATTGAAGATGCTAAACAAATACAATATACCTTAAAAGGTATTGTAGATAAAAATAAAATTCGTGGAGTAGAAACCGGCACTTGTCCTCATACTGCAGTTCGCGAAGATCCTAGTATGAATCTTGCGGTAATTGAAGAAATGGAAGAAGAATTTCCTGATTGTAATTTAGTTTTAATTGAAAGTGGTGGAGATAATTTGACACTAACTTTTAGTCCAGCATTAGTTAATTTTTACATTTGTGTAATTGATGTTGCTGCTGGTGAAAAAATTCCAAGAAAAAATGGTCCAAGTTTAATACATGCAGATATTTTGGTAATTAATAAGATTGATTTAGCACCATATGTTAATGCTAGATTAAATCTCATGGAGAATGACATAAAAAAAATTCGAAGCAAAAAACCTTATATATTTACGAATTGTAAAACAGGTCAAGGTATAGAAAAATTAGTGAAGATAATTATAAGTAATTTTATTAATTCTAAACCAGATTATTAAAAATTTAAACTATATGGATAGTAGATCTGTTTATCAACTTGGTATGCAGGCGTTAGAATTTGCTAATTATCAAGATAAAACTCCTTATATGATTAAGGATCATATTAATAATTATGGATATTTAAAATTAAAATTTGTTAATGATCATAAAAAAACTATTTTATCTGAAGTAGAAAGAAATGTACCATTAATGGTACAACGTCCGTTCTATTGGGATGAATCTTTACCAAAGATGCCGTATGTGTTAATCATCTCTACTTCTGGATGTATATCTCAAGGTGATAGATTAAATTTAGTTATTGAATCTTCTCCAGAAACATATGCTCATCTTAGCACTCCAGCTGCAACAAAGATTCATGCTATGAGTAATAATTATGCAGCTTTATTACAAACCTTAGATATTGGAAAAGATAGTTATATAGAATTTATGCCTAATCAAACAATTCCATATAATAATTCAAGATTTATTTCTAATACTAATATTACTATTCACCCTACTGCAACACTTTTATATTCTGAAATATTAATGTCAGGACGTAAATATCATTTGAATGATGGTGGTTTTAAATTTGATATTTATTCTACTAGTACCATTGTAAAAAATTTATCAAATAAAATTTTATTTGCTGAAACTTCAATTTTACAACCTAAAAAATATCCATTAAATGGGATAGGAACTATGGGTTTTTTTGAAGTTTTTGGTAATATTATCTTGTTAACTCCTAAAATTTATCATCAAAGAATTTTAGCTTCTTTAAGTAATTATGAAAAATTCGATAATATTTTAGCTTGTGGGGTCAGCCGATTACCTAATAATTGTGGATTAATTATAAAAATTTTAGGTAGAAAATCTTATCAAGTAAAAAATCAAATAAAAATTTTTTGGAAGATTGTTCGTCAAGAAATTTTGGGTATTAACTCAACACGAATTTTTGCTTGGAATTAAATTATTGGTTAATTGTGTTATAATGTTATTATCTCTTTGTTTAGTAAAACTAATGAACTTTTCGGGGAGGTAGGATGAAGATTATTTCAGCACCAAGAGAACCTTTCGTTTATGCTAAGTTTGCACACAATGCAGTAATGGAAGTTAGAATGAAACTTGGAATGTCTCGGATTACATTAAATTATTTACCAATAGCTAATTATTTAGCACCTGCTCTTATTATTGATTTTTATAATTCTAAAAATAAATTATATACGGTAAGATATAATTTACCTAGAGATACTCTAGATCGTACTGAACGTAGAGTTTCCTTACTCTTATATTTGATTAGAAAAAAATTAAATCATCCGGAAAAACCTATAGCTGCATAAATTATCCCAATTAATGAAGTAATGTAAAATTTGTATATAAATATTTAATGCAATTGAATGATTTTATTCAATTGCATTAAATTTGGAGATTTCAATATTTAATTCTGGATTTTTTCAGAAGTTCATAACAGTATTTTGTAAATACATGTACCTGAGATTTATTAAATGGTGTTCTCTAGATTGGAACTCCTACAGTTTAAATAGGAATAATCCTTTTCCATAATTGCTAGAGTTACTTATGGAAATACTTTTTTGTTGACACTCTCTTACATGCAACTAGATCATTACGATGAATAAACATATTGGCAACAAACCAAAAATTACTTCAGCTATTCAAGGTGAAAAATCAATGCAATCTTATTGAATTGATAAATATCAATTTCTTGAAATCCATTGTAATCTTCCATTCAGCATCCGCATGGAAGCTATTAATTTAGATACGGATTATATCTTAAGCTAAAATTTTTCCTAACTATGCTTTTAAATAATTAATGATATCTTTAATCGTTATAATCGGCATAGCGTAATGATTTGAAAATACAACAATTTCATTAGAACGTGCCAAAGTTCCATCATCATTAGTTATTTCACATAATACCCCGGCAGGTTTAAATCCGGCCATTTTTACTAGCTCAATAGTTGCTTCAGTATGGCCATTACGTTCCATAACACCACCATCACGAGCTACCAGTGGAAAAACATGTCCAGGACGATGTAAATCTTTAGGTTTAGTATAATCAGCAATTGCTGTCCTAATAGTAGTAATGCGATCCTGTGCAGAAACACCAGTAGTTACTCCTCTAGCGGCCTCAATAGAAACAGTAAAACTAGTACCATAAGTGCTAGTATTATTCTTAACCATCATTGGTAATGCTAATTGTTGCCGACGCTCTTCAGTAATACATAAGCAAACAATACCACTTCCATGACGAATAGCCAGTGCCATTTGCTTAACAGTCATCGTATCAGCTACAAAAATCATATCTCCTTCATTTTCACGAGTTTCATCATCTAAAACTATTGCACCCGAACCGGAACGTAATGCAGCTATAACTCGTTCTACTCTAATTTTTGTGGATTTTAAATCATAAACAAGCTTTTGATTCATAAGATATAATAAGCCTTATTATTAATAATACTAATAATTACCCTAATCATATATTTAGTACTATTTTCTAATTTCTAGAAGATGATTGCTATTTTAGCAATGATTAATATAATTTAGTATTATAAAATCTTTTATAAATTGTATCAAGAGACAGCATTAAAGGTACGGATTACCTGTATGCTTTAAAAGAGTCTCTAGATTAGATAAAATGTAAAAAAAATCTAAATAACCATTTGACGATTATTTATCATTTTATTAATAAGTCCATATTATCCTTAAAATTAGAAATCTATTACTAATCTGCAGTAAAATAATATTTATTGAATTTTATATAAATATTTTTAATAAATTCTAATTTTTAGTAAAAGAATATTCTTCTAGGAAGAGATTAATAATGAAAATTTACTTAGTAGGAGGGGCTATACGTGATAGTATACTAAAGATACCAGTTAAAGATAAAGATTGGTTAATAGTAGGTGCCACCCCTGAACAAATGCTACAAAAGGGATTTAAACCAGTAGGAAAAGATTTTCCGGTTTTTTTACATCCGGTGACTGGTGAACAATATGCATTAGCACGCATTGAACGAAAATCTGGGAGTGGTTATACTGGTTTTATCTGTGATACAACGGGTATCACTTTGGAACAAGATTTAAGCCGGCGGGATTTAACTATAAATGCTATAGCATATGATGAAAATGGAAAAATTTATGATCCATTTAAAGGGCGTGAAGATCTTCATAAACGTCAGCTTCGTCATATTTCCAGTAATTTTAATGAGGATCCATTGCGTGTATTACGGGTCGCACGTTTCGCAGCATGTTATGCTCATCTGAATTTTAGGATTGTACCAGAAACTCTAGCTTTAATGCGTTCTATGTCAGACAATGGTGAATTAAAACAACTTTCTGCAGAAAGAATCTGGAAAGAAACTGAATTAGCTTTACAATCTCGTAACCCACAACGCTATTTCCAGATTCTAAGAGAATGTAATGCTTTAGCAGTAATTTTCCCTGAATTAAACAATTTATATGGCATACGCAACAATCCAAGATGGCCAGCCGAGATGGATCTGGCTATTCATACCTTGATGTCATTATCTATTGCTGCACAACTTAGTAACCAAATCGAAGTTCGTTTTGCAACCTTATGTCACGATTTTGGCCAAGTTTTAATTCCTAATGAAGATTTTACTAATAGTCATAGACATACAATTAAATTAATAGATAACTTATGTCAAAGATTACGCATCCCCAAAAATTTTCGAGAATTGGCTGTTTTAGCCGCTAAATTTCATAATCTAGTTCATAAGATTGATAAATTAGAAACTAATGCGATAGTAACCTTATTTAATAAAATTGATGCTTGGCGTAAAATTTATCGTATCGAACAAATAGCAATTATTAGTGAGGCTGATGCTCGGGGTTGTATAGGATTTGAAAAAATATCTTATTATCAAACTAATCAACTCCGTACCATATTTAATATCGCATCTCAAGTTTCAGTTAGAGATATAATCAATATGGGATTTCGTGGTGCCGAAATTAATAAAGAATTATATTATCGCAGATGCCAAGCTATAAAAAAACTTGGCCATTTATAAAATCTAGATAGTCAGTATGGTATTATTTAATTTGATTGTCTGCGCTCGATTATTACACCAACTTTACAAGCTTGTGCGACACCACCAGGTTTACTAATTTTAATACGTACCCATGGAGAAGCAAAACGTGTTAATAATAAGCTAGCAATCTCTTCGGCAACCCGTTCAACTAATGAAAATTTACTATTAGTAACATGATCAATTACTATTGATGAAATTTCTTGATAATTTAAACAGTCTTTAATATCATCACTATATCCGGGTTTATGATGATTCCATTCCATTTCAATATCTAATATTAATTTTTGTTTAATTTTTTGTTCCCATTTGTAAATACCAATAGTAGTGATAATACAAAGTTGTTCAATAAATATTATATCCATAAATTGAAGCCTCTATTAATAATTATTTATTAACTGGTGAAAGATCAGCAAGTGACCAACGGGGGTATACATTAATGTTTAATTTGGTAATTTTATTAATTATACTACTCATCCTAATTGTTCCTGTATATGCAATCATTGCTCCATTATCTGTACAAAATTCTGGGCGCGCATAAAATACATGTCCTCCAAATTGATTCATCATTTTTTTTAATCTATAACGCAAAGTCAAATTAGCACTAACACCCCCAACTACTACAAGACGATTGAGTTTAGTATGTTCTAAAGCTAATTTGCATTTAACTATTAGTGTATCAATTACAGCTTCCTCAAATGCATGCGCGATATCGGCTTTAGTTTGTTGATCATTATAATGATGTTCACGAATAATTTTAGCTGCATAAGTTTTTAATCCAGAAAAACTAAAATTTAGACCAGGTTTTTCAATCATTGGTCGAGGAAAATTAAAGCGTCCTCTAGAGCCAAGTTGGGCTAAACTAGAAAGTTTTGAACCACCAGGATAATCAAAACCTAATAATTGAGCCGTTTTATCGAAAGCTTCCCCCACGGCATCATCAAGAGTTTCACCTAACAAATAATATCTTCCTATATCAATAACCTTAACCAATTGTGTATGACTTCCAGAAATAAGTAAACCAATAAAAGGAAAGGTTGGTGGTGGATTTTCTAATAATGGAGTTAAAAGATGTGCTTCTAAATGGTTAATCTCTAATGCGGGAATTTTCCAAGAAAATGCCAAAGCTTTACCAAAGCTAGCACCTACAAGTAATGCACTTACTAATCCTGGACCTGCTGTATAAGCTATTCCATTAATATCTTTTGCATTTAAGTTGGCTTCTTTTAAAGCAGCATTAATTAATGGTATAATCTTCATTATATGATCACGTGCTGCCAGTTCAGGAACTACACCACCGTAATCTGCATGTAAATTAACTTGACTATAAAGCTGATTAGATAATAATCCATTATTATCATCATAAATAGCAACACCAGTTTCATCACAGGATGTTTCAATTCCTAGTACACGCATATTATATTTATTTTCTCCTTGTAGCTAAATAAGCAGTTCATTCAATTCTAACTATACTAGATTAGATATACTTTACAATATGGCTTGTAGTAAAGTAATATAGATTTACAATCTATATCATAAGATAAGTAAAAGGTTAAAATAGATGCCAGTAATTAAAGTACGTGAGAATGAACCATTTGACGTTGCTCTTCGGCGTTTTAAACGTTCATGCGAGAAAGCAGGTATATTAGCTGAAGTTCGTCGTCGGGAATTTTATGAAAAACCAACTACCGAACGTAAGCGTGCTAAAGCTTCTGCCGTAAAGCGGCATTCTAAGAAATTAGCACGTGAAAATGCTCGCAGGATGCGTCTATATTAGATAACTGAGTTGGTTTTAAGTTGATAATCTTTGATAGAATTTTTTCATTAATGAATAAATTTTATGGCAGAACAACTAATTTCAAAAGCATTTATTCATAAATTGCTAGCTTATATAGATGTTGTAGAACTTATTAATTCACGCATTACCCTAAAAAAATCAGGAGTTAATTATAAAGCCTGTTGTCCTTTTCATCAAGAAAAAACTCCATCTTTTACAGTTAATAGAGATAAGCAATTTTATTATTGCTTTGGTTGTGGTGAACATGGAAATGCTATTGATTTTATAATGAATTTTGATCGATTACAGTTTATCGAAACTATTGAAGAATTAGCTGCTATGTCTGGATTAAAAATTCCATATGTAAATAGTAATCGATCAAAATTCAATTTTCATTATCGCAGCAAATTATATTCTTTGATGAAAGAAATGACTCTTATTTATCAAAAATATCTTTTACATGATAATGCCATCTTAGCTCGTCAATATTTAGCTAAACGGGGATTAACTACTGCAACTCTAGAATATTTTTCTATAGGTTTTGCTCCATCAGGAACTAATGTGATTCAAAATAATTTGAAGTTAAATAATGAATATCGTCAACTATTATATGATACTGGTATGTTGGTGATTACTAATCATAAATATACTCATGAACGTTTTCGTTATCGTATAATGTTTCCCATTAGGGATAAACGTGGGCGAGTCATGGGCTTTGGAGGACGTGTACTTGGTAATATTGAACCAAAATATTTAAATTCACCTAATACTATTCTTTTTCATAAGGGACGCCAACTTTATGGTTTGTATGAAGTATATAAGAAACATTCACGACCCATGCGTCTTCTAGTAGTAGAAGGTTATATGGATGTAGTAACTTTGACACAAGCTGGGATTGATTATGTAGTAGCTTCACTAGGTACGTCAATTACTAGTGACCATATTCACCTTTTATTTCGTACTACCGATCATGTAATTTATTGTTATGACGGCGATAATGCTGGAAGAGCCGCGGCTTGGCGTGCTCTTAAAATTTCCTTACCATACATGTTTGACGGGCGTCAATTAAGTTTTATGTTTCTTCCCCAGGGAGAAGATCCTGATACGTTAATCCGTAAAGAAGGCAAAGTAGCATTTGAAAATAGAATTAATCAAGTACAGCCCCTCTCGATTTTTATGTTTGAAAAATTAATTAAACAAGTTGATCTATCGCACCCTGATGGTAAAGCTCGTTTAAGTGCACTAGCATTACCACTTATTAAGTTAATTCCTGGTGAAACCTTACGTATTTATTTACGTCAAACATTGGGTAATAAAATAGGAATTTTAGAAGATAATCACCTTGAAAAATTATTGCCAACACTGTCAAAAAATAGTAATTATAGATTGCCATTAAGATTAAAACATACAACTATGCGTATTATTATGAGTTTATTAGTGCAAAATCCTCGTTTAGCAGTATTAGTACCTGAATTACAATCTTTAACTACAATTAAACTAGCAGGATTACCAATTTTTATCGAATTATTAAAGACATGTATAGCTGATCCTAATATTACTACTGGACAAATCTTAGAACTATACAGAAATTCTCCTTTAATCCATCATATTGAAAAATTAGCCAGTTGGAATCACATGATTGTAAAGAAAGAAATTGAAAACACGTTCAAAGATGCACTCACTAGTATATATAACTTAGCTTTAGAACAACGTCAAGAAATGCTAATTGCAATAGAACGTACTACCGGATTAAGTTTCAAACAACGTCAAGAATTCTGGTACTTAAACAAAATTTTGGCAAAAAAATAATTAATTTATAGTTATAAATTCTTGGGTATATTATGTAATGGTGATAACATTAATTTATAAATATCCGTATGGAGCTGTATAATTACGGTAAAATACACGGTATCATATACTTGTAGATATTACATCTACAAGAAATTAACAAATTTATTAAGTATGGATATAGTATTATGGAGCAAAATCCACAATCACAACTGAAAATTCTTGTTAATCGTGGTAAAGAACAAGGATATTTAACCTATGCGGAAATACATGATCATCTGCCAGATGATATCGTAGACTCAGATCAGATTGAAGATATTATTCAGATGATAAATAATATGGGAATCCAGGTTATGGAAGAAGTACCAGATGCCGATGATCTGATGCTAAATGAAAATAATACTGATGAAGATGCAGTAGAAGCAGTTGCTCAGGTATTATCTAATGTTGAAAATGAAATTGGTAGAACTACTGATCCAGTGCGCATGTATATGCGTGAAATGGGAACTGTAGAATTATTAACTCGTGAAGGAGAAATTGATATTGCTAAACGTATTGAAGAAGGTATTAATCAAGTACAATGTTCAGTTGCTGAGTATCCTGAAGCAATTACTTATCTTCTAGATCAATATGATAAAGTGGAAAACGATGAATCACGATTAGCAGATATTATTACCGGTTTTGTTGATCCCAATCTTAATGAAGAAATAATATTAACTACACAACAGCCAATTGACTCTGAAATTTCTAATGATGAAGCTGAAGTGATCGAAAATGATACAGATGATCATAATATTGATCCAATATTAGCTAGAGAAAAATTTACGGCATTACGTATACAGTATGAATCAACACGTGCTGCAATTAAAAGCAAAGGACGTAGTCATAATGATACAGTTATAGAAATTAAAAAACTTTCTGAAATTTTTAAACAATTCCGCTTAGTTCCTAAACAATTTGATTATCTGGTTAATAACATGCGTTCCATGATGGAACTGGTGCGTACTCAGGAACGTATCATTACTAAATTATGTGTGGAACAGTGTAAAATACCAAAGAGAAAGTTTTTTTTACTTTTCAACGGCAATGAAACTAATGAATTATGGATTAATAATGCAATCATTATGAATCAACCCTGGAGTAAAAATTTAAATAAAGTATCGGGGAAAATTCGTAAACGATTACAAAAATTAGCAAATCTTGAAGAAGAAACCGGATTAACTATTGAAAAAATAAAAGATATTAATCGTCGCATGTCTATAGGTGAAGCTAAAGCGCGTCGTGCTAAAAAAGATATGGTAGAAGCTAATTTGCGTTTAGTTATTTCTATAGCAAAAAAATATACCAACCGTGGATTACAATTTCTAGATCTTATCCAAGAAGGTAATATTGGACTAATGAAAGCTGTAGATAAATTTGAATATCGTCGCGGATATAAATTTTCAACTTATGCTACCTGGTGGATTCGTCAAGCTATTACCCGTTCTATTGCAGATCAGGCACGTACCATTCGCATTCCAGTGCATATGATTGAAACTATTAATAAAATTAATCGTATTTCTCGTAAGATGTTACAAGAAATTGGGCGAGAACCAACACCCGAAGAATTAGCACAACGAATGTTAATTCCAGAATATAAAATCCGTAAAATATTAAAAATATCTAAAGAACCCATATCGATGGAAACTCCAATTGGAGATGATGAAGATTCCCATTTAGGAGATTTTATTGAAGATACGATGTTGGAAATGCCTTTAGATTCTGCTACTTCCGAAAGTCTAAAAATGGCTACTAATCAAGTACTCTCAGGTTTAACTGCACGTGAAGCTAAAGTTTTACGGATGCGTTTTGGTATAGATATGAATACAGATCACACATTAGAAGAAGTAGGTAAACAGTTTGATGTAACACGTGAACGAATTCGTCAAATTGAAGCCAAGGCATTAAGAAAACTACGTCATCCTAGTAGATCAGAAGCACTACGTAGTTTTTTAGATGATTAATTTGTCACCATTATTAGATTTATCAGGCCCTTTAGCTCAGGGGTAAGAGCAGGCGACTCATAATCGCTTGGTCGCAGGTTCAAATCCTGCAAGGGCCACCAAAAAATAATGCAATTAATTGTAGCCTTTAATAAATAAAGGTTAATAACCTGGTGCCGAAGGCCGGATTTGAACCGGCATGCCTTGCGGCGGTTGATTTTGAATCAACTGCGTTTGCCAATTTCGCCACTTCGGCAAATTTGGTAATTATATCTAAAGATAATTACTATGCCAATCAAAATAAAATTATTAGGCTAATCTTAGTAATGATTTTACCGAAAATCGCCAGATTAATGAATTAATAAATATTAAAGTATGTATCATAATTAGTTTAATTTTCAGGAGAAAGCATGGAGTTTATTGTAAAAAGTGGTAGCCTTGAAACACAGCGTAGTGCTTGTATTATTATAGGTATATTTGAAACTAGTAGATTATCGAGTAGAGCTGAAAAGATTGATAAAATTAGTAATGGATATATTAGTGCACTTCTTCAACGCGGGGAGTTACAAGGAAAAATTGGTCAAACTCTAACATTGTATCATGTTCCGAATATTCTTTCGGAACGTATTTTACTAATTGGTTGTGGTAAAGAACATCAATTAGATGAACGACAATTTGATAAAATCATTTATCAAACTATTATTGCAGTTAATAAGACAGCTTCCATGGAAGCTGTCTGCTTTCTTTCTGAATTACATGTTAAAAAGCGCAATATATATTGGAAAATTCGTCAAATTGTTGAAATGATCTTGAAAGTGTTGTATTCCTTTAATCAATTCAAAAGTAATCCTAATCTGGAAAAACGCTATCTTCGCAAAATCATATTTTATGTAACCAGCGAGTGCGATATAAATTTAAGTGAGCTTGCTATTCAACATAGTTTAGCTATAGCAGAGGGAATTAAAATTGCCAAAGATTTAAGCAATCTACCAGCTAATATCTGTAATGCAGCCTATATGGTTTCACAGGCTGATAAATTAGTGTCTCAATATGAAAATATGAGTACATTTGTTATTAATGAGCTAAAAATGAAAGAATTAGGGATGAATGCTTATCTGGCGGCAGGTCAAGGATCTTATAATGAATCGATGATGTCAGTAATTGAATATAAAGCACATCCTAATCCAGATAGTAAACCTATTGTACTAGTAGGAAAAGGATTAACTTTTGATTCTGGTGGGATTAATATCAAACCAACTAATGCCATGGATGAGATGAAATATGATATGTGTGGTGCAGCTTGTGTATATGGTGTCATGAGTGTGATTGCTAATCTTCAATTGCCGTTGAATGTTATTGGAATTATTGCAGGTTGTGAAAATATGCCAGGAGGACGGGCATTACATCCAGGTGATATTTTAACTACTATGTCCGGAAAAACTGTTGAAGTATTAAATACTGACGCTGAAGGTAGGTTAGTTCTATGTGATGTATTAACATATGTAGAAAAATTTAGTCCTGATACTGTTATAGATATAGCTACCCTAACTGGTGCCTGTGTTATTGCTTTAGGTCACCATATGAGCGGCTTAGTATCTAATAATAATCCATTGGCTCAAGAGTTATTAAAGGCTTCAGAACAATCTAGAGATCATGTCTGGCTATTACCGCTAACAGAAGAATATCAAGAACAACTTACCTCTAATTTTGCTGATATAGCAAATATAGGTAGCTACGATTCTTCTGGTGGTGCTATTACAGCAGCAGGATTTTTAGCACAATTTACTAATAATTATCATTGGGCACATTTAGATATTGCGGGAACTGCTTGGATAGCTTCAAATCAAAATAAAGGAGCTACAGGACGACCTGTAGCTTTATTATCACAATTTATGTTAAATAGAGCTGGAAAATTAAAAAATAATTCTGATTTAATAGATAATCAAATTTAATCTCATATAAATAATTTAATGCAATAAAATTTATTCAAGGCATTAATGGATTTTACCTAAATATAGTTCATATAAAATGAAACAACAATATCAACCAAAAGATTTTGAAAAACCGCTTTATGAATACTGGGAAAAACAAGGTTATTTTAAACCTCATGGTGATACTAGTAAAAAAAGTTTTTGTATTATGCTTCCACCGCCTAATATTACTGGCAGTTTGCATATGGGTCATGCTTTTCAGCAAACTATCATGGATATAATGATTCGGTATCATAGAATGCAAGGTTATAATACCTTATGGCAAGTAGGAACTGATCATGCTGGAATTGCAACACAAATAGTAGTAGAACGTAAATTAGCCTTAGAAATTGGTAAAACTAGACAGAAATTGGGAAGAGAAAAATTTATTGATCAAATTTGGCAATGGAGAAAAGAATCTGGTAAAAGAATTACTAATCAAATGAGACGACTCGGTAACTCTGTAAATTGGGAAGGTGAGCGATTTACAATGGATCAAGGTTTCTCATACGCAGTTAGAGAGATTTTTATAAGTTTATATAGAGAAGATTTAATTTATCGGGGTAAAAGATTAGTAAATTGGGATCCAATGTTAGGTACGGCAATTTCTGATATAGAAGTAGAGAATCGGGAATCTAGAGGATATATGTGGCATATTCGGTATCCATTAACCGATAACGTTAAAACTAAACAAGGAAAAACTTATTTAGTAGTAGCGACTACACGTCCTGAAACCTTAATAGGAGATACGGCGATAGCAATTCATCCTCAAGATGATCGTTATCAAACCTTAGTTGGTAAATTTGTATTATTACCAATTATCAAACGTCGGATTCCTATTATTGCTGATGAAAACATCGAGATGCATAAAGGAACTGGTTGTATGAAAGTCACTCCGGCTCACGATTTCCATGATTATGAAATAGCTCAACGTCACAAGCTACCCATGATTAATATTTTAAATTTTGATGGAACTATAAGAACTTGTTGTGAAATTTTTGATTATCACGGAAATAAATCAAATATTTATTCTTCAATATTACCAAAAATTTTTCATAATTTAGAACGCAATAATGCACGAGAAACAGTTTTATCCTGGCTTACAAGATTAAATCTGCTTGAATCCAGACAACCGCATGATTTAGTCATACCATATGGTGATCGAAGTGGTGTAATAATTGAACCAATGTTAACTGATCAATGGTATTTACGTACTCAACCATTAGTAAATAAAGCTTTAGAGGCAGTTCAATATGGTGAATTAAAATTCATACCAAAAAAATATGAAAAGATATATTTATCTTGGATGCACAATATCCAAGATTGGTGTATATCTCGTCAATTATGGTGGGGTCATCGTATCCCAGCTTGGTATGATAAAAATGGCAATATTTATGTTGGTAAAGATGAAAATGAAGTTCGTTATGTTAATCAATTAAACACCAATGTTATTTTGTCTCAAGATAACGATGTGTTAGATACATGGTTTTCTTCTGGATTATGGACTTTTTCTGCATTAGGATGGCCAGAAAATACTGAGTTATTGCGTATATTTCATCCAACTAGTGTGCTAGTAAGTGGATTTGACATTATTTTTTTCTGGATAGCACGTATGATCATGCTTACCATGCATTTTATAAAAGATGAAACTGGTAAGTCACAAGTGCCTTTTTATAAGGTTTATATAACTGGTCTAATTTTAGACGAAGAAGGAAAAAAAATGTCTAAATCTAAAGGTAATATTATAGATCCATTAGATGTAATAGATGGTATTTCTTTAGAAGCTTTAATAAAAAAGCGCACCGATAATCTGATCAAACCTAAACTTTTGAATACCATTCGCAAAAGAACAGCAATCCAATTTCCACATGGTATCAAACCTTATGGTACTGATGCTTTACGTTTTACTCTAGCTAGCTTATCTTATCCAGCACGTAATATCCATTGGGATATGAAGCGATTAGAAGGATATAGTAAGTTTTGTAACAAATTATGGAATGCTAGTAGATTTGTACTACTTAATACACAGCAAAAAGATGATGATTATAATCAAGATTATAAGAAAGTACTATCATTAGCTGATAGATGGATCCAATCTAAATTAAATAATAGCATAAAAAATTATATTGAAGCTCTAAATAATTATCGTTTTGATATAGCATCAAATATCATTTATGAGTTTATCTGGCATCAATTTTGTGATTGGTATTTAGAATTTACTAAACCAGTAATAAATTTTGGATCAGAAGATGCCAAACGTGGTGCACGATATACCATGATTGAGGTATTAGAAGCAATTTTACGATTATCACATCCTATTATACCATTTATCACCGAACATATCTGGCAGCGTATAAAGTTGTTAAAAGGAATTCATGATCCTACTATCATGTTACAACCCATTCCCCAATATGATATCTCGCTTGCAGATGAACTAGCTGAAAATCATATAGATTGGATAAAACAGCTTATTATTACAATACGTAATATTCGTTCTGAAATGAATATTACTATGCCTATTCATAATCTATTGCTAAAACCATTACCAAATTTTAAGTTAAACGTTTTACTTCTTATTAATCAGAATAATGATATTATTTGTAAACTTAGTGGAATACAAAAGATAACCATATGTCATTCTCGGGTAGAAAACAATCCTGAAACAACTATAATCAAGCTTATTGACGGAGCTGAAATAATGATACCATTAGGTATTTCTATCAATCAACAAATAAAATGTAAGCAAATTTCTAATAAAATATTGAAACTAACTATTGAAATTACACGTTTACAAAAATTGATATCTAATCAATTATTTATTTCCAGCGCACCTGAAGCTGTTATATTAAAAACTCGGCAGAAATTGAATCGTTATTTAGATGAAAAGGCAATGCTCATACAACAGCAGCAAATTATTACTCAATAATTATCTATTAATTAGAAAATGATGAAAATTTAGGAGTTATTGACATTAAGTTTATGATTATATTTGGCGATATATGTTATTAAATCAATAACTTTATGAGAATATCCAGTTTCATTATCATACCATGAAATTAACTTAAAAAAATGATTATTAAGTGCAAGTCCCGCTTTAGCATCAAATACTGAGGTTAATTTTTCTCCATTAAAATCAGTAGATACTACTAAATCCTTACAATAACCTATAATATCTTTGTATTCTGCTTCTGACGCAGTTTTTATTACTTTACATATATCTTGATAAGTTACCGATTTTCTTAATCTTACAGTTAGATCTATTACAGAAACATTTGAAACAGGTACCCTAAAAGCAATGCCAGTTAATTTACCCTTAAGTTCAGGTATCACTTTTTCTACTGCCATTGCGGCACCCGTAGTAGACGGAATAATATTTGTTAAAGCGCTTCTTCCTCCACGCCAATCTTTATACGACATGCTATCTACAGTTTTTTGAGTTGCTGTAGTAGCATGTATGGTAGTCATTAAACCTTCTATAATACCAAAATTATCATTAATAACTTTTGCTAATGGAGCTAGACAGTTAGTAGTACAAGAAGAATTTGAAACAATATTTTCTCCTAAATATGATGTATGATTAACACCCATTACTAACATTGGAATATTATCTTTTGGAGGACCAGTAAGAACTACTTTCTTTGCACCAGCTTGAATATGTTTGATAGCTGCTACATAAGTAAGAAAAATCCCAGTTGCTTCCGCTACAATATCAATATTTACTTCATCCCATTTTAATTTAGCTGGATCATGCTCTGCAGTAATACGAATATAGTTACCATTAACAATTAAATGACTATTTGAAATTTCTATTTTTCCATTAAATCGACCATGAGTTGAATCATATTTCAACATGTAAGCTATATATTCAACATCCAGTAGATCATTGATAGCAATAATTTTAATATCATGGCGTTCTTGTGCAGCTCTGAAAATCATACGCCCAATACGACCAAAACCATTAATCCCTACTCTAATCGTCATTATATTCCTCTCTTTATGAACAATTTATAGATTTTAAAATTAACTTATATTATATGAGATTTCTTTCAGAGAATTTTTTACTCTTAGTAGAGATCGGTCTTTCATTTAATCTCACTACATATTAAACATTGTGCATAAATATTTTTGGGATCATTAAATATAAATTTTCTTTTTAAAATACCAATAAAATCTTGGTTAACTGGTAACCAAGTATATAGAATATGGTTAATCATTAATTTTACAGAAATTCTTATTGAACTAACTAATTGTTCAAATATTGATGAATCATTCTGGATCCATGCTAATTGCCATTTTTTAAGTTTAGCCAGCTTAGCAGCTTGAAATACAGCATCATCAAAATCACCAAGCTTATCAATTAGTCCTAATTTCTTAGCATCTTGACCAGACCAAACTCGTCCTTGAGCTATTTTATCAATTTTTTCAGGAGTACTCTGACGTGCATGTGCTACAAGATCAATAAAATTGTTATATTCATGTTGAATGTTTATTTGCATTAATTTTTGTGCCTCACTAGGTATATCTTTAGTATTAGTAGTATTACTTAGAGGCGATATTTCTATACTATCAGTATAAATTCCAATTTTAGCTAAGGTCTTTTCAAATGTAAACATCATTCCAAAAACACCTATCGATCCAGTCAATGTATAAGGACTAGCTATAATATAATTACTTGGTGTAGAAATCATATATCCACCAGATGCCGCGACTCCTCCCATGAAAACTACAATAGGTTTTCCAAGGTTACGTGCTTCAACCAGCTCTTGACGTATCATGTCAGAAGCAGTAACACTACCACCAGGACTATTAATATATAACACA
Source organism: Candidatus Dasytiphilus stammeri (assembly GCA_041944325.1). Classification (GTDB taxonomy): domain Bacteria; phylum Pseudomonadota; class Gammaproteobacteria; order Enterobacterales; family Enterobacteriaceae; genus Dasytiphilus; species Dasytiphilus stammeri_M. The sequence goes on along the minus strand of CP145878.1, from coordinate 558,331 downwards.
ATGGCTTTGATATCTGAATCATTAGCTGCATTATTAATCTGATCAATAGCGTCAATACTATTAATAGAACCTCGGGATTGGTCTTTCTCAGTAATAATTCCATTCATAACAATGATTGCAATCTTATTTTTATTTTTGATTAATGAATGTCGATTAAGCTGATAATCATAAAAACTAACGTGATTATAACTATTATTCTTATATCCAAAAATTTGAATCATTTTTTGTAAAAAGTTGGATCGCGAAATAATTTCATCAACTAATTTTGTTTCATAAGCATAACTTGCGGTATCTCCACTCACTTTTTGAAATTTTAAAACTACATCATCAGCTACTGGAAAATTATGAGGAAATTTGATATGACGATTATGTGAGATTGTGATGAGATAATCTTGCCATAATTGTCTTATCCAACGAGTATCTGCTTGGCGTGAAAATTGCGACATATTATTACGCATTAAAGGTTCCACCGCAGCTTTATATTTTCCTACTCGAAAAATGTGTGAATTTATCTGTAGATAATCTAGGAATTTTTTATAATACAAGTTATTAATAGCAATACCCTTTAAATCTACTTCCCCTTTAGGAGAGAGATAAATTCTATTTGCGTAACTCGCTAGATAATATTGTTGCTGACTATAATTATCTGCTATTGAATAAATCAATTTACCACTATTACGAAATTCTTGCAACGCTTTACCTATGTAATGTAAAGATACTTGGTTAGTGCCTAAAAAATTTTCAAGATCTAATATCATCCCAGTGATATTTTTATCATCTTTAGCTTGTCTAATAATTTGAACAATATTAAATAATGAATTTTGGGATTGAGGATTCTTACCACTGAGAAGATTAATAAATTTATTAAATTGGTGATTTCCTGATGGTCTTGGTGGTGTATCAACTATAATGCCATTAATATCTAAAAGCAAAGCTCTAGGTCTATTTTTAGAGAAAATCGATGTACCATCTAATAATAAATTATTAGTAATAAGAAGAATAATAAAAATTATTAAAATATTAAAAATTCCTTGCCTAATAAAATTTAGTAAATTCCATATTCCTCTAGAAATTTTAAATATCCACTGCAAAATTTTATACATATCCTCTCCATATTAAAATTAAGTTTTTTTAATTAATAATGAAATTTATCGATTTTATCAAGACAGGAAATTTCCTCATAGCATGATTATATATAATTACAACAGTTATTATCAATAATTAATTTACCTCACGCTAGATATCATTTAAGATAATTAAAGTAAATATTTCCATTTAACTGATAAGGTTAAAAATTGATAGTTTGAATCAATCAAATTTTTTTGTAAATTATCCATATGATGAAGCAACTTTAATGAAACGTGCTAAATTACTAGCAGGTTATACCTTAGGTGAGTTAGCTTCTATAGCTAATTTAAATATTCCTTCATCTTTAAAAGATAACAAAGGTTGGATTGGTATCCTAATTGAAAAACATTTAGGAGTCCATGCTAAAAATAAACCTGAACCGGATTTTGCTTCACTTGGTATTGAACTTAAAACGATCCCGATTGATAGTTATGGACGTCCATTAGAAACTACATTTATTTGTGCGCTATCGTTTAATCAAAATAGAAATATAGGAACTACTTGGGAAACTAGTTATGTACGTAAAAAATTATCAAGAATATTATGGATTCCTGTCGAAGGATCTCGACATATTCCATTAGAATTCAGAAAAGTTGGTATCCCTTTATTATGGAGTCCTAATTCACAAGAGGAGAATTTTTTACGCAGAGACTGGGAAGAATTAATGGAATTAATTATATTAGAAGAAATTAATTGCATTACTTCACGTTATGGTGAAGTAATGCAAATCCGTACTAAAGCTGCTCATAGAAAAGTATTAACTAAAGCTACTGGTAGATATGGTCAGCAGATTTTGACATCACCCCGCGGGTTTTATTTAAAAAAAAATTTTACAGCAGCTATTATTGAACGTTATTTTTATGATAATAATTAAGTTCAAAAAAAAGCTTTTTGCTGTTTCTTATACATATAATTAATCAATATTTACATTTTTTACTTCGAGTATCATAAATGTTGGATTGGTTGATAGTTCCTAGTACTTGGATATCTCTAGTGACCTTAATCATTATTGAAATTATCCTTAGTATTGATAATATTCTTTTACTTTCATTAATAGTGTCTAAACTTCCAGTAGCTCAACAAAACTTAGCTCGTTATCTGGGATTAAGTGGAGCAATGATAATGCGTTTAGTATTATTAAATTTTATTGCTTTGCTTATTAGATTAACTCAACCCCTCTTGATTCTAAGAAATCACGTTTTCTCAGCTAGAGATATTATTATGTTACTTGGTGGTATTTTTTTAATATGGAAATCTATAATAGAAATCCATTATTCAATTTATTCTTATAATAAAAAAAATCTGACCCAATCTCAAAGATCAGTTAATTCATTTATCCAATCTATTATTCAGATTATTTTATTAGATATTATTTTTAGCTTAGATTCAGTAATAACTGCAGTTGGTTTATCGGATCATCTTTTTATTATGATTACAGCTGTAATGATAGCATTTATTGTGATAATGTTTATGGCAAAAAAAGTTGGTGAATTTATTTCTAATCATCCACCGTTTAAAATATTAGCCTTATCATTTCTATTTTTAGTAGGATTAACATTAATTATAGAAGGTTTTTCGGTACATATTCATAAAGAATACCTTTATTTTTCGATGATTTTTTCTATCACTGTAGAAATTATAAATTTTATATACTTGAAAAAAAATCATTAATAAAATTTTTTAACTATAATTCTAGTGCAATTAAATCATATATAGTTTGACGTCTGCGAATTTGTCGTGCTACTCCGTTTTCGAATAAAACTTCTGGTAACAGAGGTCTACTATTATAATTAGAAGACATTGAAGCTCCATATGCACCAGTATCATGAAAAATTAGATAGTCACCCACTTTTAATGGAGGTAAAGCACGTGTTAATATCTTACCATTTTCTTGCTGGGTAAAGACATCTCCTGATTCACATAATGGTCCTGCAATTACACTTTCTGTAAGATTAGTTTCATTTATATAACGACCATCGCCTGGTAATACGGAAATTTGATGATAACTTCCATACATTACCGGTCGCATTAAATCATTAAAACCAGCATCTACTAATATAAAATGACGATTTCCCATTTTTTTTATTGACCTAACCTCAGCTAATAATAATCCAGATTCTGCTACTAGAAATCTTCCCGGTTCAATTTCTAGCTTAACAGCATGCTTGAAGTGTGCAGCAATTTGCTGACGGGCTTTATTCCATAAATTATAATATTGATTAGTATCTATAGGTTTTTCATCTAGATAATATGGAATTGATAATCCTCCCCCTGCTGATATTGCTGTAATATCTTGATTAAAATTAATTACCTGATTAACCATAGCATCACATACAAGTTGTAAATGGTGATAATTTACTCCAGAACCAATATGCATATGCATTCCAACTAACTGTAATTCATACTTATTAATAATAGATAAAGCCAATGGTAAATCAGTGTACCAAATTCCGTGTTTACTATTTTCACCACCTGTATTAGTTTTTTTACTATGACCATCACCGAATCCCGGATTAACACGTAACCAAACACGATGTCCAGGAGATGAAGTTCCTAGCTGCTGCAACATATCTACCGATCCAGCATTAACCGGAATATGCAGTTGCTTAACACGATTAATAATATTTTCATTAATAAGGTCTGCAGTAAATACAATATCATCGTTATCATTTCTAGGTTGATAACCAGCAACAATGGCTCTTTCTATTTCACCAAGAGATACGGCATCAACTTTTATGCCAGCAGTGAGCATAAATCTTAAAATGTGAATATTTGAACATGATTTTTGTGCAAATCTAATGATATCGAATAATCTCAGTTGTTGAATTCTTTCATAAATAATTTTTGAATCATAAATCCAAACTGGACAACCATATTTATTAGCTAATTCTAAAAGATTATTAGTGGTAATTGCCATATTTCTAGGATTTAACCAAGCTGACATAACACTATATCTCCTAATATGATTAGTTAAGATAAAATATTAATACTTTCAATAATTCAATATTCAACAACTATAGAAATCTTATCTGAATAATTTCCAGAAAGAAGTTCAGTTGGTTTATTTTCACTGAAGTTTTATAAAGTACTGATTAATTCTTAGTACCAACTAATTCCTTTTGATTATTACTGTTCCCGAGAATGTTTGTATTAGATTAGGATGATAAATATTATACATGATATAATGTTGTTTACTGTCACTCATCCGATGCCATCCATCTATAGCATGAAGACCTTCATTAAACCAAACTTTATAGTGGCTCTTTTTTTTGTACATATTAATGTTAATTAATTTGTATTAATGGATTAGACTGCTCTATTAGAGCATTACTACCAAACTCAAGATTTTGATAATTATTAATCATACAATCTTTATTAACTATTAGCTGCACCATGTAAATAACGTAAACTATCTATCGGGTGGCGAATTAATTTTAATTGAATATATTTTATTACTATTAATATAAAGATCTAAGCTAAGGTACTTGGTAGTATTGCATGATCCGAAAAATGAGGTAAAGGATATGTTATTAAATATGGACGGATTGATAATTTACGTGAAATTTGTAGACCACCTAATCATACTATCTTAGACCAAGATAATGTATCTGAATCAAAAGTTCCTAGTATATGATCTTTGATCACTAAAATGTAATTTGGTATCATATGTAATGGTAATTATCTAGCAGTATTTGAAAATACCCCAAATTCATTAAAAACTATTAACTCACGGCAATTTGAGCATTGCGAATTATGGTTAGATAGATTATTTTTATAACTACAATAAAACCAAACCATAATTCAATTATAATCCTTTTTTATTCCCCAAAATATAGATTACCTAAATTTCATAATGAACCTCAGATTATTTAATATAAGTTGGATTAGCCATATATTTTAAAAAAGGATGATCTGAATTTAAAATTATAAGATCTTTATTATTAAAACTATTTTCGTATGCATGTAAGCTTCGTTGAAAAAAATAAAAATCTGAATTTTGAGCGAATGTAGTAGTAAATAATTTTAACACTGTGGCATCCCCTTCTCCACGTATAACCCGAGCTTGTTTTTCTGCTTCTGCTAAAATTTTAGTTACTTGATAATCTGCTGATGCCCGTAATTTTTCAGCCTCCTCTTTACCCTGTGAGCGATGATGACGTGCTACGGCTTCACGTTCAGCACGCATTCTATTGTAGATTGCATCCGATACTTCTAATGGTAAATTAATTTGCTTAATGCGTACATCAATAACCTTAATACCTAATGATGCCATACTATTAGTTTGAATAATTTGATCATTATATAATATATGATTTTTGTTGGATAAAAATTTATTTTTAACACTCTCATTAATAGAGATGCCAGCAGTACCTTCATTTAAGGCTTTAGTTAAAATCGACGTTAAACGTCCACGAGAATCCGTTACAATATCTTTTACATTTAGACGACCCAATTCCGAACGAAGGCGATCAATGAATTTCCGTTTGAGTAAGATTTCCGCCTGAGTAATATTTCCACCTCCAGTAGTTAGATAATAATTACTAAAATCACTGATACACCATTTTATATAAGAGTCTATTATTAAATCCTTCTTTTCTTTAGTAACAAAACGATCTGCTTGATTTGCCGTAGTTTGAATACGGGAATCAAAAGATTTCACGGTTTCAAATAATGGACTCTTGATGTGTAATCCAGGTAAAAAAACTAGAGTTTGATGATGGCTATCACGTAAAATCTTACCAAAGCGAAGCAAAATACCTCGTTCTCCTTCATGAACTATAAAAAGTGAATTAGGTAGTACTACTACTAATATAATAATTAATAAAATCATTAATAAATTACGCATTATTAGCTCTCTTATATCCTGTATATCCTATATCTTTAGGACTATTACGCAGCGCCTCCAATTTTCTCTGACTGAAAATTAAATCAGAATCTGGCTGAGGAGAAGAAGTACTCTCCGTACCTTTTTCTATCTGAGGAGAAGAAGTACTCTCGGTAACTTTTCCTGACTTAGGAGATATTAATGATTGCGATAATTTCTGATTATTATCATTATTTTGATTAGATTGATTAAAAAAATACGGTAATACTAAAAAATGATTTTCTTTATCATTAATTAGTATATTATGGGTATTACTGAAAATATGTTCCATAGTTTCAATGTATAACCTTTCTCTAGCAATTTTAGGAACTAATTTATATTCTGGTAAAATTTTATTAAATCCTGTTACTTCCCCCTGAGCTTCTAAAATTATACGTGTTTTATAAGCCAGCGCATCTGCTAGAATTCTTTGTGCTTTACCATTGGCTTGTGGTTGCACTTCGTTAGCATAAGCTTCAGCTTCACGAATATATTGCTGCTCATTTTCAAGAGCTGCAATCGCATCATCAAACGCTGCTTTTACTTCTTCAGGTGGACGAGCTGCTTGAAAATTAACGTCAACTAAGGTAATTCCCATATGATAGGGATTAAGAGTATTTTCAAGATCTCGCTGAGTTTCACTACGAATAATAGTACGACCTTCAGTAAGAATCTCATCCATAGAATATTTACCAATTACACCACGCAACACACTATCAGTAGCTTGACTTAAGCTATCATCAGGATTATTTACATAAAAAAGGTAAAGTCTTGGGTTGCTAACACGATATTGCACATTCATCTCAACATGGACAACATTTTCATCAGAAGTTAGCATTATACCCTCTGTAGCAACATCACGTACCGTTGATACATTGACAGTTTGTACTGTATCAATGAAATTTAACTTCCAATTTAAACCGGGATTTACCAGATGACTAAATTTTCCAAAACGAGTCACGACTCCTCGATCTAATTCTTGGATAGTATATAAACCACTGATAAGCCAAATAATAATAGTAATTATTACCAGTAAACATAAGATATTAATCGGTGATCTTGAATTATTTGGTTTATTACTCTTATTTCTACCAAAAGTTAATCTACATAATTTTTTATTAATAGTATTGAATTTTTGAAAAAAATCTGGATATTTAAGAATGCGATTTCCTTTATTTCGGCTGGGATGATTTCCCCATGGATCATTATTACTTTGATACCCCACAATTATTACTCCATTATATATTTAACACTAAGTAGATTTATTTGTGGTACTTATTTATTATCTTTAAAATTTTATCACAAGCTAATCTAGGTTGTGTGCTATCAATCCATATGGCTTTTTTCCAATTGCGTAACCAAGTTAATTGATTTTTAGCTAAATGACGAGTAGCTAAAATTCCTTGATCAATCATTTCCTTATAGCTAATTTTATTATCCAAATAAGACCACATTTGACGATAGCCAACGCAACGAATTGATGGCATATTAGGATGTAAATCACCTCTTGTAAAAAGTTTACTAACCTCATTTTCAAAACCTGCAGTTATCATATTCAAAAAGCGTTGTTCAATGCGCTGATATAATTCTTTACGAGAATCTGGAACTATAACCAATTGACAGATATTATATGGTAAAGGTTTTCCTGGAATTTTTGTTAGTGCTGTTAAGGTTTTTCCTGAAATTAAAAAAACCTCTAATGCTCTTAAGATTCGTTGTTGATCATTCGGATGAATTCGATTTCCTGCTAGAGGATCTATGATACATAACTTTTGATGAAGTTTATCCCAACCTATTTCAGCAGCTTGTTGATTAATATAATTGCGTATACATTTATTAGCAATAGGCAATGGGGATAAACCTTCAATTAAAGCTTTATAATAAAGCATTGAACCACCTACAAGTAGAGGTAAATGTCCTTGATCAGTGATTTGTTTCATTTCTTGCCAAGCATCCTGACAAAATTCTGCAGCTGAATAGCTTTCAGCAGGATCACGGATATCAAGGAGTCGATGTGGAGTATGTTTTAATTCTAAAGCTGAAGGTTTAGAAGTTCCTATATCCATACCGCGATAAATTAAAGCTGAATCTACACTAATTAATTCTACAGGTAAAAGATGATGTAATCTCATGGCTAATGCAGTCTTACCAGAAGCCGTAGGACCCATTAATAAAATGGCATTTGGATAATTTTTAACTTTATCATTAATATCCATTATTATTCTATTGGTTCCTTTTCAAAAGCTCTCAAGGCTTTTTCTATACTAATACGTTGTAATATTCCTGGAGGAGTACTGAATAAGAATTCCGGACAAAATTTAGCAATATCTAATAATAAATCTCTTGCTTGAGAAATATTCCAAATTGGCTGTTGGTTAGTTATATAGTTAGCTAACCATTGTATAAGGTTTTGAATGGTTTTTTCTTCATTTTGTGAAAGATAGCGCAAGAGTTCAGAAATCAAATGTGGTAAATTTTGATCTCTTAATAGTTCAGGTATAGCATGTAATATTAGACCATCATTATGATTTACTAATTTTATTCCAATTTTTTTAAGCAGTACCTGATAACTTTTAATAAGTTGATCTTGGTTTTTTGCTATCTTAAAGCGCCAAGGAATAATTAACTTTCTAAGTTTCATAAATTTTAAACCAGCATCTAATTGTGTTTGTTTTAAATAACACATAGTAGCAGGTAGTGCTATTAGTATTAATTCTACATCATTATGTATGAGAGCAATATTATTTACAATAATACTTATTACGCGACCCCAATGACAATTTTGGCTAACATTTAATTTAGAATCCACAAGCAGATTTTTTGGATTAGAGATAATTTTTGAAGATTCAATAATATTTCTATCATTTTCATGATAACTAACAGATGTTGGAATACTGAAATTGTTCATAACGGTTTTTTGTTTTTGCAGCATATTAACAATTACTTGATAAATAAAATCATGAATTAATCTAGGTTGATAAAATCGTACATCACGTTTAGTAGGATGTACATTAACATCTAGTTGTGTTGGATCGATATCTAGATAAAGAATAAATTTTGGATTACCTTCAGATTGCTTTATCTGACAAGCTTGAAGAATTGTATTATTAATTAATCGATTCTGTATAATTCTTCCATTTACATAAAACCATTGTAAATTATTAGTAATTCTTAATTCTTTAGAGATTGCTAACCATCCATGTAACTTTAATCCTTTTTCTTGAAATTCAATCTTTAGTCCATGAGATATCAATTCTTTTCCACCAATTGCTACAATCCGGCGCTCTAATTGATCATTAGAGTCAAATTTTCGATATTGTCTAATTAATTTACCATTATGTTTAACTGTAATGGTCACATCCCAACGTGCTAAAGCAATACGACGTACCACATTATCAATATATATAAATTCAGTTTGATCTGTTTTTAAAAATCTACGACGTGCTGGAGTATTATAGAACAAATTCCATACTTCCAAGGTAGTACCAACTGGATGCGCTGTGGGTTTGATTGTATCTTGCATATCACGTCCTTCTGTATATAATTCCCAGGCTTCAGATTGCATTTTAGTACGTGATGTAAGTTTTAAACGTGATACTGAACAAATACTTGCTAGGGCTTCACCACGAAATCCTAAGGTATTAATCGTCTTTAGATCAGCTTGCTTTGAAATTTTACTTGTAGCATGATTAGCTAATGCTAAGGTTAATTCTTGTTTTTTAATACCACAGCCATTATCGCGAATGCTGATTAATTGTGTACCTCCTTTTTTTAGAAAAATTTCAATACGATTAGCACCGGCATCTAAACTGTTTTCTAGTAATTCTTTAACTACAGAAGCTGGCCGAGCAACAACTTCACCTGCTGCCATTTGATTAACCAGCTGTTGTGATAGAATTTTGATTGACATAAATTAAGATTCCTTTTAATTAAAACAAAGGTCTGATGGTCTTAAAAGAATTAACTACTTTAGTAGTTTTGATTTACGTTAAATATTTTGCTAATTATGAATAAGTCACTCACATTGAAGATAATAAATTTTTTCCAATTAGTGAATAAGCAGTTATTTCTACGATTCTAGATTCTTTATGGTAATCTAACCAAATCTTAATATCCGGAGAAGGAAATCTTCCATAAGATTTCTCTGCCCATTCTACCAAATAAAAAGCATTTTTTGAAAAAAAATCTCTTAAACCAAGAGATTCTAATTCTTCTAACCTAGATATCCGATAAAAATCAAAATGATAAACGATACATGATGATAAGTGATAAGATTCTAGCAAGGAATAGCTTGGACTTTTAATTTTATCTTGGGAGCCTAAAGCTTGTAAAAAACCACGGCATAAAGTCGTTTTACCAGTGCCTAAATTACCAGATAACCAAATATTGATTTTTTGTTGAGTTTTAGATAAGTTGCCTATCTTCTTTCCTAGATTAAGAGTTGCAATTTCATTAGGTAATATAGTTTTAAAAAAATTTTTATTCATACTTTTTTAGATTTATTAAAATCAGGATTCATTAATAAATGAATTTGCGAAAATATATCACTTGCTAATATTCCGCGCATACCTAATTTACTTGCTAATAAGTCAGCAGCAGCACCATGTATTATGCAACCAGCACATGCAGCTTGATAATCAGATAACTTTTGTCCTAAAAGACTTCCAATAATTCCTGATAATACATCTCCCATTCCCCCAGAAGCCATACCAGCATTACCTACATCTGCAATTACTAAATCACCTTGATAACTAGCTATGATAGTACCAGCTCCCTTTAATACCACTATGCCACCATATTTGTTAGCTAAGCTTTTAGCCGCATCTAATCTATTACTTTCAATTTCAGCAATGCTTATATTTAATAACTTGGCAGCTTCTCCTGGATGTGGAGTAATAATTCTATTATGGCGTTGATCTGGTTTCTTAGAAAGCATTATCAGTGCATCGGCATCCCAAAGCATTGGTTTTGTTGATTTTTGAATCATACTCAAGGCTTTTTGACCCCAATTTCTTTGTCCTAAACCTGGTCCAACTACTATAATATCTGCCCAATTTAAAGAATAATCTAGCGTATCTATCCTTAATTCATCTACCATTAATTCTGGACGATTTGATAAAATGGGTATAATATTAAATTTCTTAGTAAGAATTTTTACTAATCCTGAGCCGGTTCGCAAGGCAGCTTCACCTGCCAGACGTACCGCTCCAGCAGTGCCAATATCACCTCCGATAATCAATAATCGTCCATGCTTTCTTTTATGAGAAATTGGACATCGAGGTGGTAATAAAATTGGTAAACAATTAGCATCCATTCTTTTTATTGAGGCATCCTTTTTTTTTAAAAATTCATGAGTACCTAATGATTGGTAGTGAAGTTTTCCAACATATTTACGTGCTTTACCTGTGAATAATCCGGGTTTTAAAGTAATAAAAGTTATAGTATGTGCTGCCTTAATTACATCTCCTGGTGTTGCACCGGTTTCTGCTGATAAACCTGAAGGTATATCCAATGAAAAGATAGGTAGACCACTTTCATTAGCTTTTTTAATAAGCATGTTATACGGATAAGTAGGAATACGATTTAATTGATTTCCCAATAATCCATCTATAATAAGATCTAGAGTTTTCGGCCAATCTATATCGTGCTGATAAATTTTACCTCCAGATCTTAACCATTGATCCTGTGCCTTCTGAGCTTCTTTTGGCGACGAATTTGCACAAGATAATAAAGTGATCTCAATTCCAGCGGCTTGTGCTAAACATGCAACTATATAACCATCTCCACCATTGTTTCCTGGACCACACAAAACTAGCCATTTTCTCGCATGAGGATATGAATGATAAATATAATGAAAAGCTGCCTTACCTGCTCTTTCCATAAGATTAAATTTAGTGAGACCCTGATTATTATTCTCTAGGTATTGATTTTCGATTTGTTGTGTATCTCTTACCGTCCAGATGCTATATGGTAAACGGTTATTTATTTTATCATGATTAATCATAATTTAACTATCTAATTAAAAATTAGAGATTACTATATGAACTATATAGACACCTCTCACATAAAAATAAGAAATCTGGAGCGGGAAACGAGATTCGAACTCGCGACCCCAACCTTGGCAAGGTTGTGCTCTACCAACTGAGCTATTCCCGCAACTTTTATAATTATATACTTACAAATTATATTTAAGCTAGTTTATATATTATAATTGAATAAAATGTTCCCGATAATATGCTAATTCTGCTACCGATTCACGAATATCTTCCAACGCTTGATGTATTCCACGTTTTTTAAATCCTTGTAAAATCTGCGGTTTCCAGCGTCGTACTAGTTCTTTTAATGTACTTACATCTAAATAACGATAATTAAAATATGCTTCTAATTGTGGCATATATCGAATAAGAAAACGACGATCTTGACCAATACTATTACCGCATATTGGTGAAGTATTTTCTGGAACCCAAGTTTTTAAAAATTTTAGAGTTTCAAGTTCTGCAGATCGCTCATTATATGGACTAGCTATCACCCTCTTGATCAAACCACTAGCTGTATGTATTCGCATATTCCATTCATCCATTTCGGCTAATTTTATAGAGGATTGGTGTACAGCTAATACCGGTCCTTCAGCTAAAATATTAAGACTTACATCAGTAACTAATGTTGCTATTTCGATAATACTATTACGTTTCGGATCGAGACCAGTCATTTCCAGATCAATCCAAATTAGATTATTTGTATTTTCACTCATTAAAATTTAGGCCTTATTTATTTTGAGCTACTAAGTTATAAGATTCATTTTATAATCTTTATTATGCGCCATTTTACAAAAAACCAATAGTTAATTTTAATTAAACACCATTTATAGTAATACAATTAATAATTTAAATTAACAAACTTGGAGGGAATTATGTTAGAAAATATAAAAATCAGATTAAAAAAAAATTCGCCAAAAATTCTTCTTACCAATCTTATTGGTTGGTTAGCTAACTTGCGATTAGGTATGATTAATAAAATTATTATTTATCTATTTATTAAATATTATCATATAGATATGTCGAATGCAATCCATCAGGAGATTTCTTATTATAAGACTTTTAATCAATTTTTTACACGAGCGCTACGTAATGAAAGACATCCTATTAACCTAGATCCTAATATTTTAGTTTGTCCTGCAGATGGAGAAATTAGTCAATTGGGCTATATCGAAAATAACAAAATATTTCAAGCTAAAGGTCATTATTATACTCTTGATGCACTTTTAGCTGGAAATATCACTATGATAAAATTATTTCGTCATGGCAATTTTGTTACTATTTATCTTTCTCCTAAGGACTATCATCGTGTACATATGCCATGTAATGGAGTTCTTAGAGAAATGATTTACGTTCCTGGAACACTATTTTCTGTTAATTCATCTGCAACCCATCAGATTCCTAATTTATTCGCACGTAATGAAAGAATTATTTGTTTATTTGATACTAAATTTGGTCCAATATTACAAATTATGGTAGGAGCGACTATAGTGGGAAGTATTGAAACAATTTGGCATGGTACTGTTACTCCACCACGCGATGGTATTATCAAATATTGGAGTTGGCCGGCTTTTTCCAAAAAAACTACTAATCAATTTCAATCTATAGTATTACTAAAAGGACAAGAAATGGGTCATTTTAAGTTAGGTTCAACCGTAATTAATTTATTTGCACCAAATAGAGTGAAATTAGTAGAATATCTTAGTAGTAAATCAATAACGCGTATTGGGCAACCTCTAGCTATATCAAAAATCACCATTTCTAACTAACATCTATCTACGGTAAAAGCCATAACCTCACTTATTCTAGTAGCCTTAAGTGCTAGCATAATTAAACGATCTATACCTAATGCAACACCGGAACAATTAGGTAAACCTTTTTCAATAGCTAAAATGAAATTTTCATCAATTGGTTGTTTTGGTAATCCATTTGCTATTCTTTGATAATTATCTAGCCTAAAACGTTTGCAATATTCTTTACTATTAGTTAACTCTAAAAAACCATTGGCCAATTCTAAGCCTTTATAATATAATTCAAAACGTTCGGATAGACGAGAATCTTCATGATTTATTGCAGCCAATCCTGCTTGAGAAGCGGGAAAATGATATATAAATAATGGCACATCTGAGCTAATTTTTGATTCTACAATAGTTGATAGTAAAATTTCTAGTAAATTATCATAATCATAATCTTCCCTATCAATATCAATTAAATTAGTCTGATTTTTTACTATTTTACGCAAATGATTAATATCGGTTATTAGGGGATCGATATTTAAATAACGGATAAACATTTCCTGATATGACAAGATCTCAGCTTTCTTGGAATTTAAGATCTGTTGTAATAATTCATTTACTTCATTCATCATCTGAAATATATTATAATCAGGGCGATACCATTCTAAAATATTAAATTCAGGATTATGATAACGTCCAATTTCTCCATTGCGAAAGCTGTGACATATTTGATAAATGGCACCAATGCCTGCTACTAGCAAACGTTTCATATGATATTCTGGACTAGTAATTAAATACATATTTAATCCATTAGAATAGCCTGGTCCAACAAAAGATGTTTTAAATGAAGAAAGGTTTACATCTGTTACAGTAAAATTGCTTAATGAGGGTGTATCTACTTCAATAATATTTTTTTTAGAAAAAAATCTTCTAATTTCAGCTATAATCACTGCGCGATTTAACAAATTCTTAATAGAAGCCGTAGGTTGAAAAAGTTCTTTATCATTCATTAAGAATCTAATCTCCATTTTGATAGAAAATAAATCTAACTAACTTTTGATACGTGATACATATTCCCCAGAACGAGTATCAACCTTGATGAGATCTCCAATCTGAATAAATAATGGAACTTTAACTATCGCACCGGTACTTAATATGGCCGGCTTATTAACAGTACTAACTGAATCTCCTTTTATCCCAGGATCGGTGTCAGTAATTTTTAATTCAACAAAATTAGGCGGGGTTATAATTAAAGGTTGATTGTTCCATATAGTTAACATACATTCGGTTTGTGCAATTAGCCATTTTCTACTAGATCCTACAACTTTTTTATTTGCTACAATTTGTTCAAAATCTTTAGTATTCATAAAATACCATAAATTACTATCATTATACAAGTAAATTACATTGATATTTAAGATATTGGCAGCTTCTACTGTATCGGTAGATTTAAAGGTTTTTTCAATTAATTTTCCAGTAAATAATCTACGCATTTTAACACGCACAAAAGCCTGACCTTTACCAGGTTTTATAAAATCATTTGATTCGATGACATATGGTTCCCTATCTAATATAATTTTAATACCATAATGAAAATCATTAGCAGAATAGCTAGTCATAATAATACCTTTATTATATATAAAAAATAGTATATGATAAATTATACATCAAGAGATCTTTGGTTACAGCAATTGTCTGATGTTATAACTGAACCTATGGAATTATTCCGGATATTAAGTTTAGATCAATCTTCTAATATGCTTTCTAGCAAACCCTTTAGTCAGCCTTTTTCTTTAATAGTTCAGTTCCTCGGACATTTATAACCGCATGCAAACTGGCAACGCATAAGAAGATCCTCTTTGATTACAAGTTTTAACCACCAGCACCAGACAAGAATTGATAAACTATCCTGAGTATCTTACTGATCCTTGACAAAAACATTACAATACTAAGATTCCTGGTTTACTACATAAATATCATAATTGTGCTTTGCTTTTAATAAAAGGTAGTTGTGCAGTAAATTGTCGTTATTGTTTTCGTCGCTATTTTGCTATTGGAATCATAACATCAATAACAATAACTGGAATAAGATAATAGAATATCTAAAACAACATTCAGAAATCGACGAAAAATTATTTTTTTCTGGAGAAGATCTACTGATGGCTAAGGTTTCTCAATTATGTTGGATGATTCGTAATTTATAAAATCTTACTAATTTAAAAAATTGCGGATTAATAGTAGATACCAGTAGTAATTCCATCTCGTATTACCTTAAAATTATGTCAGCTTTTTGAAAACTCTCGATTGAGAAATACCATTCCAGAAGAAGCTAATAAAATTAATTTAGATGAAATCAATGGTATTACTGTCTAATTAAACGCTTCGTAAATGGATAATGCTCAAAATCACTTCTATATGGGTTAATGTCTAATCCACCTCTGCGGTTATATCTAGCAAAAACACTTAATTTATCTGGTTTACAATAATTTTTAATATTAGTAAATATGCGCTCAACACAAGGTTCATGAAATTCATTAAAATTTCGAAATGAAATAATGTAACGTAATAAATATTCATGGCTGATTTTTTTACCTTCATAATTAATTATGATACTGCCCCAATCAGGCTGATTAGTAATCATGCAATTGGATTTTAGTAAATTAGAAGCCAAGGTTTCTGAAACATATTCAGATTGATTGTTGACTGCATTACTGAGCAATTCAGGATCAAATTGATAATTTTTTATTTCCAGATCTAAAAAATCTATGTTAATTCCTGGAATTTTGGTTATTATCATTGGATAAGATTGGAAATCTGGATATAGTTTGACTGATACAATATCACCAGATATATAAGATAAATCTTTTTTGATAATAGAGGATACTTCTTTGGTATCTTTGAAAGAAGTTTGATTAAAACTATTTAAGTATAGTTTTAATGATTTTGATTCAATTATATATGATGACTGTGCAGGAATAGTAAATTCACCAATGGCAACTACTGGTTTTCCTTTCTCATTTAACCAAGACAGTTCAAATGCAGTCCATAAATCAAATCCCCAAAATGGTAAGGAGTCAGAATTAATTCCCAGATTTTTTCGAAAATTATAACGAGAAATGGATTTCAATAAATTTGGATTATAATTTATTGGATATTCTATTTTATTTCCTAGTAAAGAAACACCATCTTGATCAGTATTACGATATATGCAATCCCCGATTTTATAAAAGAACTTCTTCATTATTCATTGTGATCTGGTGTAAAAGGTAATAACGTAGAATCTGTATCATTACTCATTAAAATTTGCATTCTTTGTTCTGCTTGCTGTAATTTTTTTTGACTTAATTTAGCTAATTGTACTCCTTTTTCAAAAGCTTTAAGAGCTTCTTCTAAAGGCAAGTCCCCTTTTTCTAAAGAATGTACTATTTCTTCTAGATGTTTTAAAGATGACTCGAAACTTATTGATTGATTTTCATCCATAATTAATATCTGATCATATTATTTTAAGCAATAATAACTTATTTTATTTAAAATAAACTAGTATTTATGAAAATTTCATATAATTATTTGCCAATACAAAAAGTAGCGAAGATCTTTTCTAATAAATCTTCTGAAACAAATTTACCTATTATTTCATTAAGTAATTGTTGAGCAACTCGTAATTCTTCAGCTAATAAATCCCAACCATTAAATTTTATCAGCTGTTTTTTTCCATCTTCTAAATGTTGTTGTGTTTTTTTTAATAGTTGTAAGTGACGACTACGTGCTAAAAAATATTCTTCTAAAGATAAATTTTGCTGTCCTCTCAAAATATTTTTGAGATGATTTTTGATAAGGGGGATTCCATACCCTTGATTTGCTGAAACATTAATAACATTCCAATTACAACATTGCATTATATTCGCTACTTCACCTGTAAGATCAATTTTATTTCGTATAACAGTTAATTCTATACCCTTTGGTATTTTAGATATTAACTCATGAAAAAGACTCTCTTGGATTAGATTTTTGACATCTGCAATAATACTACCATCTACTATAAAAAGAATATGATGGGCTTGTTTGATTTCTTTCCAGGCACGTTCTATACCAATAATTTCAACAACATTATTAGTTTGATGTATACCAGCTGTATCAATAAGATTTAGTATTCTACCATCAAGATTGATTTGATCACGTAAAACATCGCGTGTCGTACCGGGAAGATCATTAACTATAGCAATATCATGTTTAGTAAGCGCATTAAATATGCTAGATTTACCAGCATTAGGACGCCCTACTATTACAATATTTATACCTTCTCTTAAGAGATTTCCTTGATATGCGTGAATATGTACTTTTCCTATTAGATTAATAATCTCATTAAGCTTACTCTCAACTTCTCTATTAGAGAAGTAATCTATATCATTAGGAAAATCTATCGCAGCTTCTATATAAATACGTAAATTAGTTATCAGATCTATTAAATTTCGAATATGTTCAGAAAAATCTCCTTGTAACGATTTTAAAGCTGAACGTGCAACCTGTTCCGAACTAGCGTTAATAAGATCAACTATAGCTTCTGCTTGAGTTAAATCAATTTTATTATTAATAAAAGCGCGTTCTGAAAATTCTCCAGGTCTTGCCAATCTAACATTAGGAATTTTTGTTATACATCTTAATAACATTTCAATTACAATTGGACTTCCATGACTATGTAGCTCTAATGTATCTTCTCCAGTAAAAGAGTTAGGAGCAGGAAACCAAATGGTAATTCCTTGATCAATAATTTTACCTTCAGTATCTCGAAATGATAGGTAATTTGCTAAACGGGGAGAAGGCAATTTTCCTAAGACATGTATAGCAACTGTAGCAGCTTGTTTTCCAGAAATCCGCAGCATACTAACCCCACCATGCCCCAGGGGGGTTGCTTGAGCAACAATAGTCTCACTATAATTCATGGTTGTATTAAAGATTTTATTATCTCTTTTGGATTTACTGTTCTAATCTTTGATAGATTCTTCTTTGTTGAAGAAGAGTTACTAAATTACTTATAATATAATATAAAACTAATCCTGATGGAAACCACAAGAAAAATAAGGTAAAAATTAATGGCATATATGTGATAATCTGCTGTTGTAGTGGATCAGTGATAGTTAAGGTAGTTGGCGACATCTTTTGAATCCAAAACATTGTTAAACCCATAATAATCGGTAAAACATAATAAGGATCTGGCGAAGATAAATCATGAATCCATAAGATAAATGGTGCATGTCTTAATTCTACTGAACTTATTAACATATAATATAGTGCTAAAAAAATCGGCATCTGAATTATAATGGGAAAACATCCTCCTAATGGATTGACTTTTTCAGTCCTATATAAAGCTATTACCTCTTGACTTATTCTTTGTTTATCATCTCCAATTTTATCTTTAATTTCTTGAATTTTGGGTTGTAACATCCGGATTTTGGCTACTGAAGTATATTGGGCCTTAGTTAGTGGATACATAAGGCCACGAACTATGAATGTTATCATTATAATAGATACTCCCCAGTTACCAATATAACTATGTAATAATTTTAATAACTTAAATAATGGTTGTGATATAAACCATAAATAACCATAATCTACTGTAAGATCTAAATAAGGAGCGATAATAGCCATTTTGTCTTGAATTTTAGGACCTATCCATAAACTAGATAATATTTTTCGCTGATCATAGGGTGGGATAACTATTGGAGCTGATTTATATCCAACCGTAATTATATCATTATTTAAATTACTTGTATAAAAATTATACTTATCAATTGAATTTGGAATCCATGCCGTAACAAAGTATTTTTGTAACATTGCTATCCAACCCTGATTCGTGGTAACATTTAAGTTTTTATTATCTAAAATTTTACTAATTTTATACTTTTCATATTTTTTATTACTTGTAGAATATGCTACACCACGATAATTATGAAAAGTAAAATGATTTTTAGTACTGTGACTATTTTTGCCTAATGCAGTAGATTGTTTTAGCTGTCCAAACATAGATACTTGTATTGATTGTAACGTAGGATTATTAATTTTATAATTAATCTTAACAGCGTACTGATTTCTATATAAAATAAAGTTTTTCGTATAAATAACTCCATTCTTTGACTTCCACACTAACGGAACTATCAATTCATTTTGTCCTGGAGACAAAATATAATTTTCTTTATCAGTTGAATATAAAGGACGATGATTAAGATAGTTATCTGTACCGTCTTTACCAGATAAACCACTTACTGCTTGATAAATAAAATCCGGTTGAGTTTCTAAGATATTAACTGGCTTAGAAGAACCTAATTTATCATGATAAGATAACAACTGTGCTAAAATTATATCACCCCCATAAGTATTGATGTTTAGAGATAAAACATCTGTTTTAATTTTTATAATTTTTCCATTAGGGATAAATAATTTAGAGTTACTAGTTACCATATTACTATGGTTTAGGGGCGTTCTTGGACTTTGGTCCTTTTGCCATGCTTGCCAAAGCATCAAAGATATTAATATAAAAAAAATAATTAAGAGATTACGTTGCAAATCGATCATTAATTATGATTCTCTTTGATCATCTATTTTAAAGATTACTGGATCATATCCACCAGAACTTAAGGGTTGACATTTTAATATGCGTATTACGGTTAAATAAATTCCTTTTATTACTCCTAATCTAGTTATGGCTTCAATAGCATATTGAGAACAACTTGGTTTAAAACGACAATGCGGGCCTAAGAATAAACTAATAAATCTTTGATAAATTTGAATCAAAGCTATTAATAATCTTAAGTAGATTTTATTAAATGATGAGACCATAAGATTCCTAATACTTTCATTATTGCAGAGTTATCCATACAGTTAATTTTATTAGTTATCATAACTACGAAATCCATGGCACATAAATCATTTTTATGATAACGAAAACTTTCACGAATTAATCTTTTGATTCGATTTCGTTCATGTGCTAACTTAACATTTTTTTTAGAAATAGCTATCCCAATTCTTGGATGATCAAGATCATTACCTGAGTAAAATAAAATAATCGAAGCCATGCAAATCTTGTGTTGCTTTTTTATAATCTTCGAAAAATTTTTCTTAGTTAACAATCGTAGATTATCCGAAAATGAAAAATTCATGATTTAAAGGTTTTCAACCCTATCACTTATACAGTCAGACGAATCCTTTTTTTAGTCCGGCGTCGAGCTAAAATATGACGACCATTTCTCGTTCCCATTCTCATACGAAAACCATGAGAACGTTTACGTTTAACTATTGAGGGTTGAAAAGTACGTTTCATAAATTTTTCCTATTATTAATTAAATTTTACTACGATTTTTAATAATTTTAAATACATTTTATTCAGTAAATAAATTGAATCACATATAGCAAAATGTTAATATGAATTAGCAAATCATATATTTTTATTATTATAATAAATATATTATTTGCTAATCCATAGTGGTCTCACTATATTTATAAAATTTTAAGCATAAAAATAGTGAGATTGATTTAAATATCAAATACATCCTCAAAATAGAGTTATTAATATAAATTAAAGAATCATATTTTCATGAAAATAAGAAGATCACATCTTAGTATATTAATTACATTGATTTTTTTCATATTACCAGCTCTAGCTGCGAAAATTAGTGTAGGTTTTTCTCCAGGAAATTCCGCATCAAATATTATTTTGAATGCTATTGATGAAGCACATCAGAAAATTGATATGGCAGTATATTCTTTTACAAGTAAACCAATAAGTATTGCATTATTAGAAGCAATCCAAAGAGGAGTAAAAATTCGGATTTTAGCTGATGAAAAATCGAATCATGATAAATATACAGCAATTACTTTTCTAGTAAATCATGGGGTATCAATTAAGTTAAATAGGCATTATGCTATTATGCATAATAAATTTATCATCATTGATGAAAATTCAATTCAGACCGGATCATATAATTATACTAATGCTGCTGCTAAACATAACGCCGAAAATGTGATTTTTATAAAAGATGCTTCAGAGATTGCTTCACAATATACTAAGGAATTTAATCGTTTGTGGCAAGAATCCACTATATTACAGCCAAAATATTAATTTAAAATAAATTATTGAAAGCACTATAAAATATCTTCTTTATGAAATTTATTATCCAACGCCAACAAATACTTAAACCACTGCAACAAGTATGCAGTATGTTAAGTAATCGTCCAACATTACCAATTCTAAATAATTTATTAATAAAAGTTAGTCAAGATAGATTATCTATTACTGGTACTAATCTTGAAATGGAAATGATTAGTAATTTAGTTTTAACCGATCTACATGAAAATGGAATAATTACCGTTCCTGCTAAAAAATTTCTTGAAATATGTCGTAGTCTACCAGAACAAGCAACTATTACTGTATCATTAAATGATAAAATCATCCGAATTTGTTCCGATCAGAGTAGATTTTCACTATCTACCTTACCAGCTAATACTTTTCCAAAGATTGAATACTTACACAACCACTTAGAATTCAGTATATCCAATAAAAATTTTAAAGATTTAATTGAAGCAACATATTTTTCGATGGCATTGCAAGATACGCGCTTTTATCTAAATGGGATGTTATTTGAAACTGAAGGTAATCTTTTACGTACAGTAACTACTGATGGTTATCGTCTTTCCATTTGTACAATTAATATTGATAAAAAATTAGCTAATTATTCGATAATTATACCTCGCAAGGTAATTATAACTATATTACGATTATTAGATCGTACTAATAATCTAGTACAATTAAAAATTAATTCTAATAATCTTAGAATACATGTTAATCCTTTGATTTTAACTTCTAAACTGCTTTATGGAAGTTTTCCTAATTATCGGAAGGTCTTACTGCAAAATTATGATAAATCGCTCATTGTAGAATGTCAAAGCCTAAAAAAAGCCTTATCTAGAGTTGCTATTCTCTCTCATGAAAGATTACATCATGTCAATTTTTATCTTAAACTAAATCAGTTAAAGATCACTACTAAAAATTTAGTACATGAACAAGCCGAAGAAACTTTAGTAGTATCTTATATTGGAGATGATTTAAAAATCAGTTTTAATGTAAATTATATACTAGATGTTTTAAATATGTTAGAATGTGACAAAATAATAATTTTGTTAAATGATAACCTATCCTGTATTAAAATCGAAGCTTTTACAAGTAAATCAGCAAGTTATATAATTATGCCAATAAGATTATGATAAGTATTAATGCATGGGATAATAAATCAAATTTAAATCTTAATTAAGAGAGAAATATGAATGTTAAAGTCTTATGACTCGTCAAGCATTAAAGTTTTAAAAGGATTAGATGCTGTACGTAAACGACCAGGAATGTATATTGGTGATACTGAAGATGGTACTGGCTTACATCATATGGTATTTGAAGTAATAGATAATGCTATAGACGAAACCTTAGCTGGATATTGTACAGAAATTATAGTAAATATTTATTTAGATAATTCGATATCCATACAGGATAATGGACGAGGAATTCCAACTGGTATCCATGAAGAAGGAATCTCTGCTGCCGAAGTGATTATGACAGTATTACATGCTGGAGGAAAATTTGATGATAATTCATATAAAGTCTCTGGAGGATTACATGGAGTAGGTATTTCAGTTGTCAATGCACTTTCAGAAAAATTAGAATTAACTATCTATAGAGAAGGAAAAGTGTATTATCAAATTTATGAACATGGTATCCCTCAAGCACCATTGGATGTAATAGGAAATACCAAAAAAACTGGGACAACTGTACGATTTTGGCCAAGTAAACAAATATTTAGTAATATACTACAATTTAGTTATGAAATTCTAGCAAATCGTTTTCGAGAATTATGCTTCTTAAATTTAGGACTTTCCATTGATCTTATTGATCTACGTAATGATAAACAATCTCATTACCATTATACAGGAGGCATTAAGGCATT
Source organism: Candidatus Dasytiphilus stammeri (assembly GCA_041944325.1). Taxonomy (GTDB): domain Bacteria; phylum Pseudomonadota; class Gammaproteobacteria; order Enterobacterales; family Enterobacteriaceae; genus Dasytiphilus; species Dasytiphilus stammeri_M. Next base: position 534,582 of record CP145878.1, on the reverse strand, counting down.
TGTTGAATACTTAACTAAAAATAAAACAACTATTCATAATAATATTTTCTATCTATCTAATAAAAAAAATGACATTTATGTAGAAATCTCATTGCAATGGAATAACAGCTATCAGGAATATATTTACTGTTTTACTAATAATATACCTCAAAAAGATGGTGGAGCTCATCTAGCTGGTTTCCGTGCTGCTATCACACGTACAATTAATGCTTATATAGATAAAGAAGGTTATAATAAAAAAAATAAAATAATAGTTACCGGTGATGATGCTAGAGAAGGTTTAATTGCTGTAATTTCAGTAAAACTTAATGATCCTAAGTTTTCATCTCAGACTAAAGAAAAATTAGTATCTTCTGAAGTTAAAGCAATTGTAGAATCATTGATGTATGAATATTTTATGGAATTTTTACTAGAAAATCCAAGCGATGCTAAAAATATCGTACATAAAATTATTAATGCTACGCGCGTGCGCGAAGCCGCACGTCGTGCACGTGAAATGACCAGACGCAAAGGAATAATTGATATTATTGGTCTTCCCGGAAAATTAGCAGATTGTCAGGAACGTGATCCAAAAAATTCTGAGCTTTATTTAGTAGAAGGTGATTCTGCTGGGGGCTCGGCAAAACAAGCCCGCAATCGCCGGAATCAAGCAATTTTACCACTAAAAGGTAAAATAATAAATGTAGAAAAAGCCAGATTTGAGAAAATGTTAGCTTCTCAGGAAATTGCCGCATTAATTACTGCATTAGGTTGTGGTATTGGACCTAATGAATATAATCTTAAGAAGTTACGTTATCAAAATATTATCATTATGACAGATGCTGACATAGATGGATTACATATCAGAACATTATTACTGACATTTTTCTATCGTCATTTTCCAGAACTTATTGAAAGAGGTTATCTTTATATTGCTCAACCTCCACTTTACAAAGTAAAAAAAGGTCAAAAGGAGCAGTATATCAGAGATAATACTGCTATGGAACAATATCAAATCACAATGGCATTAGATGAGGCATCAATTAATACGGATGTATTTACAGTTAATCAAGATCAATTGAAAGAAATTTTTATAGAATATAATAATCTACAAAAATTTATTAAAACTTTAAAAGGTAGTTTTCCTGATCAGTTACTGAATGCATTAATTGATCAACCAATACTTGGTTTACAGAATAATAAAAAAATAGTAATCGAATGGATCAATGCATTAGTTAATTTACTTAATAGAAAAGCCAAAGCGGGTTGTACATATTATGCATTAGTAAGATTCAATGACAAATTAAATATATATGATCCAGTATTAGCTATGCGTTTTTATGGTATAGAGAGTAGTTTTATTATGGATCAAGATTTTTTTAATACTGAAGTCTATCTCAAAATCATCAGATTAGGTAAAAAAATCCATGGTTTAATTAAAGCCGATTCATTCGTAAAAAAAGGTGAAAAAATTTACCCGATAACTAGTTTTGAGCAAGCGTTTAACTGGTTGATAAATGAGTCCCAACGTGGATTAAGTATTCAACGTTATAAGGGATTAGGTGAAATGAATCCAGATCAGTTGTGGGAAACAACTATGAATCCAGAACATCGAAGAATGTTACGTGTTACTATCAAAGATGTAATAGCTACCAATCATTTATTTAGTATTTTAATGGGAGATGAAGTTGGACCTCGTCGTACTTTTATAGCAAGTCATGCTCTTAAAGTAGTTAATCTAGATATATAATTTTAAAATTATATTACTAATTAAAAAGATTATTTTTTTGAAGGACGCAAAGTAGGAAATAAAATTACTTCTCTTATATTATGGTTATTAGTAAGTAACATTACAAGACGATCTATTCCAAGTCCTAATCCGGCGGTAGGTGGTAATCCATATTCAAGGGCAGTAATGTAATCTTCATCATAATCTATAAAATTTTCACTAGTAGTTGTAGCTAAATTCTGTTGTTGCAAAAATCTTTCGCATTGTTCTTTAGCATCATTAAGTTCTGAAAAACCATTACCTATTTCATAGCCACTAATAAATAATTCAAACCGATCGGTTAAAAATGGATAATAATCATTACGACGTGCTAAAGGAGATACGTCAGTGGGAAAATGAGTAATGAAAGTAGGATATATCAAATATTTTGATACACTATTTTCAAATATCTCAGCTAATACTTGTCCATGACTAAAATTTTTAGGAATCTGAATCCCTAAAGAATGAGCAACTGCAATGGTTTTATTAATATCATTAAAATCCTTAATATCAATATTCGCACCACAATATTGATAAATGGCTTCTATCATACTCATTTTTTTAAATTTTTTACTGAAATCAAAAATATACTGTCCATACTTAATTTTTGTTGATCCAAATAAATCTTGTGTTAATTGATGAAACATCTGTTCTATTAAAGACATTAGATCATTATAATCTGCATATGCTAGATATAATTCCATCATAGTAAATTCTGGATTATGCTGAGGTGAAATGCCTTCATTGCGAAAATTACGATTGATTTCAAATACTCGTTCAAAACCTCCTATGACTAATCTTTTAAGATATAATTCCGGTGCTATACGTAGATACATATCAATATTTAGGTTATTATGATGTGTAATAAATGGACGTGCCATGGCACCACTAGGAACTAATTGCATCATAGGTGTTTCAACTTCTATAAAATCTTTTTGAATCATAAAATTACGGATGGTAGATATAATCTTAGAACGAACCATAAAAGTATCCCGAGATCTTTGGTTAGTAATAAGATCTAAATAACGTTGACGATAACGGATTTCTTGATCGACAAGGTGATGGAATTTATTCGGTAGTGGACGCAGAGCTTTAGTAAGTAATCTAATTTCAGTACAATGTAAGGTTAATTCATTAGTTGAAGTCTTAAATAATTTTCCAACGGCGCCAATAATATCTCCTAGATCCCATTTTTTAAATTGATTATAGTATAATCCTTTGGGCATAATGTCATGTGTGATGTACAACTGAATTTTTCCACCCATATCTTGTAGACTAACAAAACTAGCCTTACCTATAATCCTTCGTGCTACCATGCGACCCGCTACACGGATTATCATATTGAGCATGGTTAGTTCAGTGTTTTCTTTATTATCGAATTCAATATGTAATTGATTTGAAATATAATTTCTTCTAAAATCATTTGGAAATGCTCTACCTTGACTGCGTAACAAATTTAATTTGTCGCGTCTAGTTTTTAATTCGTTATTTAATGGTATTCTACCGTTGATGATTTGATGATGTTTACACATGATAATTACCTCATCTCATAACCCTGCCTTTAGACATGCTTTAATAAATATGTCTAATTCACCATTTAAAACCGCGTGTATGTTACGCGTTTCTACACCGGTTCTTAAATCTTTAATGCGTGAATTGTCAAGTATGTAAGAACGAATTTGTCTTCCCCAACCAATATCTAGTTTATTTTCTTCAATAATTTGTTTTTCAGTATTTCTTTTTTTTAGCTCAAAATCATATAATTTAGCTTTTAATTGTTTGAGTGCTTGATCTTTATTTTTATGTTGCGAACGACCATTTTGACACTGTGTAATAATTCCAGTTGGAACATGTGTAATACGAACTGCCGATTCTGTACGGTTAACATGTTGTCCTCCAGCTCCTGAAGCACGGTAAACATCAATACGTAATTCATTAGGTTTAATATGAACATCAATAGTATTATCTACTTCTGGATAGATAAAGATAGAGCTAAAAGATGTATGTCTTCTACCTCCTGAATTAAATGGGCTCTTACGTACTAACCGATGTATACCAGTTTCAGTACGCAACCATCCAAAAGCATAATCTCCTGAAACGTGTAAGGTTGCAGATTTGATTCCCGCGATTTCACCTTGAGATTCTTCAAGAAGTTCTATCTTAAATCCTTTATTATAAGCCCACCGTGAATACATACGTAATAACATATTTGCCCAATCTTGAGCTTCTATTCCTCCAGAACCAGCTTTAATATCAATATAGCAATTAGCTTTATCATTTTTTTCGGTAAATCTTGCTTGAATCTCTAATTCCAGCAAGATTTTTTCTTTCTGATTAAGTTTTGTAATAACTTCATTAATAGTTTGATTCTCTTCATACTCTATACCTAAATCAAGCAGTAAAGGAAGATCATCAATTTCTAGTAGTAAGTTATCTATTTTTTGTATAAAATTACAAACCTTTAAGCGTTCTTTACTTAAAGATTGCACTAGATTAATATTTTGCCAAATATTAGGAGTTTCTAGTTGATTATTAATTTCTTGTAAACGTTTTTGATAATTCGCATAATTAAAGGTACACCTGAAGCAGATTAGTACGTTTAATTAAATCTTGAATGCGTTCTCTTATATAATTTATGTCTAACATGATATCAGTATCTCTTACGAGAAGATTATAATCTAAAGGTTAGTTAAGGTTGAAATCAAATTTATTCTATCATCAATTAATCTAATTGTCTAATAAGGTGTACTATTGACTGAAAATTAATATCAGGTGGTTCTTTATGATAAATTAACCAATTTAAAAGCTCTATATCATCTAATTCTAGTAATTTAATAAAATTGAGCTTATCTTTATTACTCAAATTAATATATTGATCTTTAAAAAAAGATATAATAATTATATCTAATTCTAATAGACCTCTTCTACATGCAAAATAGATAGCTGATAAATTATTTATGTCAATGTTTTTCATGAAAATTAAAAATTGTTAATTCTTTAGATGAAAAATTACCCATTTAATTCAAGATTACCTCAAGCTTCAATAAATTTACCTTTAACATTCATTTCTTTAGAAGAGTGGATCTTATTGACTATTACTGGTAGAGATTATATAGATTATTTACAAGGACAGCTAACGTTAGATATTAAAAAATTAAAACCAAACCAATCTTACCAAACTGCTCACTGTAATGCTCGAGGTAAAATGTTGACTAATTTGCTACTATTTCATTATGGAGAAGGATTAGGATGGATTGTGAGACGTTCAGTACATCAAAGACAATTATCCGAATTAAAAAAATATGCAATATTTTCTCAAGTATTGATCTCAAAAAATGAGAAAGCAATATTATTGGGTGTTGCCGGATTTAAAGCTCGTGAAACACTTGCTAATCTTTATTCAATATTACCAGATAAATATTGTCCGGTGATTAACTTGAATCATACAATACTATTATGGTTTAATCATCCATCTGAACGCTTTATTATTGTTACAGATATTAATCGGATTAAAAACTTATTAGATATTCAATCGCAATTGAATAACAGTAGACAATGGCTTACATTAGATATAGAAGCTGGAATTCCAATTATTGATGTCAACAATTCATGTAAATTTTTACCGCAAGCCACTAATTTACAAAATTTGAATGGTATTAGCTTTAATAAAGGCTGTTATCTAGGTCAAGAGATGGTAACACGTGCTAAATTTCGTGGAGCAAATAAGCATGCTCTTTATTTACTGTCTGGCAAATCGAACTATATACCAGATATAACCGATTACTTACAATTACAAATTAGTAATGATCAATGGCAGGATTCAGGTACTATCCTAGCAAGTTGTCTTATGGCAAATAATGAATTATGGATACAAGCAATATTGAAAAATAATTTACCATTAGATAGTATATGGCGTGTTAAAAAAGATAGTAATAGTCGCTTATTAATTCATAAGGTTTTTTATTAATTACAGAAACATACCAAATTTTTATCACCAAAAACATCATCCAAACGTTTTACTGTAGGCCAGTATTTATTGATTTGATATCCAGTTGGATATACCGCTTGCATCCTACTATAAGGATGATTCCAGGTGCCAACTAATTCTTTTTGAGTATGTGGAGCATTAACTAATGGATTATTTTGTAATGGCCATTTTCCTTGAGCAATATATTCAATTTCTTTATAAATTGCTAACATAGCATCAATGAAACGATCTAGTTCAATTTTATCTTCTGATTCAGTTGGTTCAATCATTAAGGTGCCCTTAACCGGAAATGACATTGTAGGAGCATGAAATCCATAATCAATTAATCTTTTAGCAATATCTAATTCATTAATCCCAGTTAGAGATTTTATGGGACGAATGTCAATAATACATTCATGTGCTACATATCCTCCTTTACCCGTGTATAATATTGGATATACATGTTTTAACCTACTAGCAATATAATTTGCATTAAGGATAGCTATCTGAGTTGCTAATTTTAATCCTTCAAATCCCATCATACGAATATACATCCAACAAATTGGCAAAAGTGACGCACTACCAAATGGCGCTGCTGAAACAGCATTTTTAGGCTGTAAAATACCATTTATGGTAATAATCTGATGTCCAGGAAGAAAAGGAGCTAAATGTGCTTTTACTCCAATTGGTCCAATTCCTGGACCACCACCTCCATGTGGAATACAAAATGTTTTATGTAAATTAAGATGTGACACATCAGCACCAATATGTCCTGGCATCATAATTCCAAGTTGCGCATTCATATTAGCACCATCAAGATAAACTTGACCTCCATATTTATGAATAATTTCGCAAACTTCACGGATAGATTCTTCGTAAACACCGTGTGTAGAAGGATACGTTATCATGATACAAGCTAATTTGTTATCAGCTTTTTTAGCTTTATTAACTAAATCTTGTAAATCTAGATTACCTTTTTTATCACATTCCACGGTTACTACTGTCAGACCTGCCATTTTAGCCGAAGCTGGATTAGTTCCATGTGCAGAAGCTGGAATAAGACAAATAGAACGATTTATTTGATTTAAACTTTCATAATATCGACGAATTGTTAATAATCCCGCATACTCACCTTGTGCTCCTGAATTAGGTTGTAGGCTGAAAGCATCATAACCTGTTAATTTTATCAACCAATCAGATAATTGACGGATAACTTTTAAAATTCCTGAAGCCTGATCTATAGGGCAAAAAGGATGAAGACCTGAAAATTCTGACCAAGTAATAGGTATCATTTCTACTGCGGCATTAAGTTTCATAGTACAAGAACCAAGAGGTATCATTGAATGATTTAATGCTAAATCTTTACGTTCTAGAAAATGTAAATAACGCATCATCTTAGTTTCACTATGATAAGTATTAAATACTGGATGAGTAAGAATTAAATCTTTACGTAGTAATTTATTAGGCAAAGAAGTATTTTCATTGGTTTGAACTAAATTATCAAGATTTAAAACATCTAGATTATGTTTATCACCAATTATTATTGAAAATAATATTCGAATATCTTCTAGAGTTGTAGTTTCATCTAAGGTAATTCCTATTGCATTGTTAATGTCATTACGTAAATTTACTCCCACATTTAATGCACGATCTAAGATTGTGGATTTATCATTCACTTCAACTGTAAGAGTATCAAACCAAGTTTTATTTTTGATAGTAAATTTATGTTGATGTAAGCCGGCGGCTAAAATATCTGTTAATCTATGAATACGATTTGCAATCTGCTTAAGTCCATCTGGACCATGATAGACGGCATATAAACCGGCTATGTTAGCCAGTAATGCCTGAGAAGTACAAATATTAGAGGTAGCTTTTTCACGTCTAATATGTTGTTCACGAGTTTGCATTGCCATGCGTAAAGCTGGATCTCCAGCTGCATCACGTGAAACACCGATAATGCGACCAGGCATTGATCGTTTATACTCATTACTAGTAGCATAAAAAGCCGCATGAGGACCACCATATCCCATTGCAAGTCCAAAACGCTGGGCTGATCCAAGAACAATGTCCGCACCTTGTTTACCCGGTGCTTTTAATAATACTAAGGACATTATTTCGGATATAATACTAATTATTACTTTTCTATTTTTTAGTTCTTTAATTAATAAGGAATAATCGTGTACTTCTCCAGTAGTACCAATCTGCTGAAATAAAACCCCAAAGATTCCATTATAGTTTAATGCTTTTTCAGGCAAATCTATTATCAATTCAATACCTAAAAATTTAGCACGAGTAGAGATTACATCTAGAGTTTGTGGATGCAGATCCGCTGCAATAAAAAATTTATTAGAATCTTTTATGCTACTAATTCTTTTCGCCATAGACATTGATTCAGCTGCAGCAGTTGCTTCATCTAACAAAGATGCTGAAGCTATATCTAGACCGGTTAAATCTAATGTTACTTGCTGAAAATTTAATAAAGCTTCCAGACGACCTTGAGAAATTTCAGGTTGATACGGAGTATAAGCAGTATACCAACCTGGATTTTCTAAAACATTGCGCAAAATTACTGGTGGTATTAATGTAGCACTATATCCCATACCAATCCAAGATTTATAATCTTTATTTTCTTGAGCAATATTTTTAAGTTCTTTTAAAGCTTGATATTCTGAAACTGCATTATAACTATTTGGTATTGTTGGTAAATGAATATTTCCTGGTAAAACAGATCTAATCAATTCATGAAGTGAAGAAAAACCTAATTCTGATAACATCAAGATCTGCTGTTCAGGAGATGGACCTAGATGACGTTTTATAAACGCATCATTATGCTCCAGCATACTAATAGATTGAACCATAAATCTGATTTTCTTTTAAAATTACTTAATAAACATCGACAATTCTATCAATTATTACTTGGATTTGTCAATAATTGATAATCATTAGCATCTAATAAAAAATTTATTTCTGATTCATTACTAGCTTGTAATTTTAATAACCAACCCATAACATATGGACTACTATTTATTAATTCTGGCTTTTCAATTAACATATTATTAACACTAATAATTTTACCACTAAGAGGAGTATATACGCTGGTAGCCGCTTTTACAGATTCTATAATAGCACATTCATCTCCTAGATTAAATATTGAGCCTATTCTAGGTAAATCAATAAAAACTATATCTCCTAGTAATTCTTGTGCATGATGAGTAATCCCAACTGTATAATTTCCGGTAGAATTTTTCAATACCCATTCATGACTGCTACGATATCTTAGATTTTCAGGTACTTGACACATTATTAATCCTTTTATAATTAAGATATTTAAATAATACAGTGACCAGTACGAACGAAAACCGGTCTTGTTACTTCAACTAAGACATTTCTATTACGTAGATGCACGACAGCTTCTTTACCTATTTCTATGGGAACACGTGCCAGAGCAATACTATAACCTAAGGTTGGAGAAAAAGTACCACTAGTAATTTGACCCTTTTTATGGCGACCATCTTTATCATTAAAACTGACAGTTAATTGAGGACGCAATACACCTTTTTCTTTCATTTTTAAACCAACTAATTTATCAATTCTATGATAACGGTGTTTTTCTAAAGCTTCTCTTCCAATGAAATTACGATTAATTGGCTCCCAACTAATTGTCCAATCCATATTAGCAGATAGTGGAGAAATATTTTCATCCATTTCATTACCATACAAATTCATTCCTGCTTCAATTCGTAGCGTATCTCTAGCTCCTAATCCAACTGGAGAAATACCAGCCTTGATTAATTTTTTCCAAAAAATTACTGCTTGTTCTTGCGGTAGAGCAATTTCGTAACCTAATTCTCCAGTATAACCTGTTGTTGATACAAAATAATCTCCACATTCTACGCTGCAAAAAGGTAACATTTTCTTTAAGATTTTTTGATGTTCTAGACTAAATAAACTTTGGGTTTTTTTCTGTGCATTAGGTCCTTGAATAGCTATAAGAGCTAGATCATCACGAGTTTTTAACTTTACCCTAAATTTATTCATCTGATTATAGAGCCAAGCTAAATCTTTATTGCGATTAGCAGCATTAACTATTAAGCGAAAAGTTGTGGGATTTATAAAGTAAACAATTAAATCATCAATAACACCTCCCGTTAGATTTAACATTGCACTATATAATGCTTTTCCGGGATTTTTTAATTTTGCAACATCATTAGCTAATATATAACGTAAAAAATTCCGAGTTTCTTCTCCATAAATATCTATAATAGTCATATGAGAAATATCAAAAACCCCAGCATCATTACGTACTATATGATGTTCTTTTAATTGAGATCCATAATGAAGTGGCATCATCCAGTCATTAAAATTTACGATATGTGCACCATACATTTGATGATGTTTAAAAAAAATCGTTTTCGGCATCGTACCTTGAATCCATTTAAAAATCTTTAATATCATTTTAAAGTAACAATCAAAGTACATATTAAATATGTAATAATCAATTACTTAAAGAGCACATCATTCTTTCAATTTCTTCAGTGGATTTTGGAACTAGACTTGTCAAATTTTCATTTCCTCTATCCGTTATTAGAATATCATCTTCAATACGAATCCCAATACCAAGATATTTATTATTAAAATTATTTAATGACGGGTTAATATACAATCCTGGTTCAATAGCTAATACCATACCTGATTGTAACTTAATAAGATCATAATCTACTCCATTAATTGCAACATCATGTACATCTAAACCTAAGAAATGACCAAGTTTGTGCATAAAAAATTTGCGATATATTTTTTTAGAAATTAGTTTATTAATATCTCCTTCCATTAAACCTAATTTTAATAAACCACTTACCATAACATATATAACTTCTTTTTCTACTTCACGTAAAGTAACTCCTGGTCTCAATAGTTTTAAAGTTTTATATACAGCTGCTAGCACAATTTTATAAATTGCATACTGGGGAGTACTAAATTTTCCATTAACAGGAAAAGTACGAGTAATATCAGTTGCATATCCACATAATTCACAACCAGCATCAATCAATACTAAATCACCTTCAGATAAGATCTGATCATTATCAGTATAATGTAATATGCAAGTATTTTTACCACTGCCAACAATTGGATTATAGGCTGGAAATCGCGCTCCTTGACGGTTAAATTGATATAATATTTCACCTTCTAGGTGATATTCTAGCATACCTGGTCTACATTTTTGTATTACTTTATAATGTGATAAAGCACTAATTCTTCCTGCCTGACGTAGTATAGCTTGTTCATTTGGAGATTTAATAAGACGCATTTCATGTACTAAGGGACGCCAGTCAATCATTTGTTGATAATCTAGTAAATTTTTACCTAAAATTATTTTTAATTTTTCTAAAGCACTAAATAGAATATTGTCTGCAAAATTATAAATTCCTTTAGCATGATACAATATATTTGCTTTATTAAGCAATAAATAAAGCTTATTGTTTAATTCATCCCAAGGTAAAATATAGTCGATTGCAAGTTTTTTTGAAAATTCATGTAAATCTAATCTATGGCCAACCCATACTTCCATAGTTTTATCATTTTCAGGAAGAAATAAGATACTATGATTTTTATCTGATTCTTTTTTAAGTAAAATTAATAAAGATTCTGAATAAGATAATCCCGTTAAATATAAAAAATCACTATTTTGACGATAAGGATATTCATTACCATTATTACGCATCACTTTAGGAGCTGCAAAAATTAAAGCAATACTAGATGATTTCATTTTAGCTAATAATTGATTACGTCGGGATATAAAATCTTGTATCCTTAACATTATTAAGTACTCATAAAATTTTGAACACTGATGATATCATTCTAAGCTAGAAGTAATTCATATGAAATATGATTTAATATTATATCAAAGAAAATTAATACGCCAACATATAAGACATCTGAGACAAAATTTATCATTCTTAGATCAGCAAAAATCTGCTTCCCAAATTTCTAAAATAGCTATTAATTTTACGCCAGTTTTTCAGGCCAAAAAGATAGCTATCTTTGTTTCATTTGATGGTGAAATTAATACTGATCAGTTAATTAAACAACTCTGGCAACGTAATAAACAAGTTTGTCTTCCAGTAATAGACCAGGTTAATCAGATATTATTTATGCAATATACGTCGCTAACCTTGATGATTTTAAATCGATTTAATATTCCCGAACCATTGTTGGATTTTCGTAAAATTTTACCTTTAGAAACTATTGATATTATTTTTATTCCATTAGTTGCTTTTGATGCTTTCGGTAACCGTTTAGGTATGGGAGGAGGATATTATGATCGTCTATTACAACATAGAGATTCCTATAAATTTTTAAGTATAGGCTTAGCATATGACTTCCAACAAGTAGCAGCGATTCCCATTACTACATGGGATGTACCTTTAACAGCATTAATTACTCCATCGAAAATTTGGCAATGGAACTAGAAAATTGATTAAACTAATTTTAATGCATAAATTATATCTGATATATTTATTTAGTTAAATATTTTACACCATTAAATGTACTAATTAATGCAATATCCGCACTGCGAATTGCAAATAATCCAACGGTTACTACACCAGCAATCATATTAATAGCTTTTTCAAGATGAATTGGATTATTGATTTTTATATTATGAATATCAATAATAACATTACCATTTTCTGTAACCACACCACGCCGATATGTAGGCATTCCTCCTAATCCTAATTTTAAGATTTCTCTTGCAACATAAGATCGTGCCATCGGTATCACTTCTAAAGGTAATGGAAATTTTCCTAATAAGGATACATGCTTAGATTCATCAGCAATACAGATAAATTTTCTTGAAATTGCTGCAATAACTTTTTCTTTAGTAAGAGCCGCTCCTCCGCCTTTTATGAGTTGTAATTGATCATTAATTTCATCCGTTCCATCTATATAAATAGGAATTGATTCTACATCGTTACAATTGATCACAGGAATTCCTAAATTCTTCAATTGTACGCTTGACTGATTTGAACTAGATACGGCTCCATCAATTTGTGATTTTATTGTTCCTAGTGCATTAATAAAATGTGTTACTGTTGATCCAGAACCAACCCCGATAATAGAACCCTTAGGAATATAATCTAATACCGCCCATCCAACAGTTCTTTTTAAATTATCTAGTGTCATAAAATTAACCTAATCATGGTTTTGATCGATAGCTTGTTTAAAACGCTCTAATATATCCCAATAAACATTTTGCAAATCACTACCTTTACTCCACCATCTTACAATAAAATTAAGATAGTTCGTTCCGATTTCATGTAATCTAATAATAATTTCTCGTTCTTTCATAATTCTTGTATCTGTATATACAATTTTATGTATAATCTGTTTAACCTTATTAAGATCTGCATTGGTATCTACTCTTAATATAATTTCATTACGTCTTATGGGTTCACGAGAATAATTAACAATATTAGCTGAAATAACCTTACCATTAGGCATAATAATGGTTTTACCATCATCAGATAAAAGTGTAGTCGAAAAAATTTGAATTTGCTGTACTATACCACTTACTCCTCCTAAATCTACATATTCTCCTACACGTAATGGTCTACAACTTACTAATAAGACCCCGGCAGCAAAATTAGAAAGAGAACCTTGTAAAGCTAATCCCACAGCTAATCCAGCAGCACCTAAAATGGCAATAATTGATGCAGTTTGTACGCCAACACGATTTAAAGCAGCAGTAACTGCAAAAGTTATAATGCTATACCGTAATAAAATTGAAATGAAATTAGCTATTGTAATATCAATATGACGTGCTAAAAATACTAGATTAAGATTCTTAGCAATATAATTCGCTATCGTCATTCCTATACATATAATAAATATGGCTATAATAACATTTACTGTATAATTTATAAGTAATGTCTGATTATTTATTAGCCAATAGCCAGCATGTTTCATGCTATTAATTAAAATTAGACTTGTACGACCCATAAAGTTTGTTTTATTGTATTTTTAAAGTAAATTTACCGCATTTAACTCTGAGAATGCCTTTTCTAACCTCATAATCATACTTAACTGACCAGCCCGCAGCCAGTTACGTGGATCGTAAAATTTTTTATTTGGTAAGTAATTTCCTTTAGGGTTACCTAATTGACTTTGTAAATATCGTTCATTATCTTTATAATATTCTAAAATCCCTTTCCAAGTTGCCCATTGTGTATCTGTATCAATATTCATCTTCACTACACCATAACTAATAGCTTCTTTAATTTTACTAATTGGAGTTCCTGATCCTCCATGAAATACAAAATTAAGAGTATTATCAGGTAACCCGTGTTTATTACTTATATAGTCTTGTGATTTTTTTAGAATTTTTGGAATTAATTGAACATTGCCAGGTTTATAAACTCCATGTACATTACCAAAAGCAGCTGCTATAGTAAAATTGGTACTAATAGGGCTAAGTTTAGCATAGCAATAACCGACATCTTCTGGTTGGGTATATAAAGCCGAACTTAAAATATTACTATTATCTACACCATCTTCCTCTCCACCCGTACAACCTAATTCAATTTCCAGCGTAATACCCATTTTTGACATTCGATAAAGATAATGGCTACTTATTTCAATATTATCTTCTAATGATTCTTCCGAAAGATCAACCATATGAGAGGAAAATAGCAGTTTTCCAGTGGTCTCCAGGTATTCTTCATCTGCGTCTAAGAGACCATCGAGCCATGGTAATAATTTTTTGTTACAGTGATCAGTATGTAATATCACTGGTACACCATAATATTTAGCTATTTGATGTACATGTTGAGCTCCAGAAATTGCACCATTAATGGCGGCATTTTGTGATTTATTATTGATTAAACCTTTACCTGCAATAAATGTTGAACCACTATTAGAAAATTGTATAATTACTGGAGCTTTAACTTTAGCAGCGGTTTCAAGAACCGCATTAATTGAATCTGTACCTATACAATTGACTGCTGGTAATGCAAAATTATTTAATTTAGCTACCTTAAATATTTTCTGTACATTAATTCCTGTAATCACACCTGGCTTTAAAAAATTCAAAATTTGAGACATATAACTAGTGTCCTATTTATCTTATTATATCACTACTTATAATAATCTTGTTTAGCACGTTGTTCTAAAAGAGCAACTACTGATAATTTTTTTCCTTCTATAAATGCTAAGAACGATCCTCCTCCTGTAGAAATATAAGAGATCTTATCTTCAATTCTAAATAAATCAATAGCAGCTATTGTATCACCTCCACCAATAATAGAAAATGCATTACTTTCAGCTATAGCATTAGCAACAGTTTTCGTACCATGGCTAAAATTAGGAAATTCGAAGACCCCTAGAGGTCCATTCCAAATAATGGTTTTTGCTTGTTTTAATATCTTTGCCATTCTTAGAGCAGTATTATCACCTAAATCCATAATTTTTTCATCGTTCTTAATTTCGGTTACTGGCTTAATGATAGCTTTAACCTTATCAGAAAATTGTTTACCAACACGTACATCTGTTGGTATTGGAATACCATAAGTATTTCTTAGAAATTTAGCAGATTCAACAAAATCTGGTTCATATAAAGATTGACCAACTTTATTATCAATTGCTAAGAAAGTGTTAGCAATACCTCCTCCTACCATCACTTGATCTGCTAATTTGGCTAAAGAATTCAAAAGATTAAATTTGGTAGAAATTTTAGATCCACCTAATATTGCAACCATCGGTCTTCTAGGATTTATCATGGCTTGACTTAACGCTTCACACTCAGCAACCAAGAGAGGGCCCGCACATGCTATTGGTGAAAATTTGATTACTCCATGCGTTGATGCTTGAGTTCGATGAGCGCTTCCAAAAGCATCCATTACAAATATATCACATAAGGACGCATATTTTTGAGATAAGGTATCGTCATTTTTGGTTTCCCCTTGATTAAATCTAACATTTTCCAAGATAATTACTTCACCTTTGGCTATTTCTACACCATTAAGATAATCTGCTATAAACTTAATTGGACAACTCATTTTATCTCTTATAATTTTAACTACCGGTAACAAAGAAAAATTTACATCATATTTACCTTCAGTTGGCCTTCCTAAATGAGAAAAAACCATGATTCTAGCGCCTTTTTTTCTAGCCATTTCAATAGTAGGTAAAAAAGCACTAATTCTTCTTTTACATGTTACTTTGCCATTTTTAATGGGTACATTTAAATCTGCTCTTATTAAAACTCGTTTATCTGCTAAATCTAAATCTGTCATCTTCATTATAGACATGATGTATCCTCAGAGTTTATAGTAGATTATTACCTCTTTTCTAGAAATCTAGAAAACTCTAAAAACTAATCTTAGCCATTGCCATAGCTGTATCTAACATTCTATTTGCAAAACCCCACTCATTATCACACCACAGTAGAGTTTTAATTAAATGATGGCTACTTACTCGAGTTTGTGTAGCATCTACAATTGTGCTATGTGGATCATGATTAAAGTCTATTGAAACTAATGGTAATTCAGTATAATCAACTATACCATTAAATTTACCATGGCTTGCTTCTTTTATTATTGCATTAACTTGTTTTACAGTAACTGATTTTTCTACATTTATGTTAAGATCGATAGCTATACCATTAATCGTAGGTACTCTAACAGATATAGCTTCAAATCTATTGCTAAATTCAGGTAAAATACGTGTAAGACACATAGTGATACTAGTATCTACTGGAATAATAGATTGGCTCGCCGCTCGCCCCATTCGTAAATTCGTGCTATGATAAGTATCAGTAATCGGCTGATTCTGCATAGCCGAATGTATTGATGTAATCATACCTGATTTGATATTTAATGCATCATTAAGTAATTTTATTATAGGTATTACACAATTGGTAGTACATGAAGCATTCGATACAATCCGATCACTACTTTTTAATGTAGTATCATTTATACCAAATATAACTATTGCATCAAGATCTACATCACCTGGGTGTGAAAAAAGGACTTTTTTAGCTCCAGATCTCAAATGAGCTTCTCCATCCAACCTACTTCCGTATATCCCAGTGCAATCTAGTACAATATCTACTTTAAGATCTGCCCAAGGTAACATAAATATATCACTATAATGAAATATATATAGGAGATCTTTGTCAATCCATATCCTTTCTCTATCTTTATGTACATTCCAAGCAAAACGTCCATGAATAGTATCATATTTTAAAAGATAGACCATTCCTGATATATCTGCTAATTCATTAATGGCAACTACTATAAAATTTTTACGTCTTCCAGTTTCGTATAAAGCCCGCAATACGCTGCGGCCGATGCGTCCAAATCCATTAATAGCTATACGAATAGTCATGATTATCAGCAATTTTTATATTTTAAGTGGCTTAATTATCAATTAAACCATTATGGCATATTATTATTTTTTAATAATTGCCTTACTATCCTAATAACATTTTCTAAATTAAAACCAAAATAATTAAAAAGTATCTCAGCTGGTGCCGATTCACCAAAGGTATGCATTCCAATAATTGCTCCATTCAAACCAACATATTTATACCAAAAGTCTGCAATCCCAGCTTCAATAGCAACTTTATTTTTTACCGTTTTAGATAATACGGTTTCACGATAAACTTCATCTTGAAGATCAAATACATCAGGAGATGGCATCGAAACTACACGAATCTTATGTCCTTCTGCACTGAGTTTAAGATACGCAGTCACTGCTAAATTTACTTCTGAACCGGTAGCCATTATAATAATATCTGGTTGTCCAAGGCATGATTTTAACACATATCCACCACGCACTATATTACTTAATTGTTTCATTGATCTGTCTTGTTGTGGTAAATTTTGACGAGATAATATTAAGGCAGTAGGACCATCCAAACGTTCAATAGCATATTTCCATGCTACTGCACACTCAACCTGGTCACAAGGACGCCAGGTACTAAGATTAGGAGTAAGACGCAAACTAGCTAACTGTTCTACTGGTTGATGTGTTGGACCATCTTCACCTAAACCAATAGAGTCATGAGTGTAAATCATTACCTGGCGAATCTTCATTAAAGCAGCCATCCTTACGGCATTTCGCGCATATTCTACAAAAGTTAAAAACGTAGCTGTATAAGCTAAGAATC
This sequence comes from Candidatus Dasytiphilus stammeri, assembly GCA_041944325.1. GTDB lineage: Bacteria > Pseudomonadota > Gammaproteobacteria > Enterobacterales > Enterobacteriaceae > Dasytiphilus > Dasytiphilus stammeri_M. The sequence continues at coordinate 516,702 of CP145878.1, read as the reverse complement.
CTCTATGCAAAGCTATTCCATTAGCTATAGCAGTCATACCAAATTCACGAACTCCATAGTGGATATAATTACCGGCGGTATCTTTATCAATAGATTTCGAACCAGACCACATAGTTAGATTACTTGGACTTAAATCAGCTGATCCACCTAAATACTCCGGTAAGAATGGACTCAAGCATTCTAATATATTTTGTGAAGCTTTGCGACCCGCTATATTATCCGGATTGCTTTGTAAATTTTCAATAATTTTTTTAGTTATTTTATGCCAAGATTCAGGTAATTGGTTATTTGTGCGGCGCACTAATTCAGAAGCTAAATGAGGGAAAACTTTTTGATAATTAGCAAATTTCCTATTCCATACAGTTTCTTTTTCTAAACCAGTTTCTCTTGCATCCCATCTTAAATAAATTTCGTTGGGAATAATAAATGGCGGGTGATTCCAATTTAAAAATTTACGAGTAGCTGCTATTTCGGACTCACCTAATGGTGCACCATGAATATCATTTTTACCCGATTTATTTGGAGATCCAAATCCGATGATAGTTTTGCATATTATAATGGATGGTTTATCAATGACATTCACGGCTTTTTTTATAGCTTTACTAATAGATTCATGATTATGACCATCAACATCAGGTATAATATGCCAACCATAGGATTCAAAACGTTTGGCTGTATTATCAGTAAACCATCCAGTAATTTTACCATCAATAGATATACCATTATTATCGTAAAATGTTATTAATTTTCCTAGTTTTAAGGTTCCCGCTAATGAGCAGACTTCATGCGAAATTCCTTCCATCAGACAACCATCTCCCATAAATACATAAGTATAATGATCTACTATATTATGTTCTGGTCGATTAAATTGTGCCGCTAAAGTGCGTTCTGCTATAGCCATACCTACAGCATTAGCTAGTCCTTGTCCTAGAGGTCCAGTAGTAGTTTCGACACCAACAGTATTTCCAAATTCAGGATGTCCAGGTGTTTGAGAACATAAGTTGCGAAATTTTTTGATTTCACTAATTGGTAATTTATAACCAGTTAGATGTAAAAGACTATAAATTAGCATTGAACCATGACCATTAGAAAGTACAAAACGGTCGCGGTTAAACCACTCAGGATTTAGAGGATTATGATTTAAAAATTCACGCCATAAAACTTCAGCAATATCAGCCATTCCCATTGGGGTACCAGGATGTCCAGATTTTGCTTTTTGTATAGCATCTATACTTAGAATACGAATAGCATTCGCAAGCTCTTTGCGAGAAGGCATTTTCTACTCCATTTATCTTGAGCTTTCTATAAGATCTTTAATTAAAATTAATGATTTGATTTTATACTAAATTGATCTCATCTATTTTAGATACACCTCACGTTTTTAAATGTATATGCGAAATTTAATTGATATTAGTTGCTAATTTAGTTGCCGCTTGTACATGTAACATTTCTAATGCTAAGGTTGCCGCTGCTAAACTAGTAATTTCACTATGATCAAAGGGTGGTGATACTTCTACTACATCCATACCTATAATATTAATTCCTTTGAGGCCACGAATTAATTTTAGAGCCTTATCAGTAGTTAACCCTCCTACTACAGGAGTTCCCGTACCTGGAGCAAATGCTGGATCTAAACAATCAATATCAAATGTTAGATATACTGGTCTACTGCCCAAGATTCTTTTTATTGAGATTAATATCTTATTGATATCATCGTCATTTACTTGTGCCGCATTAAAAATAGTAAAATCTGTTTTTAGATTATATTCTGTACGAATTCCTATCTGTATAGAATTTTCAGAATCAATTAAATTTTCCTTAATCGCATGATAAAATATTGTGCCATGATCATATAGATTACTATTCTGATAACAATCTGAATGAGCATCAAAATGTAATAATATTATTTTACCGAAAAACTTAACATGAGCGCGAAGTATTGGCAAAGTGATAAAATGATCACCACCGATTGATAATAATTTTTTACCATTTGTTAATAATTTTTCTGTGTGCCTTTGTAATTTAACACTCATGTCTTGAATATCACCAAAATTATATATTAAATCACCACAATCAACTATGTTTAAAATTTTTCTAATATCAAATGACCAAGGCCAACGTTTTTGTTCCCATGCTAAATTTACCGAAATATGTCTAATGGCTCCGGGGGCATGTCTACTGCCAGCACGTCCTGAAGTTGTCATATCAAATGGAATTCCAGTAATAACCCATTCTATTTCCGAACAATGATAAGGATTAAAATTAACTGGAAAACGCATAAATCCGAAAGCATTAGATACTAAAGATTTGTCTAGTTGATACGGTAAAATATTCATTATTTAACTCCAACTCACTAGATAACATTAAATTTAAATGATTTTAATATATTAATTTTGTTGTAAATAAGGAGATCGATATAAAATGTTTTTAAATTCATCTAAAAATTTCTTCTGCCACTTCTCATCCAAATTAGTACTTTTCATTTGATTAATAAAATTATTGAGTAATTTCTCCGGATTTAATCCTACATAAAGTAACATGTCAGCAATATTATTCCCATTACTATAACATTGTAATTCATATTTTCCGTTAGATGATATATATACATTCACAGTTTTGGTTTTGCCAAAAAGATTATGCATGTTTCCAAGAATTTCTTGATAAGCACCTAACATAAAAAATCCTAGTAATGGTGGATGTTCTTTGTCATAATGTGGCATAGGTAGAGTTGTTGCAATATTCTTACCATCAATATAATGATTAATTGCTCCATCTGAATCACAAGTAATATCAAGTATAATAGCACGTCTTTCTGCCGGCTGATTTAAGCCTTCAAGGGGAAGTACCGGAAATAATTGATTAATGCCCCATACATCTAACATAGAATTAAATAGGGATAAATTAACATATAATTTATCAGCTAGGAGTTTCTGAAGTTCATCAATAATAGGACGATGATCAATCTTCTCAAGATCTAAGTAATTTTTAATTTTATTACAAATATTAAGGTAAAATCGTTCAGCCAACGCTCGTTGTTTTAAATCATAACTTCCATCTATATAACCTTTATTAATATCTTTTAAATTCATCTGACTATCAGATAACCACTTTATTAAATATCTAATTTCATGAGTAACTTGGATTTTTTGCCAGATATGCCAGAGATTGATTAAAGGTTTAGGGGCCTGATTACTCGGTGGTTCTGGAAGATTAAATTCCTTAATTTCTACATTAATTATATTAGATACTAATACAGTATGATGAGCAGTTATTGCCCGACCAGATTCAGTAATCACAATTGGATGAGGTAAACAATATTCTTTACATATTTCACCAATACTAAAAATCACCTTTTTAGCGTACTCATTCAGACTGTAATTTACTGAAAAATCTGAATGAGATGTACTCCCTTCATAATCTACGCCTAATCCACCACCAACATCAAAACATTTAACTTGTACTCCAAGTTTATGAAGTTCAACGTAAAAACGTGCGGCTTCACGAATTCCACAGACAATCTCACGCAGATTAGCTAATTGCGATCCCATATGAAAATGTAGTAGTTGTAAACTATGAAGCATATTGGCTTTTTTAAGCATTTCTACTATTTGTAAAATTTGTAGAGTTGCTAATCCAAATTTAGATTTATCTCCAGCAGTAGATTGCCATTTACCAGAGGCTTGTGATGCTAAACGGATGCGTACCCCTAACCTAGGAGTTACCTTAAGGTGTTCTGCAATCTTTAACACCGGAATTAACTCCGTTAATTTTTCAATAACTAAATAAATTTTATGCCCTAATTTTGATCCTATTAAAGCAAGACGAATATATTCATGATCTTTATAGCCATTACACACGATTACCATATTTTTTATGCCAGCATGTGCTAATACCACCATTAATTCGGCTTTAGATCCTGCCTCTAAACCAAAATTCTCTCCAGAATTAATTAAAGATTCTATTACACGATAATGCGGATTGACTTTAATAGGATATACTAAAAAATAATCACCTTGATAATCATAGAGATTGCGAGCAGTTCTAAAAGCAGCATTAATAGAGCGCAATCTATGTTGCAAGATTTGTGGAAAACAAAATAAAGCTGGTAATTGCAGACCATTGCAAGTAGTTTTCTGTATAATTTGTGTTAAATTAACTTCAACTGGTGTTCCTTCTTCATTAGGAGTAGGACATACCATAATATGCCCTAATTCATTAATATTAAAATAATTATTACCCCAGTAGCATATATTAGATGTATATAACATTTGATTGATCTTCACAGTTACCTCTTTAAAATCTGATTTAATCGTCATTGTTTCTTGCAGAATAAATGAGATGTTATCTAGTAATCGTTACATATGTATGAGAAATATTATTGTATCTTGAAGCAAATTATTAAATTTTTATACTAAAAATTTATGTTAAATAATTTAACGGCTGAAATTCGCAGTTTTGCGTGTCGTCAAGGACGTATTACTCAAAGTCAACGTCGTGCTATAAATGAGCATTGGCAAACTATAGGTGTAGTTTATAACAATCAGAAACTCAATCTTAGTAGCTTATTTGTTAACCAAGCTCCGTTAGTAATTGACATTGGTTTTGGAATGGGATACAGCTTAATTGAACAAGCTATTAATAATCCTCAAAATAATTTTATTGGTATTGAAGTTTATTTACCAGGAGTAGGATCTTGTTTAGGTTTAGCTCATCAAGCAAACTTGTATAATTTGAGACTGATTTATCATGATGCGATCAAGGTATTTACCGAAATGTTACCAGATAATTCAATTTATTGCGTACAACTTTTTTTTCCAGATCCCTGGCCAAAAAGACGTCATCATAAACGTCGTCTTATTAAATTATCTTTTGCTCAATTAGTACTCAGGAAGTTACAATCCACAGGAATTTTTCATATAGTAACTGATTGGGCACCATATGCTGAAGATATTATTAAAGTTATGAATAATATTTCTGGTTATAAAAATCTCTCAGAAGAAAAAAATTATATACCTCGTCCTATCACACGTCCTTTAACTAAATTTGAAAACCGGGGTATAGCTTTGGGTTATATAGTTAGAGATATCATGTATCAAAAAATTTGAATTTTTTTAAGATTTTCTCTTAATTAGACATTAGAGTTTACGCCAAATTTCTGGTAATAAAATTATACCTATATAATTAAACATATATAAAATTAAAATTAAAAAAAGATAATAAATATCAATGGAAATTTTTATCTTAAATAAATTTTTAATTGGAACTATGATTACTTTTGTTAGTTCAGAAACTATATGAACCGCAGGATGATTTCCTGGGTAAATCAAAAAAATTATATAACGAATAATAATCATCCATAAAATTAGATACCCGAAATATTTTATTAAAGTTATTATTCCAACGATCATAATCTCAGTATAATTAAAATGAAGAGGAAAGGTTTCAAATTTTAGGAAAGTAGCCATTGGATGTTTAATACTGGCAAGCAGCAAAGCTTGCAAAAATGAAGTAACTTCCACTGGAAATTTATCTATAATTATAAATTTAAAAATCTCTAGAAATGGCTGAATAAAAGGATGATTGAAATCATATTTAATATATTGCATCCAAGTAAATAATAGTAGTACGATGATATATAAGTTGATGATAGTTTTAAATATTATAGATAAAATTATTAGCATGAATTACCTTGATTCTTGTCATTATCTATATTAAATCGTGTAAATATTGCGTTCACCAAAAATCGCACGGCCAATACGTATCATGGTACTTCCAGATAAAATGGCAGCTTCTATATCAGAACTGGTTCCTAAAGATAAAGTATCCACTGTAGAATATTGGCTTTTTAACTGTTGGAAAACTGTTGCTATATGATGATAAACTGATAAATTAGTTGATTTTTCTAATGAAGGAAGAGCCATAATTCCACGTAATGATAACCTTGGCATTAATACCATTGCTTGGGCTAATTTAGTTAATTCTGTTAAACTAATACCAAATTTACTTTTTTCTTCACTAATATTAATTTGAATTAATACATTAATAGGTGGTAAATAGGTGGGACGTTGCTCACTAAGACGTTGTGCTATGCGTAATCTATCAATGGTATGACACCAGCTAAAATTCTCTGCTACTATCCTGCTTTTATTAGATTGTAATTGACCAATAAAATGCCAACATAATTTCTGTTGGCATTTAATGGATTTAATTTTATTTATACCTTCTTGGACATAGTTTTCACCAAAGTTAAGTTGCCCGGCAGCAATCGCATCTTGTATATTATGGTGAGATTGCTGTTTACTAACAGCAATTAATGTAATTTCCTTTGGATTTCTATTGCTCTTTACTGCAGTAGTATAGATTTTATGACGTACATTTAATAAATTTTTATGAATTTTATTCATATTGATTTTTTAGTAATCCTCTTGGGAAAATCTTGATATTACTGATTAATTTTTATCTGAAAACAACTTTCTAATATAAGAACTGCAGCTATTGAATCTATATGTTTTTTTTTAATGCGCGAAAACCCCCAATTCTAAATAGTATATCCCGTGCTTCTATAGTAGTCATTCGTTCATCATGTAACTCAGTAGTGATATTAAAACGTTTAGATATGCAATCAGCAAAGATTCGGGTACTCTTAGTAACCCACTGTTCGGAACCATCCATATTAATTGGTAAACCGACAATTATTTTATCAGGATGCCATTCGGAAATCAGTGCTTTAATTTTCAACCAATTAGGATTACCAGATATTGCGGGAACAGCAGGTAAAGGATTAGCAGTTTTAGTAATAGTTTGTCCAATAGCTACACCAATACTTTTAGTACCAAAATCAAAAGCTAATATTGTCATGATATATTTTCCATTTTTAAAGATTAAAAATCTTAATAATTAAGATCACAAACGTTTTTCGATCATGTTCATTAACTTGCTAGTTATAGAATATGATGATGCTGCCTCAATTTCTCTAATACAAGTTGGACTAGTGACATTAATTTCAGTAAGTTTATCACCAATAATATCTAATCCTACAAATAGTAAACCTTTCTGTTGTAAAATTGGAGTAATCCGTCTTACAATTTGCATATCTATTACAGATAAAGATTGTACTTCTCCGATACCTCCTACCGCGATATTACTACGGGTCTCTGTACCTTGAGCTTTTCTTGCTAAACAATGAGGAATCGGCTCTCCATCTACTATGAAGACACGTTTATCGCCGTTTATAATTTCAGTAATAAATTCTTGTGCCATACAGTAACATTTACCATTAGCAGTTAAATTTTCAATGATAACTGAGACATTAACATCATTTGGTGTAATACGAAATACAGATGAACCACCCATACCATCCAGTGGTTTTAAAATAATATCACTGTGTTTACGCCAGAAATTCAAGATTTGGGATTTATTTCTAGTTACTAGAGTATCTGGTATTAAATCTGGAAACCAAGTAATAAAAATTTTCTCATTACAATCCCGTAAGCTTTGTGGTTTATTTATTATAATCGTCCCTTTATTTTCAGCATGTTCAAGTATATAGGTAGCATAAATAAATTCTTGGTCTAATGGTGGATCTTTACGCATAAAAATGACATTAAGTTCATGTAACTCAATAACATATTCATTAAAAAATGAATACCATTTATATGGATCATTTTTTACATTTAAAATTCTGGTCCGCGCGCATGCTTTACCTTTTTGTAGAAATAAATCGTTTAGTTCCATGTAATGAATTTCATATTGGCGTCTTTGAGCTTCTAATAAGATAGCAAAACTACTATCTTTATTAAGATTAATATTAGAAATAGGATCCATAATTATGCCTAATTTGATCATTTTATTCACCATCTTTAAGTAAGATCACCAAAATAAGCCTGTAATATAGCAATGACCGTAATACTTGCTGTTTCGGTACGTAAAATACGTGTCCCAAGAGAAATATTAGTAAAACCATATTCAGCAGTTATAGCGATTTCATCGTCTGATAGACCTCCTTCGGGACCAATAAGCAAACGCAATGATTGGATTTTTTTAGGTAAAAAACTAAGTTTTTTACTAGAATTTGGAGCAAAATTAATTTTAAAATCAGATGTTGATTCAGCGCACCATTGTTCTAATTTCATGGGAAATCTAATTTGAGGAATTAGATTTCGACCACATTGTGTGCAAGTAGCAATCGCTATTTGCTTCCAAGATTGAATTTTTTTTTCAATTTCTGGTGGATTGATTTTGACTCCACAACGTTCAGAAAATAATGGAGTAATAATGTTTACTCCTAGCTCTATAGATTTTTGAATAGCAAATTTTATTCTATAACCACGGGTTATAACTTGACCCAAATGAATATGTAAAGGTGATTCTCTATTTTCCTCTTGGAAAGAAATAATTTTTAATAATGCCGAGGTTTTATAAATTTTAAGAATCTTAGCATTAAAAATAAGATTGGTATTATTAAAAAATTGTACGATATCACCATGATTCATTCTTAATACATTATGTACATAATGGGTGATTTTACTATTAATCATGATTTCATCATTAATTTGAATTTTATTAGGAGAATAAATACGAGGTAGAGGCATATTTTTTACTAAAAATTTAACAATCTCTATTTTCATTAAGTTTTTAAATATTAAAAATTATAAATCTAATACTTCGTGTAATAATGTAATCTTATCAGTTTTTTCCCAAGGAAACTTGGAACGTCCAAAATGACCATAGGTTGCTGTCTCTCTATAAATGGGATGTAATAAATCTAGCATTTTAATTATACTATATGGACGAAGATCAAAAATTTTACTAACTATTAAAATAAGTTTTTCATTAGATATTTTACCAGTGCCAAAGGTCTCAACCATAATAGAAGTAGGTTCAGCAACCCCAATTGCATATGATAATTGAATCTCACAACGGTCTGCTAAACCAGCAGCGACAATATTTTTAGCTACATAACGTGCGGCATAAGCGGCCGAACGATCTACTTTAGAAGGATCTTTACCAGAAAACGCACCACCTCCATGACGAGCCATACCACCATAAGTATCCACAATAATCTTACGTCCAGTAAGTCCACAATCACCAAGAGGACCACCAATAACAAATCTTCCTGTTGGATTAATGAAATATTTGGTTTGATTATTTAACCATTTTGCTGGTAATACTGGTTTAATAATTTCTTCCATAACTGCTTCATGTAAAAATTTTTGAGTAATCTCTTCACTATGCTGAGTAGAAAGCACTACATTATCCACATTAAGAATTTTTCCTCCATCGTACCTCAAAGTTACTTGACTCTTAGCATCTGGACGTAGCCATGGAAGTATTCCATTTTTACGGACTACAGATTGTCGCTCTACCAATCGATGAGCATAAGTTAAAGGAGCTGGCATCAAAACCTCGGTTTCGTTAGTAGCATATCCAAACATTAATCCTTGATCACCAGCACCTTGTTCTAATAAAATAGAACGATTAATTCCTTGTTTAATATCAGAAGATTGTTTACCAATTGCATTAATTACTGCACATGAATTAGCATCAAAACCCATATTTGAATTTATGTATCCAATCTCGCGTACGGTGTTTCGTACAATATCTTCAATATCTACCAAAGCACTGGTAGATATTTCCCCACCAACTAAAACCATACCAGTTTTAATATAAGTTTCACAGGCAACACGTGCTTTAAAATCTTGTTGTAAGATAGCATCTAATATAGCATCAGATATTTGATCAGCAATTTTATCCGGATGTCCTTCTGATACTGATTCGGAAGTAAAAAGGTATTCAGCCATTTTTTATCCTTATTTTAGAACATCACCAGTGAATTATAAATTTATATAATGAAATTATAATATAATAATTCGATATATAATATATATTACTCATTTCTTATAAAAATGAGTAATAAAAATCCTAGATCTGGGATCTTTAATAGAATAAAGTAATTTTGCAATGTTTGCAAGCATCTTAGCTTAGATTTAATTTGATTAAATCTACCTATTAATAATAAAAATTTTATTATTCAACCCTTGATCAGGTGAAAACTAACCCCATTTAGTTAGAACTAATGAACCTATAAATATTTAGATACATAATGGGCGCTGGAAGTACAATAATTTGCCCTTATTAAAGGTTCAAAACCAGATTAATAACTAAATTTTAGTGGAGACGTTTTTTTAAAATGGGTAAAATTATTGGTATTGATTTAGGCACCACAAATTCTTGTGTTGCAATTATGGATGGTAATAAACCGAAAGTTTTAGAAAATGCTGAAGGAGATCGTACCACTCCTTCGGTCATTGCTTTCACACAGGATGGAGAAACTCTAGTAGGACAGCCAGCTAAACGTCAGGCTATCACCAATCCTAAGAATACACTTTTTGCAATTAAACGTTTAATTGGACGGCGTTTTAAAGATAAAGAAGTTCAGCGCGATGTTAATATTATGCCATATAAAATTGTTGCTGCTGATAATGGAGATGCATGGCTAGAAGTTAAAGGTAAAAAAATGGCACCTCCTCAGATATCTGCAGAAGTTTTAAAAAAAATGAAAAAAACCGCTGAAGATTATCTGGGAGAGTCAATTAATGAAGCCGTTATTACAGTACCTGCTTACTTTAATGATGCTCAACGTCAAGCAACTAAAGATGCTGGTAGGATCGCTGGTCTTGAAGTAAAACGTATCATTAATGAACCTACGGCGGCAGCTTTAGCCTATGGACTTGACAAAAGTAAAGGTAATCGCACTATTGCAGTATATGATTTAGGTGGAGGGACTTTTGATATCTCAATCATTGAGATTGATGATGTTGATGGAGAGAAAACATTTGAAGTTTTAGCTACTAATGGTGATACCCATCTTGGTGGTGAAGATTTTGATAGCCGTCTCATTAATTATTTAGTAACCGAATTTAAGAAGGATCAGGGAATTGATTTACATCATGATCCTTTGGCAATGCAACGACTCAAAGAATCAGCAGAAAAGGCTAAAATAGAATTGTCTTCCGCACAGCAAACTGATGTTAATTTACCCTATATAACTGCCGATGCCAATGGTCCTAAACACTTGAATATTAAAGTTACTCGCGCAAAATTAGAATCATTAGTAGAAGATCTAGTAAATCGCTCAATTGAGCCGTTAAAAATAGCATTACAGGATGCTGGATTGTCTGTATCTAATATTAATGATGTCATTTTAGTAGGTGGACAAACACGAATGCCAATGGTTCAAGCCAAAGTAGCGGATTTTTTTGGTAAAGAACCTCGTAAAGATGTTAATCCAGATGAAGCAGTTGCTGTAGGGGCTGCAGTTCAAGGAGGAGTATTATCTGGTGATGTTAAAGATGTTCTCTTATTAGATGTTACACCATTGTCATTAGGAATAGAAACCATGGGTGGAGTAATGACTTCATTAATTACTAAAAACACTACTATTCCAACTAAACATAGTCAGGTGTTCTCAACAGCTGAAGATAATCAGTCTGCAGTTACTATTCATGTCTTACAAGGTGAACGGAAACAAGCCAGTCATAATAAATCTTTAGGACAGTTTAATCTTGATGGGATACATCCGGCTCCAAGAGGAATACCGCAAATTGAAGTAACCTTCGATATTGATGCCGATGGTATTTTACATGTATCTGCGAAAGATAAAAATAGCGGTAAAGAACAAAAAATAACTATTAAGGCTTCCTCAGGTTTAAATGAAACCGAAATTGAAAAAATGGTAAGAGATGCAGAAGCACATGCTGAGTCTGATCGAAAATTTGAAGAATTAGTACAATTACGCAATCAGGCAGATCATTTATCACATAGCACACGTAAGCAACTTCAAGATGTCGGTATCAATTTTCCTCATGATGACAAAAAAAGTATTGAAAATGCCTTAAATGAGTTAAATACTGCCTCACAAAGTGAGGATAAATCTTTAATTGAATCTAAAATGCAGGCATTAATTAAAGTTTCAGGAAAATTAATGGAATTTTCTCAAAAAAATTCGCCAGAAGAATCAGTAAAGAAAGAAAATACTTCTAAAAGAGAAACAGAAAACGATATAGTTGATGCTGAGTTCGAAGAGGTAAAAGAAGATAAAAAATAATCATGTGATAATACAACCGCACGATTATGGTTATTTATTTTGGATAGCCTACAATTATAATTTTTATCTCTTTCGTACATTATGGATGTTAAGTACAGGACTATCAGAATGGCGAAAACAGATTATTATGAGATTTTAGGGATTTTGAAATCTGCTGAAGAACGCGATATAAAAAAAGCCTATAAACGCTTAGCTATGAAATATCATCCCGATCGCAATCCTGGTGATAAACAAGCTGAGAGTAAATTTAAAGAAATTAAAGAAGCATATGAAATTTTAAGTGATCCACAAAAGCGAGCCGCTTATGATCAATATGGTCATACCGCCTTTGAACATGGAAATAGTTTTGAAACATCGGAATCCGACTTTAGTGAGATTTTTGGTGACGTCTTTGGTGATATCTTTGGTGGAGGACGAAGTCGTGGTAAATCCCATACCCCTAGAGGGAGGGATTTACGTTATAATATTATTCTAACTCTTGAAGAAGCGGTGCGCGGGGTTACTAAAAAAATTAGTATTCCTACATTTGAAAAATGTAATAAATGTCACGGTAAGGGTACCAAGTTAGGAACTTCACCTATAAGATGTCCAAATTGTCAGGGTTCTGGTCAGATTCAGTTACGTCAAGGATTTTTTACGGTACAACAAACATGTCCATACTGTCATGGACGTGGTTCTATCATTAAAGATCCTTGTGTTACTTGTAGAGGACGTGGCCGAGTAGAGAAAAATAAAAATTTATCTGTTAAAATTCCCGCTGGTGTAGATAATGGTGATCGAATCCGCCTTTCAGGAGAAGGTGAAGCTGGTGAACGTGGAGCAATTTCAGGAGATTTATACGTTCAAATTGAAGTTAAAAAACATCCCATCTTTAACCGAGAAGAGAATAATCTTTATTGTGAAGTCCCGATAAGTTTTATTATGGCTGCACTAGGTGGAGAAATTGAAGTACCTACACTAGGCGGTAGAATTAAAATTAAAGTTCCGGAGGAAACTCAAACAGGTAAGTTATTTCGCATGCGTGGTATGGGTATAAAATCTTTACGTACCGGAAATCAAGGAGACTTATTATGTCGAATAGTAGTAGAAACTCCAGTAAATCTTAACGACAAACAAAAAAATTTACTTAGGGATTTAGAAAAAAGTTTCAGTGGATTCTCTGAACATAAAAATAGCCCCCGCTCAAAAAGTTTTTTTGATGGAGTTAAAAAGTTTTTTGATAATCTAACTAATTAGACTATTTATAATTTAATATCTTATTTACATTTTATTGATTTTTTTTATCAATTTAGATTTATGTCGAGCGGCTTTATTTTTATGTATTAAACCTTTTGAAGCTTGGCGATCAATAATAGGTTGCATAACCTTAAAAGCCTTTTCAGCAGTGGTTTTATCACCATTTTGCACAGCTACATGTACTTTTTTGATAAAAGTACGTATCATTGAACGTTTACTAGCATTAAGCTTGCGATGCTTTTCAGATTTTAAAAAGCGTTTCTTAGCAGAACGAATTTTAGCCAAAATTTTACGGCTCCTTAATATAAGATTAATTAAAATTATTTATTGTTATCTATTTTGGATTTTTGTCAAGAATTTTCTCTTCATAAAAGAGACAGCATCTCAAGATTTATTATACTTGATATTTTAAAATATCGATATTTACATAGAATAATATGAGATCAAAAATTAATGAAAGATTATAAAATAACCTTGAATTTACCGGAAACTAAATTTAAAATGCGGGGTGATTTGGTAAAAACCGAGCCAAAAACCTTACAACGTTGGTATAACGATAATCTATATCGCATTATTCGTAATATTAAAAAAGGTAAAAAGTTATTTATTCTTCATGATGGACCACCTTATGCTAATGGCTTATTACATATTGGTCATGCAGTTAATAAAGTCCTAAAAGATATCATTATTAAATCTAAAGGAATGGCGGGCTTTGATTCTCCTTATATTCCAGGTTGGGATTGCCATGGTTTGCCAATTGAATTAAAAGTAGAACAAAAACTAGGAAAACCAGGAAGCAAAATTAGCCATACAGATTTTAGAAAAGCTTGTCGTCATTATGCCAATCAACAAATTCTACTTCAGAAAAAAGACTTTATACGTATGGGAGTTTTAGGGGATTGGGAAAATCCTTATCTAACTATGAATTTTCATACTGAAGCAAACATAATACGTGTATTAAGTCATATTATTGCTAATGGGTATTTAATTCAAGGTTATAAACCCGTATACTGGTGTATAAATTGTTGTTCAGCATTATCGGATGCTGAAGTAGAACATTTTAACAAACATTCCTTATCGATTGATGTTGCTTTTCAGGCAGTAAATTTAAATGAAGTTAAAAATAAATTTAGATCGCGAGATGTGCATGGTCCAATATCAGTATTAATATGGACGACAACACCATGGACCTTACCTGCAAATAAAGCAATTGCTATAAATGCTAAAATCCATTATCAGCTAGTACAAATTGAAGATCAAGCATTGATTATAGCTAAAGATTTAATCACCACGGTTATGAATCGCATAAAAATTACTTCTTGGACTATACTAGGAGAAGTTTTAGGAGAATCTCTGGAATTCTTAAAATTTTATCATCCGTTTCTGAATTTAGAAATTCCCATAATACTTGGAGAACATGTTACACTTGATACAGGTACTGGAGCTGTGCACACGGCTCCAGCTCATGGTATAGAAGATTATCTAGTCTGCAAAAAGTATGATATTAAAATAGCTAATATTATTGAAGCGAATGGTTATTATAAATCTGGAATCTCTCCATACTTAGATGGAATAAAAATCTTCGAAGCTGCCAATAAAGTGATAATTAATCTTTTAAAGAAAAGTGGTGTACTTCTACATATAGACTATATAGAGCATAATTATCCGCACTGTTGGAGACATAAAACACCAATCATCTTCCATACTACTAAACAATGGTTTATTAATATGGATCATAAAAAATTACGTCATAAATTAATTGAAGAAATTAATAAAATTCAATGGATTCCAGATTGGGGAAAAAAAAGGATTACTAGTATGGTAGCCACCAGACCAGACTGGTGTGTGTCTAGACAACGCACCTGGGGTGTACCAATGTCTCTTTTTATTCATAAAGATAATGGAGACTTACATCCCAATACCTTGTGGCTTATGGAACAAGTGGCAAAACGTGTAGAATTACATGGAATTCAAGCATGGTGGGATTTAAATCTAAAAAATTTTATTTTTGAAGACTCTGAAAACTATGTCAAGGTACTTGATACATTAGATGTGTGGTTTGATGCTGGTTCGACATCTATTTATTCTATAATGAATATGCCTTCAGAGTTGAGAAAACATAGTATTGATATGTTTTTAGAAGGTTCAGATCAACATCGTGGTTGGTTTATGTCATCTCTAATTATTTCAGTAGCTTTACAAGATAAAGCTCCTTGTAGAAAAATCTTAACACATGGTTTCACCGTAGATAATTATGGAAGAAAGATGTCTAAATCGATTGGTAATGCTATTAGTCCTCAGGATATTATGGAAAAATATGGTAGTGATATTTTACGTTTATGGATTGCTTCTACCGATTACTCACGAGAAATCACGGTATCAGAAGAAGTTATCAATCGTTCGGTAGATATGTATCGCCGTATTCGCAATACTGCAAGATTTTTACTTGCTAATTTAAAAGGTTTTAATCCTAAAATTGATCTAGTAACTCCAGAAGAAATGATAGTAATTGATCGTTGGGCATTAAGAAGAACTAAATACAGACAGAAAAATATTATTTTTGCTTATGAAAACTGTGATTTTCATACAGTTATTAAAAATTTAATGGAATTTTGTTCAGTAGAAATGGGTTCATTTTATCTTGATATTATCAAAGATCGTCAGTATACATTTAAAATTAAAAGTTTAGCTCATCGGAGTTGTCAAACTGTTATGTTTTATATTATAGAAGCTATGGTTAGATGGATAGCACCTATTATATCTTTTACGGCGGATGAAATCTGGAGATTTATACCAGGAGATCGTTCTCCTTATATATTTACTGAGGAATGGTTTGATGGATTATTTGATCTAAAATCAGATGAATTAATGAATGATGCCTTTTGGAATGACCTTTTAAAAGTGCGTCGTGAAATTAATAAAGCTATTGAACTAGCGCGTGCTAATAAAAAAATTAAAGGATCACTAGAAGGAGCCGTGATATTATATGCTAGAGGTTCAATAGCAGATAAATTAAAGAGTCTCGGTGAAGAACTGAAATTTATATTATTAACCTCAACTGCAAAAGTGGTTAACTATGCATTAGCACCTCAAGAAGCACAACAAAGTTCCAATTTGCATAATTTAAAATTTCTATTGTATAGAGCAGATGGTAAAAAATGTTCTCGTTGCTGGCATTATTGTACAGATATAGGTAAATTTATGGATTATCCTGAAATTTGTGGTCGATGTGTCATGAATCTAGTGGGAAAGGGCGAAGAACGTCATTATGTATGAGTACGAAATTATCAACTGGACTGAGTTGGTTATGGATAACAGTTCTAATAATAATTATAGATTTTATTAGTAAAAAATTGGTAATTAATTACTTAGTTTTGAATGAAATTAACCCAAAATTAGCATTTTTACATTTAAATTTTTATTATGTTCATAATATTGGAGCGGCTTTTAATTTACTTGCAGATCAAAACGGATGGCAACGTTGGTTTTTGATTAGTATTTCGATACTTTCCGGATTTTTTTTTATTAAAATGATGTCTAATTTAAAAAGTCTTAATAAGATTGATAATATAGCATTAGCATTAATTCTTGGTGGTACGCTAAGTAACTTGTTAGATAGAATTACGTATGGTTTTATCATAGATTTTATTGATTTTTCTATTAAAAATTGGCATTTACCAACGTTTAATATTGCGGATCTGGCGATTTTTATAGGTATAATATTGATTATTTTTGAAAAGTTTTTTTCTTATAAAGACAGTAAATAGTATTTTATGCGCATTTTATTAGCTAATCCTCGAGGATTTTGTGCTGGGGTTAAAAGAGCTATAACTATTGTTAAAAGAGCCTTAGAAATCTGGGGTAGTCCTGTATATGTGTATCATCAAATAGTACATAACAGTTATGTAGTTAGAAGTTTAGGAGAACTTGGAGCCATCTTTATTGAAAATTTATCTGAGGTACCTGAGAAAGCTATACTAATTTTTTCAGCTCATGGAGTATCTAATAAAGTACGTCATCAAGCACAAAATCGGGATTTAATTATATTAGATGCCACTTGCCCATTAGTAAAAAAAGTACATATGAAAGTGGCTCGTGCTAGCCAACAAGGTATTGAAGCCATTTTAATAGGACATGCGGGCCATCCAGAAGTACAGGGTACTTTAGGTCAATATAATAATTCAGTTGCAGGGATCTATCTGGTACAATCTTCCCTTGACGTTTATGATTTGCATGTTAAAAAAGAAAATAATTTATGTTTCATGACACAAACTACTCTATCTTTAGAAGATACTAATCATATTATTAATTTATTGCAAAAAAGATTTCCACAAATTACAGGACCGCGAAAAAATGATATATGTTATGCTACAACTAACCGACAAAAAGCAGTGTTAGATTTGTCTATGAAGACAGATCTGATTTTAGTTATCGGTTCGAGTAATTCATCTAATGCTACTAGATTATTTGAAATAGCTCATCGCAATTGTAAAAAGGTTTATTTAATCGACTCAGCTATAGAGATACAAAATCAATGGTTAAAAAATATCTCTTCGGTTGGTATAACAGCAGGAGCATCTACGCCCGGCGTTCTAGTCAATGAAGTAGTACAATATTTAAAGAATAACTTTTTTATTGAAAGTATAGAAGAATTAAATGGAAATCAGGAAAATATGAGATTTTCATTACCAAAAGAGTTAATGATTTAAAATAGTAATGAAATTTTAATTTACTAAGGTGATCTAAATTAACAATTAGGAAAACTGATGAATGATAGATTGGTGCGAATTGCTATTGCAGGAGCAGGTGGACGTATGGGACGTAAGCTTATTCAAGCAACCAGAAAAATCCCAGGAATATCTCTGAATGTGGCGTTAGAGAAAAACAATTCTCCTTTAATAGGTAGAGATGCTGGAAATATAGCTGGAATAGGTAATTTAGGAGTAAAATTAACTGATAGATTAGACATTAGCGCTGATAAATTTGATGTATTAATTGATTTTACACAACCAGAAGCAACCTTAAATTATTTAAAAATTTGTCGCCAATTAAAAAAAAATATGATCATAGGAACGACAGGGTGGAATGAAAATACTAAAAAGGTCATTAAAAAAGCAGCTTCAGATATTGCTATTGTATTTGCTATGAACTTTAGTATAGGTATTAATGTAATGTTAATGTTAGTAGAACTAACTACGCAAGTTCTAGGAAAAACTAATGATATTTCAATTATTGAAATGCATCATCGTAATAAAAAGGATGCTCCTTCTGGTACTGCCTTGGCTATAGAAGAAGTGATTACCGAAAATCTTGGTGATAATTTAAATCAAGGTACGATAGATGGAAAAGAAAAAAATAATGAACTAGGTGCTAAAAAAATTAGTATTTCTAGCGTGCGCGCTGGAAATATTGTAGGTGAACACACCGTGATTTTTGCAGATATAGGTGGTGAACGCCTGGAAATTAGTCATAAAGCATCCAATCGAATAATTTTTGCTTATGGAGCGATACATGCTGCTAAATGGATCCATGATAAATTACATGGATTTTATAGTATGCATGATGTTCTAAATTTGAGCTCTGGCAAAGACTTCTTAAAAAATTTTAAGACAGCAAAAAATTAAGAGTAAGTAAATCTCAGCATGTATTTTAAATACATTTATTAGCTTAGAGGCACAATCACCAGTTTTATTAGGAATATTTTGTAGTTATTTAATAGTTTGCAGGTAAATTTCTATAGATTCTCTTTAATGAGGAGAAAAATGTGATTACGCCAGGATTATTGGTTCTAGAAGATGGAACAAAGTTCTACGGTGATTCTATAGGTATTGAAGGAATTACAGTAGGTGAAGTAGTTTTTAATACCTCAATGACCGGTTATCAAGAAATTCTTACTGATCCATCTTATTCTCACCAAATAGTAACCTTAACTAGTCCACATATTGGTAATGTTGGAACTAATAACATAGATGTAGAATCTTCAAAAATACATGTAAGAGGTCTTATTATACGTAATTTATCATTTATCACCAGTAATTACCGCAATGAAGTAAATTTATCAGATTATTTAAAATATCATAGTATTATTGCACTTGCCGAGATTGACACGAGAAAATTAACTCGTTTATTACGTAAAAATGGAGTTCAAAATGGATGTATTGTTATTGGAAAGAATCTTAATAAGATATGTGTAGCACAGCAAGCTTTAAAAAAAGCTCGTAATTTTCCAAAATTAAAAGGTATGGATTTAGCCAAATTAGTTTCAACATCAAAAATATATACTTGGACTAAAGGAACCTTTAAAATTAATAATTTCTTAAATCAGAAGAAGATTATACATCCACATCCTTTACCATTTCACGTAGTAGTATATGATTTTGGAGTTAAAATTAACATCTTGCGTTTACTCGTTGATAAGGGTTGTTATCTTACAGTAGTTCCAGCTCAGACTCCAGCACAGAAAACATTAAAATTTCAACCTGATGGAATCTTTTTATCTAATGGTCCTGGAGATCCAGCATCATGTCGTTATGCCATTAAAGCTATAAAAATTTTATTAAATTTTGAAATCCCTTTATTTGGTATTTGTCTAGGACATCAATTACTTGCTCTTGCCAATGGAGCTAAAACAAAAAAAATGAAATTTGGTCATCATGGATGTAATCATCCGGTTAAAAATCTTGATAATGGTAAAATTATAATTACTACACAAAACCATGTTTTTACTGTTGATGAAAATACCCTCCCTGCTAATCTGCGGATTACACATAAATCTCTGTTTGATGGTAGTATTCAAGGAATCCAACATACTAATAAGCCAGCATTTAGTTTTCAAGGTCATCCGGAAGCCAGTCCGGGACCACATGATGCCACCACAATTTTAGATCAGTTTATTGCTCTTATTTCAAAATATCGTTTAAAAATCCTACAATAGGATCAAAAACATGCCAAAACGTACTGATATAAAAAGTATCCTAATTATTGGAGCTGGTCCAATTATTATTGGACAAGCATGTGAATTTGATTATTCGGGAGCTCAAGCATGTAAAGCTTTGAGTGAAGAGGGATATCGTGTCATTTTAATTAATTCGAATCCCGCTACTATTATGACTGATCCGGAGATGGCAGATGCTACTTATATTGAACCTATTCACTGGAAAGTAATACGCACAATTATAGAAAAAGAACGTCCGGATGCGATATTGCCTACGATGGGGGGACAAACTGCTCTAAATTGTACGCTAGATTTAGAACGCCACGGCGTTCTAAAGGCATTTGGTATAACGATAATAGGAACTAATATAAAAACAATTGATCAAGCAGAAGATCGGAGACGCTTTAATCAAGCTATGAAAAAAATTGGTCTTCAAACCGCACGTTATTATATTGCTCATACTATTGAAGAAGCATTAAAAGGATCCCAAAAAATTGGATTTCCATGTATTATTAGACCATCTTTTACTATGGGTGGAACCGGTTGCGGTATTGCGTCTAATAAAACTAAATTCATAGAATATTGTAAACGAGGATTAGATTTATCACCAGTACATGAGATAGTAATCGACGAATCATTAATTGGTTGGAAAGAATATGAATTAGAGCTACTACGTGATAAAAATGATAATTGTATTATTGTTTGTTCAATTGAAAATATGGATCCTATGGGGATTCATACTGGAGATTCAATTACTATAGCTCCAGCGCAAACTTTGAGTGATAAAGAATATCAAATTATGCGTAATGTTTCGTTATCTGTGCTACGTGAAATAGGTGTAGAAAATGGTGGTGCAAATGTTCAATTTGCTATTAATCCTCATAATGGTAATTTAATTGTTGTAGAAATGAATCCCCGGATCTCTAGATCGTCAGCTCTAGCTTCCAAAGCTACTGGTTTTCCTATCGCAAGAATAGCAGCTCGTCTAGCTGTAGGTTATACTCTTGATGAATTGATGAATGAAATAACTGGTGGAGGTACTCCAGCATCATTTGAACCTACAATTGACTATGTTGTTACTAAAATTCCGCGCTTTGATTTTGAAAAATTTGTTGGATCTAATGATCGTCTAACTACACAAATGAAATCAGTAGGTGAAGTAATGGCAATCGGCCGCACTTTTCAGGAATCATTACAGAAAGCATTACGGGGTCTTGAAATCGGTGTACATGGTTTAGATGAAAAAATTCATACTAAAAATTTTAATATTCAACATGAGTTAATAGATGCTGGAGCGGATAGAATTTTATATATTGCAGATGCTTTTAGATTAGGAATGTCATTAAGGGAGGTATTTAACTTAACTGGTATTGATTACTGGTTTCTAATACAGATAGAAGAATTAGTTAAATTAGAAGAACAAGTAATACAACAGGGTATCAGTGGATTAAATAGCAATTTTTTACGTACCTTAAAACGCAAAGGTTTTTCAGATTCGCGATTAGCTGTATTGACTAAACTCCAAGAAAGTAAAATTCGTGAAATGCGTGAAAAATATAAGATCTTTCCTGTTTATAAACGAGTTGATACTTGTTCGGCTGAATTTCCTACTAATACGGCTTATTTATATTCTACTTATGAAGATGAATGTGAAGCTTATCCTGCTAATTTTAATCAAAAGATCTTAATCTTAGGAGGAGGTCCCAATAGAATTGGACAAGGAATTGAATTTGATTACTGTTGTGTACATGCAGCTTTAGCGCTACGGCAAGAGGGATTTGAAATTATTATAGTCAATTGTAATCCAGAAACAGTTTCAACTGATTATGATATATCTGATAAATTATATTTTGAATCAGTAACCTTAGAAGATATATTGGAAATAGTTCGCATAGAAAAGCCTACAGGTGTTATTATTCAATATGGTGGTCAGACTCCTTTAAAATTAGCCACGGCGCTAAAATCAGCTGGAGTTCCTCTTATAGGAACTAATCCGGATTCAATTGATCGTGCTGAAAATAGGGCACGTTTCAAAAATATGCTAAGAAAGTTAGGACTAAAACAGCCTGCTAATGCTACCGTCTACACAATAGAAAAGGCTATTGAAACCGCTATCAACATTGGTTATCCGTTAGTAGTTCGTCCTTCTTACGTATTAGGAGGTCGTGCCATGGAAATTATTTATGATGAATCGGATTTAAAGCTCTATTTCCAGAGAGCACTGAATGTTTCTAACAATGCTCCTCTTCTAATAGAGCATTTTCTTGAAGATGCAATCGAAGTTGATGTCGATGCTATTAGTGATGGTAAAAATGTCTTGATTGGTGGAATTATGGAACATATTGAGCAAGCAGGAATCCACTCCGGAGACTCTGCTTGCTCATTACCAGCTTATACCTTAAATACTGATATACAAAATATTATACGTCAACAGGTTAAACAACTATCTTTGGAATTAGAGATTTGTGGTTTAATCAATATTCAATTTGCAGTGAAGAATGAGGTGGTATTTATAATAGAAGTTAATCCTAGAGCGGCTCGCACAGTACCTTTTGTTTCTAAAGCTACGGGAATTCCACTAGCCAAAGTTGCTGCTCGCGTAATGGTAGGAAAAAAGCTAATTGAGCAAGGCGTTACACAGGAGATTATTCCACCATATTTTGCGGTAAAAGAAGTAGTATTTCCATTTAATAAATTCGTTGGAGTCGATCCAATTTTAGGACTAGAAATGCGTTCAACAGGGGAAGTTATGGGAGTAGGCCGCAATTTTTCTGAAGCTTTTGCTAAAGCAATGTTAGGTAGTAACTCTCAAATAAAAAAATCTGGAAGAGTTTTACTTTTGGTTCGTGAAGAGGATACCAATCGGGTAGTTAAGTTGGTAATACAATTGCAAAAGCATGGATTTACATTAGATGTTACTCATCGTACAGCTCAAGCACTAGAGCAGGCAGGGATCAAATCTAGTGTAATTAATAAAATTACTGAAGATCAAATGTATCTTCAAGATAAATTAAAAAATGGTGAATATGATTATATTGTTAATACGGTTACTGGACGGCAAGCCATTGAAGATTCAAAGATTATTCGTAGTAGTGCTATCCAATATAATATACCATATGATACAACATTGAATAGTAGTTTTGCCATGATGATGACTTTACAAATTGATCCAACAGAAAAAGTAACCTCTTTACAAGAAATGCATGCTCAAATAAAAAATTATTACCGATAATCTCGTAAATTGTTTTTATACATTACTAAATTCTACAATCATCTAATTTAGATTAGAGCTAATAGTATTTATATAAATAACTGAGTATGAATTATGATTTTAAAAAAATTAGAAACTAAGTTAGTAACAGTGGGTCGTAAAAAACGTTATACACAAGGTTCAGTTAATCCGGTGATTCAGAGAGCATCTTCGTTTATTTTTGAGAGTATAGCAGAAAAAGAACATGCAACTACAGGTAGGTTTAAAGGTGAATTATTTTATGGTAGACGAGGTACTCTAACACATTTTTCATTGCAGGATGCTATAGCTGATTTAGAAAATGGTGCGGGATGTATGCTTTATCCTTGCGGTGCCGCGGCAGTAGCACATTCGATTATCGCATTTCTTTCTCCAGGTGAGAATATACTAGTAAGTAGTACCGCTTATGAAACTACTCAAGAATTTTGCAATCAAATTCTTAACAAAATGCAAATTTCAGTCACTTGGTTTATAGGAAATGATATTGCTGAACAATTAAAACCTAATACCAAGGTTGTATTTATTGAATCTCCTGGTTCATTCACGATGGAAGTTCAAGATGTACCCAATATTGTAAAAATTGTGCGTCAAAGGATACCTAATGCAGTTATTATACTTGATAATACTTGGGCGGCAGGAGTTTTATTTAATGCTCTTAATTTTGGTGTAGATGTCTCTCTTCAGGCCGGCACTAAATACTTAATTGGTCATTCTGATTATATGATTGGTACAGCTGTTTCTAATGAACGTTGTTGGAACCAATTACGGGAGACTTCATATCTAATGGGACAGATGATTGATGCTGATACGGCGTATATGGCAATTAGGGGATTACGAACCTTAGCGGTGCGTTTAAAACAGCATCATAAAAATAGCATAAAAATCGCTCAATGGTTAACCGAGCGTCCAGAAGTTTATCAAGTTAACCATCCGGCTATTAATCAGTGTCCAGGACATCAATTTTGGAAGCGAGATTTTTCTGGAAGTAGTGGGCTATTTTCTTTTATTTTACAAAAGAGATTATCTGATGAAAAGCTTGAAGATTATCTCAATCATTTCAAGTATTTTAAGATGGCTTATTCTTGGGGAGGGTATGAATCTTTAATACTTGCTAATCAACCAGAATTTCTTGCCAAAATTCGTCCTATAAATAATTTAAGTTATAGTGGTACTATCATTCGTTTACATGTAGGACTTGAAAATGTAGATGATTTAATTGAAGATTTACTAGCAGCATTTATGCGCATTAATTCATAATTATTTAAATTAATATATTGTCATTATAAAATGATATTTGTAAGTTATTTCATCATGTATCAGTAACCTAACTAATAGTTCTCCTATAAATTGTAATTTTGACATATATTATGAATTAATTTCGTAAATTAGGATTTTTTCTTAAAAAGAAATTGGATCATTTTATCTTCAAGTAATTTACGATCTTCAATATTCAACATATTTAAATTATATTCATTAATAAGAATAGTTTGTTTAGTTAACCATTGCGACCAAGCTTCTTTAGATATATGATGATAAATCATTAGTCCTAATTTTCCTGGATAAATTTGATATGGTTGGCCTTCAGCTTCACGTTGTAAAAATTTACAAAAAATTATTCGTCTCATATTATAAATATTACTCTTAAATTTAGTTATTTTGACTGATCTCAGATATAGTTTAATATTGTGGATGATAAAATAACAGTATTAATATTAATCTAATAAATAAGAAAATAATTATGAATAATCCATTATTAAATAATTTTAAGTATCCACCTTTTGCATCTATTCTTCCCGAACATATGGTTCCAGCAGTTAAAAAATTTTTAGAGAATTGCCGTATAAAAGTCAATAAAATTCTTGCTCAAGGAGCTCCTTATACCTGGGAAACTCTATGTCAACCCTTAGAAGAATTATCCTCAGATTTAAATCGGATTTATTCACCTATTCGTCATTTAAATGCAGTGAAAAATAGTGTAGCATTACGACACTCTTACGAAACTTGTCTTTCTCTATTATCAGAATATCACACTTGGATAGGACAGCATGAGGAACTATATAATGCTTGGCGCAATGTAAAAGAAAGCAATCAATATCTATCTTTGGATTCGGCAAAACAAAAAACGATAAATAATACCTTACGGGATTTTATCTTATCTGGTATTGAATTACATCAAAATAAAAAAAAACGCTATGCTGAAATAATTTCACGTCTTTCACAACTTAGCTTTCAATACAGTAATAATGTTATGGATGCTACTAATGGGTGGCATAAGCTGATCATCAATAAAAATGATCTAAAGGGAATTCCAGAATTAACTTTAATTACTGCCTCTAATCAAGCTAAAAATCAAGGTTTACAGGGATGGTTGATAAATTTAAATACTCCTACATATTTAGCTATAATAACATGGTGTGAGAATCAAGCACTACGTGAAGAAATCTATTATGCGTATAATACGCGAGCTTCTGACCAAGGTCCAAATGCTGGAAAATGGGATAATAGTCTTGTTATACAAGAACAGTTACTTTTACGTTATGAATTGGCACAGCTCTTAGGTTTTACTTCTTATGCCGATCAATCCATGGTCACTAAAATGGCGGAAAGTCCAATAAAAGTTAAAAAATTCTTAGAAAAACTATTAGAAAGCATTCACCCCAAAGCCGAGAAAGAAATGGCACAATTAAAAAAATTTGCTAAAAAAATGTATAATATTAAACAATTAAATGCCTGGGATATTGCTTTTTATAGTGAAAAACAAAAACAACATTTATATGGTATTAATGAAGAACATTTTCGTGCTTACTTTCCAGAAGAAAAAGTTTTAAATGGGATGTTCGAAATAGTAAAACTTATTTATGGTATAACTATTAAAGAACGAAACAATATTGAAGTTTGGCATCAAAATGTTCGATTTTTTGATTTATTTAATGAAAATAATGAACTTTGTGGTAGTTTTTACTTAGATCTATATACTCGTGAAAATAAAATCAGTGGTGCATGGATGGATATATGTCTAGATTTTATTAGACGTAACAGTCAATTACAAAAACCAATAGTTTATCTAACGACTAATTTTAGTCCTCCTGTTAATAATAATCCCGCACTCTTAACTCATAGTGAAATTATTACTTTATTTCATGAATTTGGTCATGTTATACATCACCTTGTAAGCCGTATTGAAACTCTTGGTGTATCTGGAATATATGGTATTCCATATGATGCTGTTGAATTTCCAAGTCAATTTATGGAAAATTGGTGTTGGGAACCCAAAGCATTATTATTAATTTCAGCTCATTATCAAACTGGGGATTTATTATCCGAAAAACTATTAAAAAAATTATTAGCTGCTAAAAATTATCAAGCCGGTTTATTTCTGCTTCGTCAGTTAGAATTAAGTTTATTTGATTTACGTTTGCATACCGATTTTAATCCTCAACAAGGTACCCAAGTTTTAGATCTACTTAAAGAAATAAAAAACTCAATTTCAGTAGTTCCTTATCCTGATTGGTATCGATTTTCACATTCTTTTCTTCATATTTTTAGCCACGGATATGAGGCAGGATACTATAGTTATTTGTGGGCTAATGTATTAGCAGCAGATGCTTACTCGAAATTTCAAGAAGAAGGTATTTTTAATCGTATGACAGGTAAATCTTTTTTAAAAAATATTCTTGAAAAAGGCGGTTCAGAAGAACCAATAATATTATTTAAAAAATTTATGGGACGCGAACCTCAAATTGAAGCAATGTTAAATAATTATGGCATTAACTAATTATATTTTAGATAGAATAAATTGATATTAAATATATTAATGCTGATAATAACATTGTTATTGGAAAAGTAAAAATCCAAACTAAAAAGATATTTTTAATAGTTTTAATTTGTACACCACCACCATCAAACAGTTGAGCTCCTACTATAGATGATGAGAGAACATGTGTAGTTGAAACGGGCATTCCGGTATAACTAGCAATACCAATGGATAGTGCAGCAGTTAATTGTGCAGTGATACCTTGAGCATAAGTCATACTATTTTTACAAAGTTTTTCACCTATGGTAATAGTAATCCGTTGCCAACCTATCATAGTTCCTAGTGATAACGCTAAAGCTACTACCATAACAATCCACATGGGAGCATATTCGATTGTTTTTAGAAGATCAATTTGAATTACATTCAGAAAATATTTATCTTTATAATTAGTTGAAGGTAATTTTGCCAATTTATTAGCAGCATCGGATAAACACATTAATAAACGACGGATTTTGATCCGATGATTAATATTTATTTGCTTATAATTATTAATTTTAAATAAAATATCCTTGGCATGTTTTACTGATTGAAGAACATTATTTTTTTCACAAAATTCATCTGTAATACGAATTTTTTGAGGCGATTTATTATAAAAATACTCTAAATGATTGACCGCATCGCGTGTCCGTACAATATTATAATCAGATGCATTTAAATCAATAACAAAAGCGGTAGGAGCAATACTTATTAGTACTAACATAATTAGTCCTACTCCTTTTTGACCATCATTAGCACCATGTGAATAGCTGATTCCAGCCGCTGATATAATTAGGAGGATGCGTATCCAAAAGGGTGGTTGTTTTTTTCCAGTAGTTTTTTCAAATTCGACAGGGGTTAGATGGATAAGATGACTCTTACCATACCATCTTAATAAATAAATTAATTGACCAGCAACTAGTATCCCTATAACAGGCGAGATTATTAGTGAGATTAAAATTTTACTAATTTGAGATAAATTTAACGCTTTAATAACAGGTAAACCCTTGATCCATGCATTAGTTATACCTATTCCAAGAATAGCACCAATGAGAGTGTGTGAACTTGAAGATGGTAATTTCAGATACCAAGTAACTAAATTACAAATGATAGCTGCCAAAAGCATAGAAAATATCATATCTAATCCATGACCAGAGCTAACATTGATCAATAAATCTGTAGGCAATAGATGAACTATTGCATAGGCAACACTTAATCCACCTAATATAACTCCTAAAAAATTCAATAATCCTGCCATTAATACTGCTATTGAACTATGCAGAGCACGGGTATAAATAACTGTTACCACAGCAGTTGCTGTATCATGAAAACCGTTTATCATTTCATATGATAAAACAAAAACTAATGCAAGTACGAGTAGTAATAGAGTTTGATATTCAAGACTTGCAAAAACATTTAACATAAATAAAACCACGCCATTGATTATCTATCAGCGTAGATTATTATCAGTAATACTAGTTATCAGTCAAAGTAAAATGTTACTTTTTTTTATTATTATTATTAGTAGTTGCTTTTAGTGTAAAATTATCTTTTAAAAGGATAAATTATATGGAGGGAGCTACTAGAGCTATTATGAAATATGTATAAATTTTCTATTACTCCTACTCATAGGATAAATACCCTAGGCATACGCTGTCCAGAACTATTAATGATAGTACGTAAAACTGTACGCCAGATGCTAAATGATGAAACCCTACTGATCATTACCGATGATCCAGCTGCTATTAGAGATATTCCTCTCTTTTGTCAATTTATGGATCACGAACTTTTAGAGCAATCAACGTTAAATGTACCATTTTATTTTATAATAAAAAAACTGAAAGAAACCCCAGAAAACTAATAAGAATTATATTGTTTTTTTTTAATCAATTGCTAATATACTGTTATTAAAATTTAATTTTACTTGGTACTATTGAATACTTTTACTAAGTTGCAGTACCTATTAAAATCATAGCTTGCCATTATGGCTTGATCAGCAGTAAAAGATCGGCGAAAATTGCTAAATCAATAATAACTAATAAGATCCCTATACTTTTAAAATTAGAGGTAATCTCAAATTTAATAGCTAGTAAAGTTCAAAATTAAAATAAATAATTTCTAATTAAATTAGAAACATATCATGTAGCATCTAGTTGTATTCTATCTAAATAGAATACTTTATTTATCTATATAGAGAGACTCAATGAGCAGTGATCGAATCCTGTACCGAATACAGTTTATAAATAATAGTAAAAACTATCAGCTGTATGTTCGTGAAATATCGAATAGTAGTCTATTCGGATTTATAGAAATTTGCGATTTTATCTTCACTACATCGTCTACCGTTTTAATAGATCCTAGTACTGAAAAATTACAAATTGAATTTAAAGATGTTACTAAAAGTTATATACCAGTACAAGCGGTGATTCGCATTGATATAGTAAAAACCAAGGATAGGAAAATTCTTAAGGAAATTGGAGATAATATTGCTACTTTCCCATTATGTGTGAATAAAAAAAAATAATACCTTTGATAACCAAATTACATTAGTAATGTGGATTTTTTTTCTTACGCCAGTATAAATTATAATAAACTTGACCTGCTTTATTCATCCTATAAAGTTCCCAATTTTCAGGTATTAGTAAGGATTTGTGGATTTTAGCATTACTTTCAACATAAATCCACGCTTCATCTGCTAACCAGCCATGGTTTTCTAATAATGGTATAGTTAATTCTAAAAAATTACCATTAAATGGTGGATCTAAAAAAACCAAATTAAATGGCGCTCCTTGGTTTGCCAACCAACTTAATGTATTAGTATGTATTACTTTACCTTTAGTAGTACCGAGTAGTACTAAATTTTTTTTAATTTGAAAAACAATATTACGTTCTAATTCTAATAATGTTGCAGAAGCTGCATGACGAGATAATGCTTCAATTGATAGAGCACCCGTTCCAGCATAACAATCAAGACAATGTGCTTGCTGGATCTCATAGGATAACCAGTTAAATAGTGTTTCTCGCACTCGATGTGTAGTAGGTCGCAAATTGCGGTTTAGATAAATTGGTAACTTACGCCCACCCCATTTACCACCAATAATCCTAATATTACCATGGTAATTAGCATTACATTTTATTTTCATTTGTATCTAAAAATAGATTGTAGAAGATTCTCTTAATCTAATAGAATATTATTAATGTGCCCTATACTTTAATTAGATTTAAAATCTAAATTAATTTTAATCATAACGAGTAGTACTCTAGTGAAAGATAAGCAATCAAAAATCAAATATCATTTAGATAATAATTTATTCGAAAAATTAAAGCGTCAATTAATTAAAACCCGTCATAACATCGGTACGGGATTAGCTAATTTATTAAATAGCAATAAAATAGATGAACATTTATTTCATAATATAGAAGAACAACTGATTTTAGCAGATCTTAGTATAGATTTAGTGTCTTGTATTATTAGTAATCTTAAAAAGAAGCTAAATAAAAATGCATTAGATAATACACAAATAATTTATGATCTTCTAAAAGTAGAGTTAGCCAAAATTTTAAAAGATATTAATAAACCATTACAAATTGATAAAAAGATAATTCCATTTATTATATTGGCAATAGGAGTAAATGGTACTGGTAAAACTACGACGATTGGTAAACTAGCAAAACAATTACATAATTTAGGAAAATCAGTAATTTTAGCAGCCGGTGATACCTTTAGAGCCGCCGCCATTGAGCAACTACAATTTTGGGGAAAATGCAATGGTATTTCAGTTATTTCTCAACATCCCGGATCAGATTCTGCTTCAGTTATATTTGATGCAATTAAATCTGCGAAATCTCGTGGAATTGATGTTATCATTGCTGATACCGCCGGAAGATTACAGAATAAATTGCATCTTATGGATGAATTAAAGAAAATTGTTCGTACAATCAAAAAAATTGATAACAGCGCTCCACATGAAATAATGCTAATTATTGATGCGACTACAGGTCATAATGCAATCAATCAAACTAAATTATTTCATGAAATGATTGGAGTTACTGGAATTACTCTAACTAAATTAGATGGTACAGCTAAAGGAGGTGTAATTTTTTCTATCGCAAATCAATTTAAGATTCCAATTCGATATCTTGGTATTGGAGAAAGTATGGATGATTTACGTCCATTTAATTACGAGGAATTTATAGAAGCAATTTTTTATCAAGATGAATAAATTAAGGGGATTTTAATTATGCAATTTTAGAGATGTTATTAACCAAATCAATAAATAAATATTAATTTCAGCGATAAAATATGAATTTAATATTCATCAGAGGATTTAGAATGAGCATAAATATGCAAAATTTAGCAGTAGCAGCATTAGGTAACTTAGAATCCTATATTAGAATAGCTAATTCTTGGCCAATATTGTCAGCAGATGAAGAAAAGTTTCTGGCTAAAAAATTATATTATAATGGTGATCTAGAAGCTGCTAAAAGACTGATCTTATCTCACTTGCGCTTTGTAGTTCATATAGCAAGAAATTATTCCGGATATGGATTATCTCAGTCAGATCTAATTCAAGAAGGTAATATTGGTCTAATGAAGGCGGTAAGACGTTTTAATCCTCAAGTAGGGGTGCGTCTAGTATCTTTCGCTGTACACTGGATTAAAGCGGAAATACACGAATATGTCTTACGTAATTGGCGGATTGTAAAAGTTGCCACCACTAAAGCACAAAGAAAACTTTTTTTTAATTTGCGTAAAACTAAGCAAAGGCTGGGCTGGTTTAACCAATCTGAAGTTGATCTAGTGGCTAGAGAATTGGGAGTTTCAAGTAAGGATGTGCGTGAAATGGAATCACGTATGGCAGCACAAGATACGAATATTGAACATAGTAGAAATGATACATCTGATGAAAATAAATTTCAGCCTATACCTCTATTATATCTGCAAGATAAAAATTCAGCGTTTGCCGATAATATTGAAGAAAACGATTGGGAAAATCATGCTACGAGTAAATTAAATGATGCAATAAAATTGCTAGATAAGCGTAGTCAGCATATTATTCGTTCACGTTGGCTTAATGAAAACCATAGAACTACATTACAGAATTTAGCAGAAAAATATGGAGTTTCTGCGGAAAGAGTACGACAACTAGAAAAAAATGCTATGAGTAAATTGCGAAAAGCCATTGAAGAATAAAAACAAATCAATAAACATTAATATATTATCTTTATTTTTGGTGGTTAAAAACAATATTTCATGGATAAAGAAAAGGATAAATCATGAAAATTGCAGTTATAGGTGCCGCCGGTGGAATAGGACAGGCGCTCACCTTGCTTCTAAAAATTAATTTACCAAGTGACTCAAAACTCTATCTATATGATATTTTACCGGTAATTATGGGCATAGCTGCTGATTTAAGCCATATACCAACATCTGTTAAAGTACAAGGATTTAGAGATATTAAGCCAGTATTGCATGGTGCTGATATAGTTGTGATATGTGCTGGTGTGGCTCGCAAACCTGGTATGAAACGTTGTGATTTATTTAACGTTAATGCTGAAATTGTATATAAATTATGTCAACAGATTTCAAATTTTTGTCCTAACTCACTTATTGGGATTATTACTAATCCCATAAATAGTACAGTTTCTATTGCCGCTGAAGTTCTCAAAGCTGCTGGCGTTTATAATAAAAAGAAACTGTTTGGTATTACAACATTAGATGTTAATCGAGCCAATACTTTAGTGACTGAAATTACAGGAAAAACCATCAATGATTTTAAGGTTAATGTTATTGGAGGTCATTCGGGATTAACTATTTTACCATTATTATCACAAATCCCAGATCTTATTTTTACAGTAAATGAGATTGAGATGATTACTAAAAGTATTCAAAATGCAGGTACAGAAGTAGTAAACGCCAAAGCTGGTCATGGATCAGCCACATTATCAATGGGATATGCAGCATCAAAATTTATAATTTCTATGGTGATGGCATTACAGGGTGGTAAAAATATCGTGGAATGTGCTTATGTTGAAGGTGATGGTAAATATGCAAAATTCTTTGCCCAGCCGGTGCTCTTAGGTAAACAAGGGGTGGCTGAATTGAAACCTCTTGGTCCATTAAGTGATTTTGAAAAAAATCTTTTAGAAAAAATGTTAGAAACATTAAGAAAAGATATTCAGATAGGTAAAGAATTTGTTAAACAACATGTATAATTATAAATTATACAATAATCAATCATATGAACTGTTGTATATATCATACATATATTAATAAATAATTATTAAGTAAAAAGAGTGAAAGAATGTTACTCTTAATAAGAGTAATTAATTGAGGATCATGTATATGAAAACTTTTACAGTTAAATCAGCAGATCTCGTTAGAAATTGGTATTTAATTGATGCTAATAGAAAAAAATTAGGACGTTTAGCAACAGAATTGGCATTACGTCTTCGAGGTAAGCACCGAGTTGAATATACCCCACACATCGATACAGGTGATTATCTCATTGTTATTAATGCAAATAAAGTTATTCTTACTGGTAATAAATACTATAATAAATTTTACTATCATCATACTGGCTATATTGGTAATCTTAAAAAAACTTCTTTTAAAGATATGATTTCCAATCATCCCGAGAAAGTTCTTGAAAAAGCTGTTAAAGGGATGTTGCCGAAAGGTCCATTAGGACGTATTATGTTCCGCAAACTTAAAATATATGCGGGTAACCAACATTATCATATAGCACAAAAACCGCAAATTCTAGAAATTTAATTAGGGTTTTCTATGAGAGAATCTCAACATTACGGTACGGGACGTCGTAAAAGTTCTTCAGCCAGAGTTTTTATGAAACTTGGCAAGGGTAATATCATTATTAATCAACGTAAAATTGAACAATATTTTGGGCGAAAAACCGCTCGCATGATTGTGTGTCAACCACTTAATTTAGTAAATATGTTAGGTAAATTAGATATTTTTATTACTGTTAAAGGAGGAGGAGTTTCAGGTCAAGCTGGTGCTATTCGTCATGGAATAACACGTGCCTTAATAAATTACGATGCTTCTTTACGTCCAGTTTTGCGTAAAGCGGGTTTCGTTACACGCGATGCACGCCAGGTAGAACGAAAAAAAATTGGCCTACGTAAAGCTCGGCGCAGTCCACAATATTCCAAGCGCTAAAATCAAACCACCCCATGCTACAATTTATAGTCAATAAAAACTTTAGCACTGTATGATTATTGAAGATTAATTAAGAGGATTTATTTATATGGCTGTCCAGGCAAAAAAACGTTCTATAATGACGTTATTTTCTGGTACTACGGATATTTTTAGTCATCAGGTGCGCCTGGTTTTGGCTGAGAAAGCAGTCAATGTAGTAATTAAACAAATTGAATCAGATAGACTTCCACAAGATCTAATTCAATTTAATCCATATCGTACTCTGCCTACACTAGTAGATCGTGACGTTACTCTTTATAATTCTCGTATTATTATGGAATATCTAGAAGAAAGATTTCCTCATCCTCCACTGATGCCAGTTTATCCAGTGGCGCGTAGTACTAATCGATTAATGATGCATCGTGTAGAACAAGATTTATATACTTTAAAAAATATTATTGAAACTGATATCGTTCCTCGAGCTGACGCTGCTAGAATACAGTTGCGTGAAGAGCTAGTCGCGATCGCGAGGATTTTTGATCAAACATCGTACTTTATGAGTGAAGCATTTAGTCTCGTGGATTGTTACTTAGCTCCATTACTCTGGCGCTTACCTAAATTAGGTATTGATTTATATAGTGCAAGTTCAAAAGAATTTAATGAATATATGAAAAGACTTTTTGAAAGAAAAGCGTTTCTCGCTTCTCTAACTGAAGCTGAACGTGAAATGCGGCAATTAAAATCTTTTAAATAAGATGATCTCTTTATCACTAACCATTATCTGAAGTTAACAAAAGATAATCTGATGATTCAAAACTTAATAATTGATTGATCTAGTCTAATAGACTAGAAGATGATTTTCTCTCTACATGAGGAAACCTGTAATGCTTTATTAGCTCTAATTATCTTGGCTCAGTTAGATATTTAGGTAACCTTATTTTAAGATTAATGATAATTCTTTCACCTGATTAGTTTAATTTTTATATCATTGAATAGGTTTAAAATATCAATGATGTTTATTAAATTTTATTTATTATGCTTTTATGGTAGATTTGATTTACCGCTTACATAGTACTAATGATAAGTTTAGCTATTTAAATTACTTGATATTCTTCATCATTTATTTATAAAAATTTATTAGATTAAAGATCATGGAAAATATTGAAATTCAAAACATACTGATGAATACTTTATCTATACAAAAAGTATATGTTACCGGTAATGGTAACCATTTTAAAATTATTGCTGTAGATGATAAATTTTCAGAAATGAGCAGATTGACCAAACAACAATTTATTTATAAACCTCTGATGGAATATATTGCAAATAATAGCATCCATGCGCTTGTTATTAAAACTTATACTACTAAAGAATGGGATGAATTAAATCAGCTGATAGATTGATGATAATTTAGAATTAGAAATAATTAACATGGATAAATTTTATGTGCATGGACCAACTAAGCTCAATGGTGAAATATTAATTTCAGGTGCTAAAAACGCTGCCTTACCCATCCTGTTTGCTACGTTATTAGCCGAAGAACCTGTAGAGATACATAATGTTCCCAACATTATAGATATTAATACTACAATCAAACTACTTAGTTATTTAGGAGTTAAACAGATATTTAATAATAACCGAGTATTGATTGATGCTAGTAATATTAGTAGATATTATGCTCCTGACGAATTAGTAAAAACTATGCGAGCATCTATTTGGGCTCTAGGATCATTACTAGCTCGTTTCGGAAAGGGTCGAATATCACTACCCGGAGGATGTGCGATTGGCGCACGTCCAGTTGATCTACATCTTTATGGTTTAAAACAATTAGGAGCTAAGATCAGCTTACAAGGTAGTGAGGTGAATGGTATTGTCAATGGACGGTTAAAAGGAACTTATATTTTGATGGATAAAGTTAGCGTCGGGGCTACGGTAACTATTATGTGTGCGGCTACATTGGCAATTGGTGATACTATTCTTGAAAATGCCGCCAGAGAACCTGAAATAGTGGATACTGCTAGATTCTTAAATACCCTGGGTGCTAAAATTAGAGGAGTAGGAGGATATCGCATCACTATCACAGGTGTCAAACGTCTTGGAGGTGGTAGTTATAGTATTCTTCCTGACCGGATAGAAACCGGAACTTTTCTGGTAGCGGCGGCAGTTTCTGGTGGAAGTGTCTTATGTCGTAATACACAGCCACATACCTTAGATGCTGTCTTAGCTAAATTACGTGAAGCTGGAGCTGAAGTCATTATTGGTAATGACTGGATCAAACTTAACATGTACGGAAAGCGACCACATGCGGTTAATATTTGCACGGCACCATATCCTGGATTTCCAACTGATATGCAAGCACAATTTTCTCTGTTAAATATTATTTCTGATGGTAGTGGTGTGATTACTGAAAAAATTTTCGAAAACCGTTTTCGTCATGTACCGGAATTAATTAGAATGGGAGCTAGTGTCCAATTAGATAATAATAATCTTATTTGTTATGGTGTAAAAAGGTTATTGGCTGCTAAAGTAATTGCATCAGATTTACGGGCTTCGGCCTGTTTAATTATAGCAGGATGCATTGCTTATGGTACAACCATAATTGATCGTATCGATTATATCGATCGAGGATATGAAAACCTTGATAAAAAATTGACCATGTTGGGTGCTAAAATTAAGCGGGCTCGTTCAACTGACAATCTTTAGTATAATCATAATTATGATCCTTAGCTATATACCAGTAAATTATGAATTAATATAAGAGTCTATATATAATAATATATAATGGAGTTTAATATGTATGCAGTTTTCCAAACTGGTGGTAAACAATATCGAGTAAAAACTGGTCAAATAATTCGTCTGGAAAAGCTTAAGATCGTTAAGGGAAAAACCATTAATTTTGATCAGGTATTAATGGTTGTAAATGGTAACAATATTAATATTGGGGCTCCTTTAGTAAAAGGAGGTAGAGTTAGTGCTGATATAATTGATCATGATCGTGGAAAAAAAATTCAGATCATTAAATTTCGTAGACGTAAACATTACCGCAAAAAACAAGGTCATCGTCAATGGTTTACCACCGTAAAAATTAATAATATTAGTTTTTAATAGAGGATTTTGATAAATGGCACATAAAAAAGCAGGCGGTTCAACTCGCAATGGCCGTGATTCTAAAGCTAAGCGTCTTGGTATGAAACGCTACGGTAGTGAGTTAGTAGAAGCTGGTAGTATCATTATTCGTCAACGTGGTACGAAATTTCATGCAGGGATGAATGTAGGTTGTGGACGTGATCATACTTTATTTGCATTGAGATCCGGTAAGGTAAAAATATCATTTAAAGGATCGAAAAAACGCCAATATATTAATGTAATCTAATTATCTAAAATTTAATAGAGGTGTCAAATCACAATATCCCGTTTAATACGGAGAAATAAATATGAAATTCATTGATGAAGCCTTAATTACGGTTATTGCTGGAAATGGAGGAAGTGGTTGTGTGAGCTTCCGACGTGAAAAGTTTATTCCAAAAGGTGGGCCAGATGGCGGTGATGGTGGCAATGGTGGTAACGTTTATATAGCAGGTGATATCAATTTAAATACACTTGTTGACTTTAATTTTGAGAGAATCTTTCGGGCAGCTGACGGTAAAAAAGGACAAAGTCGCAATAGTACTGGAAAAAAGGGAAAAAATGTGATTATCAAAGTTCCGCTGGGTACCCGAGTAATTGATAAAAATACACATGAAATTCTAGGTGATTTAGTAAAAAATGAACAAAAAATTTTAGTTGCTACAGGAGGTTACCATGGTTTAGGTAATACCAGATTTAAATCTTCAATAAACCGTACTCCATTTCAAAATAGTCCTGGACAATTAGGAGACAAACGTGAGTTAAAATTAGAATTAATGCTTATTGCAGATGTTGGAGTAGTAGGATTACCAAATGCTGGTAAATCTACTTTTATTAGAGCAGTTTCTCCTGCAAAACCTAAAGTAGCAGCTTACCCATTTACTACATTAGTACCTAGTATTGGTGTAGTTAAAATTGATCAAAAGCAAAGTTTTGTTATTGCTGATATACCAGGGATAATTAAAGGAGCATCTAATGGAGAAGGATTAGGAGTTCGTTTTCTAAAACATCTCGAACGTTGTCGAATGTTATTACATTTAATTGACATAGAGCCAATGGATGGCTCAGATCCATTAAATAATATACGCATTATTCTTAAGGAACTAGAGAAATATAGTAAACAATTAGCCCAAATGCCGTGCTGGTTAGTTTTTAATAAAATAGATCTATGTAAAAAAACAAAAGAAATTCAAGGATATGCTGAATCGATCACTCAAGCATTAGGATGGAAGGAAAAATGTTACTTAATATCAGCTAATTCTAGAGAAGGAATTCAATCTCTATGCTCCGATGTAATGTCTTTTATAAAAAAAGATTTAATCTTTCATCCTAAAAATTCTAACAGGTTATTTGAAAAAAATCTCCCCTGGGAATAATGAAAGATTTCTTTCAATTTATTCAGGAAACTCTATACGCTAACTATAATAAAAGAATCAAAATTGCACAATGTAATCTGCAAATCAAGTCATAGAATCTGCTGATATATATAATCAGTAAAAATCATCTAAAAAAATTTAGACCTCATAAAAATTTTAGGTAAATTTAATATCTAATCCAACCTTTACGTATCGGAATAGACAAGCAATAACGATAAATCTCAGAAAATAATTGAAAAATTTTTTTTCCACATATATACCAGATACATTGCGAAATTATACACCCTATACTACTAGATAGTAAAGCACTAAGCATATCTAGTGGCCAGTGTAATCCTAGATAAATTCTAGACCAAGCAATAACTGTACCTATAAAAAAAATGATTATTCCTGACCAAATTCGATGCCAAAAACTAAAAGCAATAGCACAAGCAAAAATGATCGTTCCATGATTACTAGGAAAAGAATGGCTTTTACTATGTTTCAAGAATACATAACCTACACCAAGAGTAAAAGGACGTTCATGAGGAAATAATTTTCTGATGCAATAAGAAATTAATAAACTAATAACTATGGCAATAACTGTTTTTAATACTAATTTTCGCTGTTCAGTAATACAATTTTTAGAACCCCAAAACCATAGAATACTAAATATTAATGGAATCACCAATATTAAATATTGCGCTAAGTATGTAGCTAAAATAATAAGGAAATGTAGTGAATGAGGAGTAGCATTAACCCAAAAAAAAAGCTTTTGGTTAAAACGTTCCAACATCTCTGTTCTATCGAATATCAGGTAAATCTTCCGATAAGATGGTTATTTTAAAATTTACCTCTCTATAAGAATAGGCCAAAGGATCACAACCAAGGTACCTGCTAAAGTAAGAAGAACATTAGCAATGGCATAGGTACCTGCATACCCAAGGGCAGGTATATTACTGTGGGATGCTTCATTGATAATTTCCATTGCAGGAGCACAGGTACGTGCTCCCATGATGGCACCAAATAAAAGTGCACGATTCATATGTAAAACCCAGGCTCCAAAGAAAAAACAGATCATAACTGGTAGTAAGCTTACTAATAAGCCAGAAATTAACATTTCTAGTCCTAGACTAGTTACACCATGATGCATAATGCTATTTCCAGCTTTTAATCCAACTCCTGCCATAAATATTATTAGACCAAATTCCTTGACCATAGTTAGTGCCCCTTGAGGTATATAACCAAAAGTGGGATGATTGGCACGTAAAAAACCTAGCATAATTCCTGAAAATAGTAGTCCAGCTGCATTACCTATACTAAAAGTAAAATGATTAATTTGAAAAGTAATCATTCCAATGATTAATCCAATAACAAAAAAACTACAAAAAGCTAATAAGTCACTTACTTGACTATGTATAGAAATAAAACCAATGCGATCTGCAACAGTTTTTACACGTCGGGCTTCACCACTAATTTGTAAGACATCACCTTTATTCAGAATAATACTATCATCAAGTGGCATTTCAATTTGACTGCGGATTACATGATTTAAAAAACACCCATGATCGGTTAATTTTAATTGACTTAAACGCTTATTAACAACATTATGATTTTTTACCACAATCTCCTCAGTAACGATGCGCATATCTAGTAAATCACGATCAAATACCTCTTTTCCATTGCGAAAACTTGGGTCTAATCGGGCATGTGCTTCTGGATATCCTACTAGAGATATTTCGTCTCCAACTTGGAGTATCGCATCACCATCTGGGTTAGCTAGAATGCCATTACGTCGGATGCGCTCAATATAACAACCTGTCTGAAGATAAATTCCCAGTTCACGTAAGTTTTTACCACCTGCCCACGCTACTAATTCTGAACCAACTCGATAAGCTCTAATTACAGGTAACCATACTTTACGTCCGGTATCTAATCCCCGTTCTCTAGCAATTTGTTGTGCACTAGTAGATAAATCGTGTTGTTGTAATTTTGGTAAATAGCGTGCTCCAATGATTAGGCTTACCAAGCCTAAAAGATATGTTAAAGCATAGCCTAAACTAAGGTGATCCTGTGCAACTTGAAGTACATTAGTCTCCATTAACGTCTGACGTAAGGTATCATCTGCTCCTACAAGTACAGGAGTAGATGTAATCGATCCTGCTAATATTCCAGCAGCGAGACCCATATCCCAGTGAAATATCGATCCTAATCCAAAAAGAGTTAACAGGGCACTAGTAATCATTATTAATGTAAGTAATAAGTAATTTTTACCATCTCGGAAAAAAATAGAGAAAAAATTTGGTCCCGCTTCAATACCTACACAAAATATAAAAAGGATAAATCCGAGATTAAAAGTTTCTGTATTGACAGTAAATTGTTGTTGTCCTATAATTATCGATACTAATAAAATACCAATCGAATTTCCCAATTGAAGTGTACCTATGCGCAATTTTCCCATGCATAGACCTAATGTAAGAATCACAAATAATAGAAGTATATAATTTCCATTTAATAGTTTGACAATATTTATATTCATCAATTATTCTAATTTATTAAGTATTTAATATTAAATATCAATATCCTATCGCACTTTGAAGATAAAATTCAACAAAAATTTATCTTATTCTAATTTTTAGTATTATTGTTACAAAGGTTAGTATATTACAATAATGGTTAAATAACCAGTAGATTATCAGTTTTGAATGTTAATGTAAAAATTGTGCAGTATTGCTTCATAAAAGGTTGGGGATGCTCAAATAGAAGATTTATTTACTAGTTAAGTAGAAGACAATAAGATACTTTTCTCATTAAAATTAAATGCGAGTAATTAATAATTAAAGCTTTTATGGATATTCTAGTTAGATTTAAGCTAAGGGTTTGCTAGACATTAATTATTGCTGTAAAAATTATATTCAGAAAAGTAGATTTATTTATGATATAAAGTTAAAAAAAAAATTATATAGTCATGATGGAAACTGTTACCAATAATGAAAAAACTTGAATTTAAAAGACCACTAAATTGATTACCTTAAATAAAAAAATCTCATGTATGAGGTTAGCGCAAATATAAAATTATATAAATATATTTGATTTTAAGATGATCATCTCTTGCGAGTTATTTTCTTTTTATAGAAAATTTACTAGATAACGATAATATTATGCTTATGGCATCTATAAAAGAACAATTGATTAAGTTACGCAAATTATTGCTACATCATGAATATCAATATCATACGTTAGGTGAACCACAATTAACTGATGCTGAATATGATAAACTTATGCAAAAGTTGTATGCTTTAGAAAATAGTTATCCAGAATTAATCACCCATAATTCTCCAACACAGCGAGTAGGTTCTTTATTACTCACTAATTTTGATACAGTTCAACATAAAACACCTATGCTTTCATTGAATAATGTTTTCGACGAAGCAGGTTATTGGAAATTTGTTAGACAAATTGAGAAACGTCTAAAATTAAATACCATGATAAATTTTTGCTGTGAACTGAAGCTAGATGGGTTAGCAGTTAACTTACTATATGAAAATGGAGTACTAATACAAGGATCAACACGTGGAGATGGAAGGACTGGTGAAAATATTACTAAGAATGTATATACTATTGCTGAAATACCCAGAATTATTCTATCTAAGAATATACCTCATAGTATAGAGATTCGTGGTGAAGTTTTTATGAAAAAAAATATTTTAAAAAAACTTAAGAGAACTGCTCGACAATCTGGACAGAGAATCTTTGCTAATTCTCGCAATGCAGCGGCTGGATCTCTACGTCAAGCAGATCCAAGAATTACTGCCCAACGGAAACTTTCATTTTATACATATGGTATTGGTTCATGGGAAGGTGGAGAGATCCCTAACAGCCATTGGCAGACATTAATGCAATTAAAAAAATGGGGTTTCCCTATATGCGATTACAGTTATCTTTGCAAAACAGCTGAAGAAGTTCTCTATTTATATAATAAAATTCAAGCGGTACGCTCTAAATTAGACTTTGATATTGATGGCATAGTAATTAAAGTAGATTCACAAATTTTACATAAGCAGTTAGGTTGTGGGGCACGTGCTCCGCGATGGGCTCTAGCATTTAAATTTCCCGTACCGGAACATTTAACTTATTTACGTGGAATTAAATTCCAGGTAGGACGTACAGGTGTGATCACACCTGTAGCACAACTTGAACCAATCAGGATTAGTGGCGTTATAATAAGCAAGGCTACCTTAAATAATTTTAAAGAGATTGAGCATTTAGACTTACATATTGGCGATAGAGTATTGATTCGTCGTGCTGGGGAAGTAATCCCGCAGATAATTAGGGTGATAAAATCACAAAGACCATTAAATGCCCGTAAAGTAATTTTACCAGAATCTTGTCCAGTTTGTCATTCGAAAATTTCGCGGGTACAAACAGTCGCACGCTGTACTGGAACCATGAGTTGTTCTGCCCAACTTAAAGAATCTTTAAAACATTTTGTATCACGTCGGGCACTAAATATCAATGGACTAGGAAATAAAATTATTAATCAACTAGTTGATCAGCAATATGTTTACAGTTTCGCGGATTTATTTAAGCTGACCACTGATCAACTAGTTAATTTAGATCATATAGGAACTCAAGCCGCCAAACGCATTATTAACGCTATAAATCAAGCTAAAAAAACCACCTTGTCACGCTTTATATATTCATTAGGAATTCTTCAAGTAGGAGAAGTAATGTCGTTAAATTTAGCGAATTATTTCGGTAACTTGAGTGCTTTGATGATTGCTGAGATTGAAACTTTAATTCAAGTTGAAAATATTGGTCCAAATATTGCCATCAATATCAAAAAATTTATGAAAAATCGAAGTAATCGTGAAATTATACGTCAATTATTAGAAAATATTAGTATTTCATAGCTTATCGAGAAAATTAAACAAAATTTCTGATTTATGCATGAGGTATCTAAAATTTTAATATTGGAAAACGATTAGTTAATACTAATCATTCAATCAATAATGGTAAAGATAAAATATCTTGAAGAGATGTGTGCAATTAATCATATAAGAAATTTCTCAATTATAGCCCATATTGATCATGGTAAATCAACATTATCTGATAGATTAATTGAATTAGGTGGTGGATTGTCTAATCGAAAAATTACTAATAGAGTTCTAGATTCTATGGATTTGGAACGAGAACGTGGCATTACAATAAAAGCAAGAAGTGTGACACTTCATTATCAGGCAAAAAATAGTAACACTTACTTATTAAATTTAATTGATACTCCTGGTCATGTTGATTTTTCTTATGAAGTTTCCAGATCCCTGGCGGCATGTGAAGGAGCATTATTAGTAGTTGATGCTGGACAAGGAATTGAAGCACAAACTTTATCTAATTACTATACTGCACTAGAAATGGATCTAAGGATTATACCGATTATCAATAAAATCGATTTACCTATTGCTGATCCTCATCGAGTAGCTCAGGAAATCGAAGAAATTATTGGTATCAAAGCCGCAGATTCTGTTTGCTGCTCAGCAAAAACTGGTGTCGGAGTAGTTGAAGTCCTTGAACGCTTAATACGTGATATTCCTTCACCATCTGGTGAAGAAGATGCTCCATTACAAGCACTTATCATTGACTCATGGTTCGATGATTACCTTGGTGTTGTTTCGTTAATAAGAATTAAAAATGGTAGCCTTCGTAAAGGAGATAAAATCAAACTCATTAATAGTAAACAATGTTATTATGTAGAACGGCTAGGGATTTTCATCCCAAAATCAATTGATAGTAATATCTTACATTGTGGCGAAGTAGGTTGGTTATCCTGTGCTATTAAAGATATTACGCTGGTTCCAGTAGGAGATACCATAACACTTGCTGGTAATTCCGCGAGTCAAG
This sequence comes from Candidatus Dasytiphilus stammeri, assembly GCA_041944325.1. GTDB lineage: Bacteria > Pseudomonadota > Gammaproteobacteria > Enterobacterales > Enterobacteriaceae > Dasytiphilus > Dasytiphilus stammeri_M. The sequence continues at coordinate 471,848 of CP145878.1, read as the reverse complement.
CTCTTCCAGGTTTTAAAAAAGTTAAACCTCAGACATATGCCGGATTATTTCCAATTAGTAATGAAGACTATGAAGTATTTCGTAATGCACTAAGTAAGCTTAGTCTTAATGATGCATCATTGTATTATGAACCTGAAAAATCAAGTACCTTAGGTTTTGGTTTTCGATGTGGATTTTTAGGTTTATTACACATGGACATTATTAAAGAACGCTTAAGAAGAGAGTATAAAATTGAATTGGTAACTACTTTGCCAACCGTAATCTATCAGTTAGAAACCAAAAAAGGTGAAATTATATATATCGATAGTCCATCTCGTCTTCCACCTTATAATCAGATTCTTGTATTACGTGAACCAATTGCAGAATGTCGGATATTTTTACCTCAAGATTATTTAGGAAATGTCATTACCTTATGTATAGAAAAGCGTGGAGTTCCAGTTAATATGTTTTACCACCGCAATCAAGTTGAATTAATATATGAAATTCCCATGGCTGAAATCTTTATTAATTTTTTCGATAAATTGAAATCTGTATCTAGTGGATATGCAACCTTAGATTATAATTTCAAGCGGTATCAAGTATCAGATTTGGTAAGAGTAGATATATTAATTAATAAACACAGCGTGGACGCACTATCAATGATTATTCATCGGACTCATGCGCCACAACGTGCTAATAAAATACTAGAAAAAATTCAAAATATTATTCCACGTCAGCAATTTGATATTAATATTCAGGCAGCCATAGGAAATCGGATTATCGCCAGATCAACTATAAAGCAATTGCGAAAAAATGTCCTGGTAAAATGTCATGGTGGTGGCGATGTTAGCAGGAAGAAAAAGTTACTGACCAAACAAAAACAAGGTAAGAAACGTTTAAAAATTTTAGGAAAGATTGAAATTCCACCGGAAGCTTTTTTAACTATTTTGCATGTTGATAAATTAAATTAATAATATAAAGGAAAATTTATGGTGCATACCTTTGCTTTAATCTTAGCAATCGGAACATTGATAACCGGGTTAATATGGACTATCGAAAAATTGAAATCTCCATTTTTCGATGGATATTTTAATAATACAACTAACAAATGGATGAAAACCTTGGTCGACCTATTTCCAGTACTATTAGTAGTTTTTTTAGTGCGATCTTTTATCTTAGAACCATTTCAAATTCCATCAGGTTCAATGATGCCTACACTGCTTATTGGAGATTTTATTATGGTTGAAAAATTTGCTTATGGTATTAAAAACCCTATAACACAAAATACCTTGATAAAAACTGGACATCCGAAGAGAGGAGATATTGTAGTTTTTAAATATCCACAAAATCCACATCTAGATTATATTAAACGCGTTATTGGATTACCTGGAGATTTAATTCAATATGATCCGATACTCAAAAAATTAACTATCAAACCTTCATGTAATGACATTACTAAGTTATGTAATAATTTAAATCTTCATTATTCTCCAATAAAAAATAGCCATTTTATTCAGGATTTTAGCGGCATAAAAGAGGTAAGCGAGACTTACTCACAAAGTTTTTTACCTGACAATGGGTTACGTCTTTTAGAACGCCAAGAATTTCTTGGTAAGATTAATCATCGGATTTTACTAATCCCTAATGTACCTAGTATTACAGATCTATATTATCTTCAACCTGGTCAACCCAAGGCAAGTTGGTTAGTTCCTACAGGATATTATTTTATGATGGGAGATAACCGTGATAATAGTGCTGATAGTCGTTACTGGGGATTTGTTCCGGAAAATAATTTAGTTGGAAAAGCTATATTTATCTGGATGAGTTTGAAGAAACAAGAAAACCAATTCCCTACAGGTATTAGATTAAATCATGTTGGGTGGTTATATTAATAAATTTTATTACCAGTAATTATTAAGTGAACTTTATTATGCTCCAACTACTTCAGAAAAATATAGGATATACTTTTCAACAATCTTTATTACTACAGCAAGCATTAACTCATAGAAGTGCCAGCAGTAAACATAATGAACGACTAGAGTTTTTGGGTGATTCTATCTTAAGTTATGTTATAACTAATGCACTTTATCATCTTTTTCCACAGGTTAATGAAGGTAATATGAGTAGAATGCGTTCTACATTAGTGCGTGAATATACTTTAGCTGAAATCGCACGTGAGTTCAATATAGGTAGCTATTTACGTTTGGGATCTGGAGAAATTAAAAACGGTGGGTCATATCGAGAATCTATTTTAGCTGATACAATTGAAGCTATTATTGGTGGTATTTTTATAGATAGTAATATTTATACGGTAGAAAATTTAATCTTAATATGGTATCAATCTCGTATTTTACATCTTACTCCTGGAGAGAAGCAAAAAGATCCTAAAACTCGTCTACAGGAATTTCTACAGAGTCAAAAATTACCACTTCCTACCTATCTAGTAGTTAAAGTTCACGGAGAAGCACATGATCAAATCTTTACTATTAGATGTCAAATAAGTGGGATAGCAGAAATGGTTATTGGAATGGGTACGAGTCGTAGAAAAGCCGAGCAAGTAGCAGCGGAACAAATGTTGATTAAGTTAGGAATTTCTCATTGAATAACGCACTTCAAAGCTATTGCGGCTATATTACAATATTTGGTAAAACTAATGTAGGTAAATCTAGTTTACTGAATCAACTCATAGGAGACAAAATATCAATTATTTCACGTAAACCACATACTACTCTTCATCCTATTCTAGGAATACATACTGAAGGAAATCATCAGGCTATTTATATTGATACTCCTGGTTTTTCTACAAAATATCTAAAAAAATTCCAGCATTTTCTTACTTTTAGAAGTAGTTATATTACCAATGTTGCACTAGTGCTCTTTATGGTAGAAAGTACATCTTGGACTAAAGATGATGAAATTATATTAAATGTACTACGTAAGAATGCAGTTCCAGTAATCTTAATAATTAATAAGATTGATACTCTAGCTAATAAAAGTAAATTATTACCTCATATTAAATTTTTAATGAATAAAATGGAATTTACAGATATTATACCAACTTCTGCAAAGAATGGATATAATCTTGATGTCATTGTAAATCTGATTCATAAATATTTACCATTAAAAGTACATCAATTCCCTAAAAATAAGGTTACTGATAAATCTGAACAGTTTAGAATATCGGAAATTATTCGAGAAAAATTAATTAATCTTCTTGGAGCTGAAGTACCTTATTTCGTTAAAGTTAAAATCGAAAAAATTACTTTTAATAAATTTGGTCATTATGAGATTGACGTTTCGATATTAGTTAAGTGTTTAGCTCACAAAAAAATTGTGATTGGTAGTAAAGGTAGTAAAATTAGAGAGATTGGTATTAAATCAAGAAAAGATATACAAATGATGCTAAAAACCAAAGTACATCTTAAATTATGGGTTAAGACAAAAATTAATTTGGATAATAATTCTTTTATGTAAGGCTATAACAATTAAACTACCTAAATTTTATAAGTATTGAGGTTGTTTATCATGGCGGAATTACTGTTAGGTGTTAATATTGATCATATTGCTACAATTCGTAATGCACGGAGTTGTCATTATCCAGATCCAGTACAAGCAGCATTTATTGCTGAGCAAGCTGGTGCAGATAGTATTACAGTCCATTTGAGAGAAGATCGTCGTCATATTAATGATCGTGATGTAGAAATTTTGCGGCAAACTATTCAGACTCGAATGAACTTAGAAATGGCAGTCACTGATGAAATGTTAGAAATGGCGTGTAGAATCCGTCCATGGAGTTGCTGTTTAGTACCGGAACATAGACAAGAAATTACTACTGAAGGTGGCTTAGACGTTATTGAACAGCAATCCAAAATTGTGCATGCTATTAAACGTCTAAAGTTAGCCGGGATTTTCGTTTCATTGTTTATCAATGCTGATGAACAGCAGATTGATGCGGCCATTGCAAGTGAAACTTTAGGTATAGAAATACACACAGGTATTTATGCGTTAGCAAAATCCTCAACCGAAAAAAATCAAGCATTATCACGCATCATTCATGCGGTAAAATATGCTGCTAATAAAGGTTTGATAATTAACGCAGGTCATGGTTTAAACTATCATAATGTCCAATCAATTGCAGCTTTAACACAAATTACTGAACTTAATATTGGTCATGCAATAATTAGTCGTGCAACTTTAAATGGTTTAGCTAATGCAGTCGCTGACATGAAATATATTATACAAAAATCACGCAGATGAGTATATTAGGCTTAGGTGCTGATATTGTTAATATCAGACGTATTGAAGAATTGGTCTATCGTTTTGGGGAGAAATTTGCAAAACGCATCTTATGTAACTTAGAATTGAAAAACTATTTGCATGATAGATATCCAATTCGTTTTTTGGCAAAAATTTTTGCAGTTAAAGAAGCCGCGGCCAAAGCTTTTGGTACCGGGATTGGTAGTGGTATTACTTTTAAAGATTTTGAAGTGTTTAAAGATAAATATGGCAAACCATATTTGCGATGTTGGCAACATGCTGCTCTGATATCAGAAAATATAGGAGTAATAAGCATTCATCTTACATTAACTGATGAAAAAGATTACGTATATGCGCTAGTTATTATAGAAAACTAAGAATTAAATATTAATGTCTGATAATTGCATTATTAATAGGACATACTCTTTGGCAGTTAGGTTTTTCGTAAAAGCCTATACATTCAGTGCATAAAGACTGATTAATATGATAATAAGTACCATCTTTCATTGAAATGGCATGATTTGGACATTCTGGTTCGCACATTTCACAATTAACACAATAATCTGTAATTCTTAAAGCCATAATTAATTATTTTAATATGATTTGATCTTAAAAAGAATACTGCATACTGATTAAAAATACAATAAAATTTACAAATTTTATTTAAGCTAATTTAGCTTACAGGAAAATCAATTAAGCTATAATTTTCAATCCCAAGTGCATTTAAAAAACGTTGCGCACCAGGTTTACATCCACATAACGTGATAATGAAGGCTGCATGATGAACCTTTCCTCCAGCATGATGAATAAGCTTAATGGTTGCTTCAATAGTTCCTCCAGTAGCTAAAAGATCATCAACAATTAATATTATATCATTAGGTGTAATAGCATCTTGATGCAACTCAAGCATATTACTACCATATTCTAATTCGTAACTTTCAGAGAAAGTCTTACATGGTAATTTTCCAGCTTTACGTACTGGTATAAAACCAACTCCTAGACCTAAGGCTACTGGTGCACCAAATAAAAAACCGCGAGATTCTATTCCAACTACTTTCGTAATTTTCTTATTTTGGTAATGTGCTACTAATATTTCAATGCAATAAGCAAATGCTTTTGGAGTTTTTAGTAAACTAGTAATATCTCGAAAAATAATTCCAGGTTTTGGATAATTAGGAACACTTCTAATGCTGTTTTTTATGAATTCCAGTTGTTGCGATATTGTAATCATCATATTGAAATTATTAATCACTAGCAATTGAATTATTGCATTTATGGGCTAATTAGTATTATCTAAAAATAGGAAACCCTGGTAGCTACATCTCGGCACCGGCGTTACACTTTTCGGCTGCTTCCTTCCGGACCTGACCGTTTAAAGAGTTAGCCTTGCGAGAGAACCATCAAGATTTCCATCTTGATGCTATCAAAGTTGATTTTTAAATGCAAGTAATAGAAAATTGCTAATTAGAACGATAACCTAATTTTTAGGTTTATTAATCAACTATGGAATTCACTATGTTTGAAACAATATCAGCGGCTCCAGACGATGCGATTTTAGGTCTGACCGAACAGTTTTATAATGATTCGCGTTCTAATAAAATTAATCTCGGAATTGGTGTTTACACCGATGATACTGGAAGTACACCAATATTAAATAGTGTAAAGAACGCTGAAAAAATTTTAATAAAAAATGAACAAACCAAAAATTACTTGAGTATTGAAGGCATTGCCGACTTTGCTCATTATACTCAAATTTTATTATTTGGAGAATCCAGTAATATTATTCATAACAATTTAGCACGTACCGCCCAAACACCAGGTGGTACTGGAGCTTTACGCATCGCTGCTGATTTCTTGGCTAACCAAAAAAATAATACGAAACGCGTGTGGATCAGTAATCCCAGTTGGCCAAATCATAGAAACATATTTCTAGCTGCTGGGTTAAATGTATATGAATATCCTTGGTATAACTCAGAAAATCATTCTCTTAACTTTAACAAGTTGTTATCTTCTTTACAGTCACAAGTTAAAGCCGGCGATATAGTACTATTTCATAGTTGTTGCCATAACCCAACTGGGGTTGATCCAACTATTGAACAATGGAAAAACCTCGCTACATTATCTAAAATCAACCATTGGCTACCTCTATTTGATTTTGCTTATCAGGGTTTTGCTAATGATTTGGAAAAAGATGCACAAGGATTGCGTCTTTTCTCTAAATATAATCAAGAAATGATCGTGGCTAGTTCCTATTCAAAAAATATGGGACTATATAATGAACGGGTAGGAGCACTAACAATAATTGCTCAAACCACCATGATAGCAGATAAAGTTTTTAGTCATATTAAAGCTACCATTCGTACTAATTACTCTAATCCACCTTTTCATGGTGCCGCTATTGTAACTACTATTCTTAGTAATGAAGAACTTAGAGCTATCTGGCATTATGAACTTACCATTATGCGCAGTAGGATTCGCCAGATGCGTCAATTATTCGTTAGTACTTTGCTAAAAAAAGGTCTTAAAAAAGATTTCAGCTTTATAAATAGTCAAAATGGTATGTTTTCTTACATTGATCTTACTAAGAAGCAGGTGATTCGATTACGCGAAGAATTTGGAATTTATGTATTAAATTCAGGGCGCCTGAATATAGCCAGTATGACATGCCATAATATGGATTTTTTATGTAACGCTATTATATCAATATATAATGATTAATTTTAATGTTAATATAACGTAGTTTCTAAAATAGAGAAGTGAGATATTTTGAAAATTCTTGTTGATGAAAATATTCCACATGCCTATAAACTTTTTAGTAAAATAGGAAAAGTTCTTTTGATTTCAGGAAGAAAAATCCCTAAAGATCTATTAGACATAGCAGATGCCTTATTAGTGCGTTCGGTTACCAAAGTTGATGCAACTTTATTAGAAGGTAAAAACATTAAATTTGTTGGTACCACTACAGCTGGTACTGATCATATCGATGAAAATTTTTTGAGAAATAATGGAATTTTTTTTGCAGCAGCACCGGGTTGTAATGCAATAGCTGTAGCAGAATATGTTATTTCTGCCATTTTAACGTTAGCCGAACGTGATAATTTTTCCCTTAAAGATCGTATTATAGGAATTATTGGAGTAGGCCATGTTGGTTATTGCTTACATAAAAAATTACTAGCATTAGGTATTAGGACAATCTTATGTGATCCACCACTAGCGGCCAGAAGACAACAAGGTATCTTTAGTTCACTAAATGAAGTAGTTTGTCAAGCAGATATTTTAACTTTACATACACCATTATTAACACAAGGACCGTGGAAAACCCAATATTTATTTAATAGTACACTTTTAAGTAGTCTGAAACCTAACTCAATTTTAATTAATGCCAGTAGAGGACCAGTAGTTGAAAATTTAGCTTTGTTGGAACTATTGAAGAACCGAAATGATTTAAGTATAGTACTAGATGTTTGGGAAAATGAGCCAGCCTTATCTTTATCTCTATTAGATAAAGTAGATATCGGTACCGCACATATTGCTGGTTATACCTTAGAAGGAAGAATGCGTGGTACAATACAAATTTTGACGGCTTTAAGACAATTTTTAGGACAACCACAACCATTAGTAACCTTGAAAAAATTACTACCTATAGCTAAAATTCATTATGTTAGAATGAATGGAAAATTAAATCAAGTAACTTTAACAAGATTAGTACACTTAGTGTACAATATACGTTATGATGATGCACTCTTACGTAAGACTATACAAAATCCTTCTGGATTTGATCTTTTAAGAAAAAAATATCGTGAAAGAAGAGAATGGTCTTCATTAGATATACAATGTAATAACGCTAATACTGCATCGATACTAAAAAATATCGGTTTTAATGCCTTTTATGAAAAAAAGGCTAGTAGTTACCAAAATATGGAAGAGTTTTCCGTTTATTAATAACTCTTCAGATTATTTGTAGTTATTAGCTTAAGCTATGGATTAAATTTAGTAATTAGTTAATTATTATAAATAATGAATGGTAATAATTTGATTATTACGAGCAAAGTTTCTATGAGACTAGACTACATGAAATCCAGAAATAAATTTGCACTATGTATTGAATATGACGGCAGTAAATATTATGGTTGGCAACGACAAGCAAAAGTTCCAAGCATACAAGCTTGTTTAGAATATGCTTTATCAAAAATCGCTAATCATTCAGTCACAACTTACTGTGCCGGACGCACAGATGCAGGAGTTCATAGTATTGGACAAATAGTTCATTTTGAAACTAGTACTTGGCGCCAAGTAGAAGCTTGGACAAGAGGTGTTAATACTAATTTACCAAACGATATTGCTGTACGATGGATCAATATCGTACCAGATGATTTTCATGCTAGATTTAGTGCTTTAGCACGTCGCTATTTTTATGTGATTTATAATCACCGATTGAAACCCGCTTTATTAAATAGAAGGGTAATGCATTATCATCTACCATTAGATGATCAACGTATGCAGCGTGCAGGTCAATATTTACTAGGAGAGAATGATTATTCTTCGTTCAGATCAGGAAAGTGTCAATCAAAAAATCCCTGGCGTAACATTATACATCTAAACGTTGCCAGAATTGATGACTATATTATCGTAGATATTAAAGCGAATGCTTTTTTAAGTCATATGGTTAGAAATATCGTGGGATGTTTGATACAAGTTGGTTGTGGAAATCAACAAGAACACTGGATAGCAGAATTACTTACAGTAAAAAATCGGCAAATGGCAGCTTCTCAAGCTAAGGCTCAAGGTCTCTATTTAGTTTCGATTGATTATCCAGTTGATTTTTCTTTACCAAAAATCCAGTTAGGAGGTTGGTTTTTATTTCCTAGAACTAACCAAGTTGCCAGTAACTGAATAAAAAATACAAATATAGCTTTGATGAGTTTGGTAGGAACCAGCATTATTGAACAAACTATGCTAAAAATTAGCTGGAGTTTTAAACGTAGTGAGTTGTTTATTGAAAAATAAGTTATTAATATGATTGTCAATCGTGCAGAGATGCGCTTTAAGTTAGCTAGAATCTTAGCAAAATTTTTGAATAAACCGGTACCCAAAATTCTGAAGGTAAAATGAGATAAAATACATGAATCATCAGATGCCTCAAACTACATCTTCATTATCAATATGGCTTAGTTTTATTGAGCAGCGACACAGTTCTAAAATAAAACTAGGATTAAATCATATTAAACCACTTGCTAAGAAGCTAGATTTGATTAAACCAGCTAAGAAGAGTATATTTACCGTTGGTGGTACTAACGGCAAAGGAACTACTTGTAGAGCTATAGAAACTGTACTTTTAGCGGCAGGTTATAGTACTGGAGTTTATAGTTCACCACACTTACTACGTTATACTGAAAGAGTTCGCATACAAGGCAAAGAGCTAGACGAAACTGCATATCCGGCGGCATTTGCAGCGATCGAAAATGCTTGTAGTGAAATATCACTATCTTGGTTTGAATTTAATACTTTATCGGCACTTTATTTATTTAAACAACATTTACTCGATGTAGTTATATTAGAAGTAGGTATGGGTGGTCGTTTAGACGCAACTAATCTGGTGGATTCTGATGTAGCTATTATCACTTCTATTGCTTTGGATCATACGGAATTTTTAGGAAAAGATCGAGAGAGCATTGGACGTGAGAAAGCCGGAATCTTTAGGGCCAATAAGCCTGCGGTAGTAGGTGATTCAGATTTGCTACCACTTCTAGTAGATGAAGCTAATAAGATTAATGCGAGATTATTAATACGTGATTATAACTGGACCTTCTTCAAGAAAAATAAAAGTTGGAATTTTTGTGATGAGAAAGGGATTATCGAGCATCTTCAGTTGCCTAAAATTCCTATAGAAAATGCTGCAACCGCATTAGCAGCTTTACGTGCCTCTACACTAAAAATAGATACAAATATAATTTTAAGTTCCCTACATACGGCATTTTTACCCGGACGGTTTCAAACCATAGCACTAAATCCGCAGGTTATTCTTGATGTAGCACATAATCCTCATGCAGCTGCTTATTTATCGCTAAGATTAGCTGAACAACGATTAGCAAAAGTAAATTTACATATATATGCTGTAATTGGTATGCTATGTGATAAAGATATAGCTGGGACTATAGCTAGTCTAAAACCTCAAATAGATTTTTGGTATTGTGCTTCTCTGAAAGGACCTCGAGGTACACCGGTTGATCATTTAACTCAATATTTATCTTCAAACACTTATTACGCTTTTAATAACGTTTCTGGGGCATGGCAAGCCGCTATGCAGGATGCCAAACCTGATGATATTGTAGTAGTATGTGGTTCATTTAAAACTGTAGCAAAGGTAATCAAAGCCATCAAAAATACTTATGGACCGCAGGTATTATCCATTCATTAATAATTTTAACATTATAGTATGATGTAAAACGGATATAATCAAATTAGTTATTATTTGACTATTTATAACCTACCTTATAGCTAACATCTTGAATAACTTGCCCTGTAAAAATTGATGACATTTTATATTTAATGATGAAAAACAATTTTTCTTAGGGATAAAAGCTGATTAGATAAATATGGATATTATAAAATTTATGAAGCGACTTATTATTGGTATTTCTGGGGCAAGCGGCATGATTTATGGAGTGCGAATCCTACAAATTTTGCAAAAATTAACTAATGTAGAAACTCACCTAGTAATAAGTATGGCAGCGTGTCGGACTTTAAATTTGGAAACTGAATACACTATAAATGAAATAAAATTACTTGCGGATATTGTGCACGATGTACGTAATCTAGCTGCAACTATTTCTTCAGGTTCTTTTATTACAGATGGTATGGTGATTTTACCATGTTCTATAAAAACACTTTCCGGAATTGCACATAGTTATACCGACAATTTATTAATTCGTGCAGCAGATGTAGTTTTGAAAGAAAGGCGTACTTTGGTTCTTTGTGTAAGAGAAACACCACTGCACTTAGGTCATTTACGTTTGATGTCAAGGGCTGCGGAAATGGGTGCAATCATTATGCCACCAATTCCAGCATTTTATCACCAACCTAAAACTATCCAAGAATTAGTAGATCAGACAGTAAGTAGAATCTTAGATCAATTTGCTCTTAAACCACCTACTGATTTATACATGCGCTGGAAAGATATTCAATAAAAATTGGGAGATAATTTTCCTGGTAAAATATCTCCAATAGAAATTAAATTGACTGTAGAGGTCCATTTATAATTAAATCCTGAAATTTCACAGTTTGGCAATTTTGGTAGTAGCTTGACGGACTTAATCAACATCATTGCCATTACTGGAATTTCCAGTAGTAGCATAAAAGATAGATCAAATTAAAGTATAATTCTGGATAATTTTGAGATATGGACGAATATCTACTACTTCATTTCTTTCTTCTAGCATCATAGTACCAAGTACAATCTTATCTTCCAATTGTTTACATGCTAGAGATTCAGTAATCAATTGATTTTTATAATTTAAAAAAGCCGGTGAACATAGTTTTTACGAATCATTGTGGGATCAATGATAGTAATCCTTTTTTTTATTAAAAGTAGCAAACTGCTGAAGTTTTTTTGGAATATCGCAAATTGCGGCGGCTTTAATAGTTATTAGTTCATCTTCTTCCGGAAGAACCATATTTTTAATTACTTGGCGTAGCAGTTCAGTGATTTGGTAACAAACAGAAAGCAGTAGGTGTTATGTTACTACCTTATTTTCATCTTAGATAAAAGTCTCTTAAATTTAAGTAAACCACTTAAGATATCTTACAATATACTCTTTATCTATTGTAAATTCTAAGTTTTACAATTTATAATAGTCCGGTGCACAATTTATAGTTATCATCTTGATAAAATCAAGTTTACTCAGCTGGTTATCTTCCTGAGCAAGCTATCAGCAATTATTATAGTCTAGTAGATTAGACATCCTATCGGAGATCTTGATTGATGAATCCTACCTTTAAATTATGCTTTTAATCAATTTTTAATCCTAAGAGGTTATCGTTAAAGTTAACTTTTGCAAAGCTGCGGAACTTTACCTAGATCTCAGGTAAATTTAGTATTAACCGGAGATCAAAGATATATTGTTGGTGATTGTATACAGTCAGATCTTTTGCTAAACGATGACAAAAGTGTTCATAGTACGTTTTACTTTATTTGATTAGTAAAAAAATTTTTATGAGTGACAGTTTCGTATAAAAAACCGATTATTGAATTAACCGAGTTTGATCATCTCCACAAAAATACAAGAAAATCTACAACTTGAAAAATCAATAGTGTCTGAAAAGCCCAGAAATATAATTTTTAGTCAATCCAAAATCTATTGATGAATTGCTTTAAATGGTTATAAAAAATCTTTTTTCATAATTTCTAAGAAATGATATATGATTAATTAAATTAATAGTACCAAGGAGACACAGTATTTATTATGAGAGCTTCTCAGTGGGCATTTATAGTGTATACTGGTATCAGTATTTTACTTTGTGGTCTGATATTATTAGGATCATGGTTATTAGGCGAAAAAGTATCTAATAGAAATAAAATGATTCCTTTTGAGTCTGGTATTAATTCACTTGGAAATGCTCGTTTGAGATTTTCAGTAAAATTTTACTTATTAGCTATGTTTTTCGTTATTTTTGATGTAGAAGCACTATATTTATATGCATGGGCAATATCCGTGCGCGAAAGTGGTTGGCTAGGTTTTACTGAAGCTGCGATTTTTATATTTTTACTGATATCTGGTCTGATTTACTTAGCGCGTCTTAAGGCTTTATAATAAATTTGGCACTAGTTTAAACCGCAGAAGATTAATATATGGACTATACACTTACCAGAATACAGTTAAAAGATAATGATAACAACCTCGATTCATCGTCGTTGCAATTGCAAAATCAAGAGGTAACCGATACCCGGCATCATAATATTTATCTGGGAAAACTTGAGATAATTCTTCAAAAAATGGTTAACTGGGGCCGAAAAAATTCTCTTTGGCCTTTTAATTTTGGTCTTTCATGTTGTTATGTTGAAATGGTGACCTCATTCACGGCGGTTCATGATATTGCTCGTTTTGGTTCAGAAGTTTTGCGGGCTTCGCCACGGCAAGCAGATTTTATGGTTATTGCGGGAACTCCTTTTATAAAAATGGCACCTATCATACGACGTCTTTACGATCAAATGTTAGAACCAAAATGGGTTATATCTATGGGATCGTGTGCTAACTCTGGCGGAATGTATGATATTTATTCGGTTGTTCAAGGGGTTGATAAATTTATTCCGGTAGATATATATATACCTGGTTGCCCACCTCGTCCTGAAGCTTACATACAAGCATTATTATTACTACAGGAAGCTATTGGTAAAGAACGTCGACCCCTGTCATGGCTAATTAAGGATAAAGGTAAAGATATTTATCGTATAAATTTACCTTCCGAACGCCAGAGAAAATCCCAAGAACGCATTGCGGTACGTAATCTGCGTAACCCCGATGATATTTAATCATATGATAAATTTATCGTTACAAGAAATTTCTCTAAAAGATCCAATAATTATTGATCTATATAATCATTTTGGATCAAGAAATTTTACTATTCAGCATGCTAATTATATGGATATGCCAGTATTTTGGGTTAAACGTGAATCTCTTCTCGACATTGTAAAATTTTTACGTACGGTACCTCAGCCATATTTGATGCTTTATGATTTACACGGTATGGATGAAAGATTCCGCACATACCGTCAAGGTTTACCTAGGGCAGATTTTTCGGTATTTTATCATTTACTGTCTATTGAACGTAACGGCGATCTTATGATTAAGGTTGCATTATCAGCAAAGAATTTACAGGTAAATTCTTTGACCAAATTATTTCCTAATGCTAACTGGTATGAACGTGAGACTTGGGATATGTTTGGGATTACTTTTATCGGGCATCCACATCTGACGCGAATTATAATGCCCCCAACATGGATTGGACATCCATTAAGAAAAGATTATCCTGCTCGTGCTACTGAATTTGAACCATATACTCTAAATAAGGAAAAAGAGAATTTAGAAATGGAAGCTCTAACTTTCAATCCAGAAGATTGGGGTATGAAACGCAGTAGTAACCATCATGATTTCATGTTTCTTAATTTTGGTCCTAATCATCCTTCAGCCCATGGGGCATTTCGGATTGTTTTACAACTTGATGGCGAAGAAATTATCGATTGTGTCCCAGATATTGGTTACCATCATCGTGGTGCTGAAAAAATTGGAGAGCATCAAACATGGCATAACTATATACCATATACGGATCGTATTGAGTATCTTGGAGGTTGTGTTAACGAAATGCCCTATATATTAGCAGTAGAGAAACTAGCTGGGATAGAAGTACCCTCACGTGTTAGAGTGATTCGTGTTATGCTTTCAGAATTATTCAGAATCAATAGTCATCTACTTTATGTTTCTACATTTATTCAGGATGTAGGAGCGATGACTCCGGTATTTTTGGCTTTTACTGATCGTCAGAAAATTTATGATTTAATAGAAGCTATTACTGGTTGTCGGATGCATCCCGCGTGGTTTCGAATTGGTGGAGTAGCGAATGATTTGCCTCAAGGTTGGGAGCATTTGTTAAGTGAATTTCTTCATTGGATGCCAAAGCGTTTAGAGGTATATATAAAATCTGCTCTTAAGAATACCATTCTCATCGCGCGTGCTAAGGGTGTAGCATCTTATGGTAAACAGGAGGCAATTGATTGGGGAATAACTGGTGCCGGATTACGTGCTACTGGGATTTCTTTTGATGTTCGTAAATGGCGTCCCTATTCTGGATATGAGGATTTTGATTTTGAAGTCCCTATAGGTGATGGCCTAAGTGATTGTTATAATCGGGTGATGCTAAAAGTAGAAGAAATTCTTCAGAGTTTACATATTCTAGAACAATGTTTAAATAATATGCCAAGTGGTCCATTTAAAGCTGATCATCCGCTTACTACACCACCACCTAAAGAACGTACATTGCAACATATTGAAACTCTAATAACTCATTTTCTACAGGTTTCTTGGGGTCCAATAATTCCAGCAAATGAATCTTTTCAAATGGTAGAAGCTACTAAAGGAATTAATAGTTACTATTTAACAAGCGATGGTAATACAATGAGTTATCGTACTAGAATACGTACTCCAAGTTTTACACATTTACAACAAATTCCTTCTGTAATTAGAGGTAGTTTAATATCTGATTTGGTAGTTTATTTAGGAAGTATTGATTTTGTTATGTCAGATGTAGATCGATAATATGGATGGTAATACTGATGTTTTTAAACTTAGTTTAATTGAAAAAAATGCTATTGAGCATGAAAAAAAACATTATGAAACTGCACGTTCAGTTTCTATTGAAGCATTAAAAATTGTGCAAAAATACCGAGGCTGGGTTCCAGAAGGCGCCATTGCAGCAATTGCGGAAATCTTAAAAATTTCAACTAGTGATGTTGAAGAAGTTGCTACTTTTTACAGTCAGATCTTTCGCAAACCAGTTGGGCGTCATGTCATTCGTTATTGTGATAGTATTGTCTGCTATATTAATGGTTATGAAAAAATTCAAGCGACCCTTAAGAATAAACTTAAGATCCAACCTGGGCAAACTACAACAGATAACCGTTTTACCTTGTTACCAACTTGTTGTCTTGGTAATTGTGATAAAAGTCCCACTCTAATGATAGATGAAGATACTTACGGTCCTATAACCAATCAGAACATTATTAAAATATTGGAGCATTATCCATGAAAACCTCGCAACTTATTACTGCTGAGACGCATCCGCTAACCTGGCGGATGCGTCATGATAAAAAAACAGTATGGTTAGATGAATATTGCCGTAAAAATGGTTATGCGGGTGCAAAAAAAGCTTTACAAACTATGACACCCAAAGAGGTAATTGAGGTTGTTAAAAAAGCGGGACTCAAAGGTCGAGGAGGTGCTGGTTTTCCTACCGGATTAAAATGGAGTTTAATCCCTAAAGATGAACAAATAGCAGTTCGTTATTTATTATGCAATGCAGATGAAATGGAACCAGGTACCTATAAAGATCGTTTTCTCCTTGAGCAAATGCCACATATGTTAATAGAGGGAATGATAATTAGTGCATTTGCTTTACAAGCTAATCGTGGCTATATTTTTTTGCGAGGGGAATATATTGATGCGGCGATTTATTTACGTTGTGCAATTAACCAAGCTAATGAAATTGGTCTTTTAGGTGAAAATATTTTCAATTCAGGATTTAACTTTGAATTATTTTTACATACTGGTGCAGGAAGATATATTTGTGGAGAAGAAACCGCATTAATAAACTCCTTGGAAGGAAGACGAGCTAATCCTCGTGCCAAACCACCATTTCCAGCGTTAGTAGGTTTGTGGGGAAAACCTACATGTGTTAATAATGTAGAAACCCTATGTAATGTTCCTCATATTGTAGAAAATGGTGTCAATTGGTATCAAGGACTGTCTAAAAGCAAGGATACAGGAACCAAATTAATGGGATTTTCAGGAAAAGTTAAAAACCCCGGACTCTGGGAACTACCCTTTGGGATTTCTGCTCGAGAAATCCTGGAAGACTATGCAGGAGGAATGTCTAATGGCTTGAGACTAAAAGCATGGCTTCCTGGTGGTGCTAGTACTGATTTTTTAACTAAAGATCACCTGGATTTGCCGATGGATTTTAATAGTATTAGCAAAGCTGGTAGTCGTTTAGGTACTGCTATAGCTATAGCAGTGGATAACAAAATAAATATGGTTTCCCTGACTTCTAATTTAGAGGAATTTTTTGCACGTGAATCATGTGGATGGTGTACACCATGCCGTGAGGGATTACCGTGGATTGTAAAAATTTTACGTTCTCTTGAAGAAGGATGCGGTAAGATAGGTGATATCGAAATACTTGAGCAATTATGTAATCAATTAGGTGCGGGTAAAGCATTTTGCTATCATGCTCCTGGAGCAGTTGAACCATTACAAAGTGCCATTAAATATTTTCGTCATGAATTTGAAGCAGGTATTAATTGGCAGGAAAGTAGTAATAATATAAAGCTTATTAAGGGTATCCAACAAAATTTACTGAAAGTGCGCTGGTAAGTTTTATTTAAATAACATAAAAATATCTCTACCTCATTATTTTAATAATCTTTAAGTATTACGGAATGATTTCATTATGCCTTTAATCCATGTAGATGGTAAAATATATTCAGTAAAGAGTAGTGAAAATATTTTGCAAACTTGCCTATCACTTAATTTGGATATTCCTTATTTTTGTTGGCATCCTGCTTTAGGTAGCGTAGGTTCTTGTCGTCTTTGTGCGGTCAAACAATATCAAAATGCTAACGATACTTCTGGCAATTTAGTTATGTCTTGTATGACACCGGTATCAGCAGACCAAACTTTTATTTCGATTATGGATCCAGAAGCTCAAGAATTTCGCAAATTTATTATGGAATTATTAATGATGAATCATCCTCATGATTGCCCAGTTTGCGAAGAGGGTGGTAACTGTCATTTACAGGATATGTTAGTGATGACAGGTCATTACTTACGCCGCTATCGATTTACAAAACGCACACATCTTAACCAAGATTTGGGACCGTTAATTTCTCATGAAATGAATCGTTGTATTGTTTGTTACCGTTGTATCCGATATTACAAGGATTATGCTGATGGTCAGGATCTAGGAGTTTATGGTACGCATGATAACATTTATTTTGGTAGAACTCAGGATGGTATCTTAGAAAGTGAATTTGCTGGAAATTTAGTAGAAATCTGCCCAACTGGAGTGTTTACCGATAAAACTCACTCGGAGCATTATATACGTAAATGGGATATGCAGTTTGCCCCCAGTATCTGTCAGCATTGTAGTGTGGGTTGTAATATTAGTCCAGGTGAACGCTATGGCAATATAATGCGTATTGAAAATCGTTATCATGGTGCTCTTAACCAGTATTTTTTATGTGATCGTGGAAGATTTGGTTATGGATATGTCAATTTATCCGATAGACCATTATACCCTAAGGAATGCCGTAATGGAAAATCTATTATTCTAAGTAAGAATCAAATTCTGGATAAAGTAGCAACAGTATTACGAAACGCTAAAAAGATCATTGGAATTGGTTCTTCACGTGCCAGTATTGAAAGTAATTTTGCTCTTCGGGAGTTAGTAGGTGCCAAAAATTTTTATTTAGGATTGTCCGATGCTGAATCTAAAAGATTAGCACTAATGTTAAAGGTATTGCGTAATAGTGACATTTATACGCCTAGTTTACGTGAAATAGAAAGTTATGACGCTATATTAATTTTAGGGGAAGATATCACTCAGACTAATGCAAGAGTAGCTTTGGCGGTTCGTCAAGCAGTTAAGGGACGCTCACGGGAAATAGCTAATAACCAAAATTTATATAATTGGCATCATGCGGCTATTGTCAATATTGGACAACAAGCTGAATATCCATTATTTATTACTAATATTGATCAAACACGTCTTGATGATATTGCAATCTTAAGCTATTTTGCTTCGGCAGAAGATCAAGCCAGACTTGGGTTCGCAATAGCTCATGCTTTGGACAATAAGGCGCCAGAAGTGAATTCTCTAGATTCAAATATTATTAATAAAGTAAATATTATCGCAACCGCATTAGCAAATGCTAAAAAACCTTTGATTATTTCAGGAAGTGGTGCCGGAAGTGATGCAGTGATTAAAGCAGCAATTAATATAACCAAATCATTACATGAACTTGGGCATGCAGTAGGTCTAATATTGCTTCCTGCTGAAGTAAATAGTATCGGAAGTATGATGCTGCTAAATGATATAGAAAGTAATTCATTAGAAACTGCTATAAATGAACTAGCACATGAAACAGCTGATACAGTAATTATTCTGGAAATGGACTTGTATCGATTTGTACCTAAAAATAAACTAGAGATTATTTTAAATAATACCTCCAATATTATTGTCATTGATCATCAGCATACTCAAACGCTAGAAAAAGCTCACTTTATTTTTTCTACGGCAAGTTTTGCAGAAAGCCATGGAACAGTAATAAATTATGAGGGACGTGCACAGCGGTTTTTTCAAGTTTATGATCCATCATACTATAATTCGAGCATTGAAATTAATGCCAGCTGGCGATGGTTACATTGGTTAAAAAGTAAATTAAACCGCAGCCAGGTTGAATGGAATAATATTGATCACGTAATTGATGCCTGTATATCTAGTTTTCCCCACTTAACAGGTATTAAAAATGTGGCTCCCGACTCCAATTTTAGCATTTTGGGAAAAAAATTAGCTAGGAAACCACAACCATATAGTGGTAGTACATCTATGAATGCCAATATTAATGTACATGAGCCATCTACACCAAAAGATAGAGATTCAATGTTTACTTTTTCTAGGGATGGTACTAACCGTATACAAGATAAAAGACAATATGTGTCTTTTGCTTGGTTTCCCGGGTGGAATTCGACACAAGCCTGGAATAAATTTCAAAATGAAGTGGGTGGAACATTACGTTATGGGGATCCTGGAGTTCTAATCATTGAATCAATTAAAGAAAAATTGTCATGGTTTACTAAGATACCTTCGGCATTTTTAAGAACTAAGGGAAGATGGCGTGTGATACCTTACTATCATCTATTTGGTAGTGATGAAATGTCACAACGTGCAACTGTCATCAAAAAAATTATGTCACCTACCTATGTTATGTTAAATAGAGAAGATGCTATTGACCTTAGAGTTAGTGTAGATATGGTAGTCGAATTAAGTATTATGAATGAAATTATCAGATTACCGGTACATATTTCTGATCATTTACCTTCAGGATTGATAGGGTTACCATTGGGTTTTCCAGGTATTCCATTATTTTTTAATGGCATCAAGATTGACCATTTAATTAAGGTAACCTAAGAGATGGGATCTCCTTAATTATGGAAATAATAATACTTTTAGTAGTTATATTATGCAGTGCCTTCATGAGTTTTTTAGAGCGCCGGCTTCTAGCATTATTTCAGAATCGCTATGGTCCTAATAGAGTAGGCTGGGGTGGTACATTACAAATCTTAGCTGATATTATAAAAATGTTATTTAAGGAGGATTGGGTACCACCATTTTCTGATCGTTGGCTTTTTATTTTAGCACCTACTATTGCATTTAGTACTTTCTTGCTAACTTTTGCAATTATTCCAATAAATGCTACTTGGGTAGTATCAGATCTAAACATTGGATTATTGTATTTTTTAATGATGACAGCTTTATCAGTTTATGCTGTCTTATTGGCGGGTTGGTCCAGTAATAATAAATATTCTCTCCTAGGTGCAATGCGTGCCGCGGCACAGACTCTGAGTTATGAAGTATTCCTGGGATTATCTTTGATGGGCGTTGTTGTAAGAGCCGGTTCATTTAATCTGATTGATATCGTTAATAATCAGAAATATTTATGGAATATCATTCCGCAATTTATAGGTTTTATTAGCTTTTTAATAGCTGGTCTAGCAGTTTGTCACCGTCATCCATTTGATCAACCAGAAACCGAACAAGAATTAGCTGATGGTTATCATATTGAATATTCTGGTATGAAATTTGGTTTATTTTTTGTTGGTGAATATATTGGGATGTTGACGATCTCAGCTATGATAGTAACACTATTTATGGGAGGATGGAATGGTCCATTATTCCCATCATTTTTATGGTTTACCATAAAAACTTTTCTTTTTATCATAATATTTATTCTTATACGTGCATCGCTACCACGTCCACGCTATGATCAATTTATTTCTTTTGGCTGGAAAATTTGTTTACCACTTACCTTATTAAATTTATTAGTAACGGCGGCCATAACTATTTACAACTCTCAGTAAGGATGCACGCACCGATGATGTTACTTAAAAATATCTTATTATGGGTCATTTCTCAACTACGCAGTCTATATCTGATTGGATTACATGCTTTTGCTAAACGTGAAACGCAACTGTATCCTGAACAGAGGGTTTATTTACCACCTCGGTATCGAGGTAGAATTGTACTTACCCGGGATCCAGATGGAGAAGAACGCTGTGTAGCATGTAGTCTATGTGCGGTAGTTTGTCCGGTAGAATGTATTTCAATACATAAATCTGAAACTCAAGATGGACGTTGGTATCCAAAAATTTTTAGAATTAATTTTTCGCGTTGCATTTTCTGTGGTTTATGTGAAGAAGCATGTCCCACTACTGCAATTCAACTCACGCCAGATTTCGAAATGGGGGAATTTAAAAGACAGGATTTAGTATATGAAAAAGAAGATCTCTTAATTTCAGGACCAGGAAAATATTCAGAATATAACTTCTATCGCATAGCAGGAGTAGCCATCAAGGGAAAAGATAAAGGATTTGCTCAAAATGAATCTAAACCTGTTGATGTAAAGAGTTTATTACCATAAATAAGGATTGATTCATGAAATTTATTTTTTATATATGTGGAACGGTTGCTGTAGTCTCGACATTACGTGTAATTACACATAATAATATAGTACATGCTTTGCTGTATCTAATTATCTTCGTATTATCGCTATCGGGTGTATTTTTTTCTCTTGGTGCTAGTTTTGCTGGTGCGTTAGAGGTTATTGTATATGCAGGTGCGATTCTGGTGTTGTTTGTTTTAGTAGTGATAATGCTCAATTTAAATCAACTTCAATCTAATAAACGGTACGGTTTTCAAGCTTCATTATTATGGTTAGCTCCCTGCATACTACTGTCTTCATTGCTCCTTTATTCTATACACTATTCTATCCCAATAAATTATGTGTCAGGATATATTGTTAATGCCAAAGATGTGGGAAGATTACTATTCGGTTCCTATATGCTGGTAATGGAGTTGGCCTCTATGCTATTACTAGCAGCGATGATAGTTGCCTTTCATATTGGACATAAATATCGTTAAAAGCATTAAAAGGATAAATAATTATGATACCTCTGGAGCAAAGTTTAACTCTCTCATCAATTTTATTTGTTATGGGAATTACCGTAATCCTCATGCATCGTAATTTAATATTTATATTAATAGGTATTGAAATTACAATTAACGCAGCAGCATTAGCTTTTATAGCTGCTGGAAGTACTTGGAAACAGGCTGATAGTCAAATAATGTATATCCTCACGATCAGTATTGCCGCGGCAGAGGCAAGTATTGGATTAGCAATATTACTTCAGTTACATAAAAAATCTCATAATCTGAATATTGATTCAGTTAGCGAGATGCATGGATGAAGATAGTTTTTTTATCAATAATTTTTCCTTTATTAGGTTTTTTGTTGTTAGCATTTTCTGGTGGACGTTGGTCTGAAAGAGTTTCTTCTTTCATAGGTACCACTTCGGTAGGTTTAGCTACTATAGTTACTATTTTCGTTAATCTAGATTTTTTTTACCACTCTCAAAAATTAGTTGAACAAAAATTGTGGAGTTGGATGCAAATTGATAATTTCTTGATAGATATCAATATCAGGTTAGATGGACTATCTTTAACTATGTTATCAATAGTAACCGGTGTAGGTTTTTTAGTTAATTTATTTTCTTCTTGGTATATGGGTGGTGAAGAAGGATCTTCTCGTTACTTCGCTTATACTAATTTATTTATTGCAAGTATGATTGTATTAGTTTTAGCAGATAATTTACTATTAATGTATCTAGGTTGGGAAGTAGTTGGTCTTTGCTCATATTTACTTATTGGTTTCTATTATACCAATCTTAATAATGTCGCGGCAGCTTTAAAAGCTTTGATTATTACTCGCTTTGGGGATGTATGTTTAGTAATTTCGCTATTTATTATTTATAATGAATTGGGTTCTTTAAACTTTCATGACATAGATGTTTTAGCATCTGCACATTTATCATCCTATAGTATATTATATTGGGCTACATTACTATTATTATGTGGTGCTATAGGTAAATCAGCACAATTACCATTGCAAACCTGGTTAGCAGACGCTATGGTAGGACCAGCGCCAGTTTCTGCTTTAATCCATTCGGCAACTATGGTTACAGCAGGAGTTTATCTTATTGCTCGTACCCATATTTTATTCTTGCAGATCCCAGAATTATTAAATCTAGTCGGAATAATTGGTGCGACAACATTGATATTTGCAGGTTGTGCAGCTTTAGTACAGATAGATATCAAGAGGGTACTAGCTTATTCTACTATGAGTCAAGTTGGCTATATGTTTTTAGCGCTGAGCGTCCAAGCTTGGAATGCAGCTATTGTTCATCTAATTACACATGCGTTTTTTAAAGCACTTTTATTCTTGGCCTCTGGAGTATTAATTGTAGCATGCAAAAATGAACAAAATATTTTAAAAATGGGAGGATTAAGGAAAGAGATTCCACTAATTTATATTTGCTTTTTAATCGGTGGAGCTTCGCTCGCGGCATTTCCATTAGTTACAGCTGGATTCTTCAGTAAAGAAGAAATTTTATTTAGGGTTTTTGATAGTGGGTATATAAAATTATTAATTGCTGGATTATTAGGAACTTTAATAACTTCAATTTACACATTTAGAATGATTTTTCTGGTTTTTCATGGAAAACAACAGATAGAAATCAAGAAATTTAATAAAGTAATAACATATCAGTTACCACTATTAATTTTATTGATTCTCTCAACTTTTATTGGATATAAAATTACTCCTCAGTTAGATAATGTATTTCCTCTCAAGACCCTTGCTGTACACAAAGAGCCAAAATTTCTTTTAGAATTAATTACAAGTGGAATAGTAATGTTAGGAATTTTAATATCTACTGTATACTGGTCCAGTAGATCCTCTCTAATTAATTATATCACCTACAGTACAATAGGAAGGTTTTTAAAAAACTGGTGGTTTCATGCTTGGGGTTTTGACTGGTTATATAAGAAATTATTTGTCAAATCATACCTAAGGATTGCTTTCCTATTACACCGTGATCCTTTAAATCGGTTAATGAACCTCCCGGTAAGATTTTTACGTTTTACTGGAATAAATTTACTGAGGTTTGATAATGGTTATTTACGTTGCTATATTACATCAATGATTTTTGGGGCAGTTATTCTTTTAGCACTCCTGATTATGCTTTAAACTAATTTAAGGAAAAGATTCTCTTTTCCTTACTTTCTGATAACTACTAATAAATCATCCTAAAAATTAGGTATGATATAAAATCCGCCTATCTAATCAAAAAAGGATTCATCAATGCTATTACCTTTACTAATAATTATCCCATTTATTAGTGGTCTATTATGCTGGCAGTCCGAACGGTTAGGAGCACAATTCCCACGTTGGATTGCACTGATTACTCTAGGAATAATTTTGACGCTCTCATTACAAATATTGTTGCGTAATTACTATAATTTAACACCTTTGGCTTTAGAATTATCACAGTGGTACTCCGAATATTCTATTGCCTGGATACCTGGGTTAGGTATTAATTTTAATTTAGCCATTGATGGATTATCAATTATCATGGTAATACTCAGTGGAATTATGGGCATCATGGCAGTCCTATGTTCGTGGAATGAGATCAATGAGTCTCCTGGGGTTTTTCATCTTAATTTGCTTTGGATCTTATGTGGAGTGATTGGGATATTTATTGCTATCGATCTGTTTTTATTTTTTGTCTTTTGGGAAATTATGTTAGTTCCTATGTATTTCTTGATTTCTTTGTGGGGACATAAAGGCTCATTGGAGGATACCAGAATAAATGCTGCCATAAAATTTTTTATATATACACAAATTAGTGGACTAATAATGCTCATCACGATTCTATCATTAGTTTTAATTCATTATTCTAATACAGGAATTTTAACCTTTAGTTATCAACAACTATTACATACAAGTATGTCACCTACTACTGAATATCTATTAATGCTCGGTTTTTTTATAGCCTTATCAGTAAAATTTCCAATAGTACCATTGCATGGTTGGTTACTCGATGCACATAGTCAATCACCTACAGCTGGTTCGGTAGAATTAGCTGGCATTGTATTAAAAACCGCTGCTTATGGATTACTGCGTTTTGGAATCCCATTATTTCCGAACGCTTCAATAAAATTTGCTCCTATAGCTATGTTGTTTGGTATTATTAACATATTTTACGGAGCTTTGATGGCTTTTAGTCAGACGGATATCAAACGTTTTATTGCTTATACCTCAATGTCTCATATGGGTTTGATATTAATTGCTATATATACTGGTAATCAGTTAGCTTATCATGGTGCAGTAATTCAAATGATTGCTCATGGAATTTCAGCAGCTGGACTGTTTATTTTATGTGGACAGCTTTACGAAAGATTACAAACTCGTAATATGTGCCAAATTGAAGGACTATGGACGACTATCAACTATATGCCTGCTTTTGCACTATTTTTTGCATTAGCAACAATGGGTATGCCAGGAACCGGTAATTTCATTGGAGAATTTCTGATTTTATTAGGTAATTATCAGATTGCTCCAATCATTGCGATACTAGCTACTTTGAGTATCATTTTGGCAACAGTTTATTCCCTAATGATGATACAGCGGATTTATTTTGGGACAACCAAACCTACACATCAATTAAAAGAAATGACCTTACGTGAAAAATTTAGCCTGTTATTCCTGATATTATTATTAATACTATTGTGTTTTATTCCACAGCCAGTGTTAAATATATCCAGTACTACGTTAATTAATATTATTTAGTAGGGGTTATCATCAATGATGAAACTAATAATTGCTTTATTACCGCTACTGATTATTGGATTGACGACAATAATTGTAATGTTATTTATAGCATTGAAACGCAATCATTTTTATAGCGTGATTATCACCATTAGCGGAATGAACTTAGCTATGATGTCATTATATTTTTTTAAATATGCTAATGGTGCCATATTTGTTACATCTTTATTAGTTATAGATAGTTATTCTTTATTTGTCAGCGGAATGATATTATTGGCAGCAATAGTAACCTGCATATTGGCTTATTTATGGCTAGAAAGTGATCCGGTTGAGAATAAAGAAGAATTTTATTTATTAGTACTTATAGCTACTATGGGTGGAATATTACTTTCTAGTGCTAATAATTTAGCATCGTTATTAATTGGTATGGAACTAATTTCTATTCCATTGTTTGGGTTATCTGGTTATTCCTCTAGCCATAAATACTCTTTAGAAGCCTGTATAAAATATACTATCCCCTCTGCTATTGCATCATCATTTTTGATTTTTGGGATTGCGCTAATATATGCACAGTCTGGTAATTTAAATTTTTTAGAAATTGAAAAAACTATTACTAGTGAATCATTACAACCACTCATTATAGTTGGTTTTGGGCTACTATTAGTAAGTTTTGGTTTGAAAATTTCATTGGTACCATTTCATCTTGGAACCCCAGATGTCTACCAAGGAGCACCCGTTCCAGTTACTACTTTTTTATCCACTGCTAGCAAAATTGCTGTCTTCGGTGCATTAACTAGATTTTTGATATCAGTCTCAATTATCGACAATATAGCAATACGTACGGTACTTAGTATAATGGCCTTTTTATCCATTTTATGTGGCAATTTAATGGCTATGTATCAAATCAATATAAAAAGATTATTAGGTTATTCTTCTATTGCTCATTTTGGTTATTTGGTTACAGCCTTAATTGCTATACCTACTAACCAGTTTTTTTTAGAAACTGTTAATTTTTATTTATTTAGCTACTTGCTTAGTAGTTTAGGATTTTTTGGAATAGTAAGTATTATTTATAGTAATTATTCTAATGATAGTTATCAGGTAGATAATATCTCCTATTATCGTGGTCTATTTTGGAGTAATCCAATCTTGACCTCAGCTCTGACCATAATGATATTATCACTTGCAGGAATTCCTCTAACCTTAGGTTTTTTTGGTAAAGTTGGGATTATTTTGTTAAATGTTAGCGCAAAAAATTGGTGGCTCACTTTTGCTATAGTAATGGGTAGTGCTATGAGTATTTACTATTATTTACGTATTACTGTTAATTTATACTTCTTTCCACATAAACGCATATTAAATATTGATCCTCTCTCTGAGAGGACACTTCTGACAGTATTTATCATTGTAATAATGTTAGCTATTTTAGTTATACTTTGGGGGATCTTTCCACAATCTTTGATTAGTCTAACACAATTAGCTAAACCACAATTACTCTTCAAATAATCCCTTATCCAGATTATTATACAGATAAGGGATTTACTAAAAAAGATTAATTATTAATATATGATTCAAGACCCTTGGGATTAACTGTAGCATCAATCTGACCAACTAAATAAGAACTGACTTCTACTTCCTGCGGTGCTACTTGGACATTATCCGAAATCAACCAACTATTAATCCATGGAATGGGATTAGATATTTTAGGAAATGGAACTTCAAGCTTTACTGCTTTCATCCTTATATTTGTAATATATTCAATATATTGACATATAAGATCTTGATTTAATCCAATCATAGATCCATCTTGGAATAAATATTCAGCCCACTCTTTTTCTTGTTTTACTGCCTGTAAAAATAAATCATAACACTGTTGTTGACATTCTTCTGTGATTTCTACCATTTCTGGATCATCTTCTCCAGAACGCATCAAATTAATCATATACTGCGTTCCAGTTAAATGCAGAGCTTCATCACGTGCTATAAGTTTAATAATTTTGGCATTACCTTCCATAAGTTCACGTTCTGCAAAAGCAAAAGAACAAGCAAAACTAACGTAAAAACGAATGGCTTCCAAAACATTCACGCTCATTAGACAAAGATACAGTTGTTTTTTTAGAGCACGTCTATTAACAGTGATATAATGATCATTAACTCGATGTCTTCCATCTCCAAGAAGATGCCAGTAACTAGTCAATCTTATTAGCTCATCATAGTATATAGAAATATCCTGAGCTCTCCTGATGATTTGTTCATTGGTAACAATATCATCAAAAATTTTTCCTGGTTCATTAATAATATTACGAATAATATGAGTGTATGAACGAGAATGTATAGTTTCATAAAATGACCAAGTTTCGATCCAAGTTTCTAGTTCTGGTAATGAGATTAATGGTAGGAACGATACATTAGGACTACGGCCCTGAATAGAATCTAGCAAAGTCTGGTATTTAAGATTGCTAAGAAAAATATGTTTTTCATGTTCTGGTAGTCTTAGAAAATCAATACGATCTTGCGAGACATCTATTTCTTCAGGACGCCAGAAAAATGATAGTTGTTTTTCAATTAATATTTCAAAGAAATGATATTTTTGTTGATCATAGCGAGCAACATTAACTGGTTGACCTAAAAACATAGGTTCCTTTAAGGTATCGTTTTTTTTTTTTGAGAAAATAGTATAATTCATATTATTAGTTCCTTAAATCTTACAAGCACCGCTCTCGCAAGAGCTATCAGATTGATCCTGATCCAGCAGATACTCCTGTATATCTTCTATACAGTCACGTGTATTTTGGTAATATAGAGTTTTTATACCCCAGTTCCAGGCAGTTAATAAATCTTGAAGTAATTGCTGCATAGGTATTTTTCCTGAAGGAAAACGGATTGGGTCATAACTAGTATTAGCAGATATAGATTGATCTATAAATTTTTGCATAATTGCTACTAATTGCAGATAACCATTATTATTAGGGATATTCCATAGTAAATCGTATGCTTCTTTAAGAAGCGGATATTCTGGTACTACTTGACGCAGAATCCCATCTTTAGATGCCTTAATTGTGAGATAATCTCGTGGTGGTTCAATACCATTAGTCGCATTAGAAATTTGTGAAGAAGTTTCCGATGGCATTAAAGCCGAAAGAGTCGAGTTGCGTAAACCATATTTTTTAATATCTTTTCTTAACTTTTCCCAATCATAATGTAAAGGTTCCATAACTAAAGTATCTAGTTCTTTTTTATATGTATCAATAGGCAGTATACCTTGTGCATAGGTAGTTTGATCAAACCATGGACATGCTCCTAATTCTTGTGCTAATTGGTTTGATGCTTTAAGTAAATAATATTGTAGAGCTTCAAAAGTTCTATGTGTAAGATTATTAGCACTGCCATCAGAATAACGTACCCCATGTTTCGCTAAATAATAAGCAAAATTAATCACACCAATTCCTAAAGTCCGACGTCCCATAGCGGCTCGTTTGGCAGCTAGGATAGGATAGTCTTGATAATCTAAAAGGGCATCAAGTGCCCTGACCACTAGTACAGCTAATTCCTCCAAATCTTCAAGTTTATTAATAGTTCCTAGATTAAAAGCTGAAAGAGTGCACAAAGCTACTTCACCATTCTCATCATCTACATTAGATAATGGAGTAGTTGGTAAAAGAATTTCTAAACATAGATTAGACTGTCGCACAGGTGCTACTCGAGGATCAAAGGGACTATGTGTATTACAGTGATCTACATTCTGAATATAAATTCTTCCAGTTGAGAGTCTTTCCTGCATTATTAAAGAAAAAAGTTTCACAGCTGGTAAACTTTTTTTTCTAATAGAATTATCATTTTCATAGATTATGTATAAACGTTCAAATTCTTTCTGATCAGCAAAGAAAGCCTCATATAGGCCAGGGACCTCAGATGGACTGAAAAGAGTAATTTGTTGGCTAAAAATAAGACGCTGATACAGAAGTTTGTTAATTTGTACAGCATAATCAATATGGCGAACTCGATTGGCCTCAGTACCACGATTATTTTTTAGCACTAGCAAAGTTTCAATTTCTAAATGCCATAATGGATAAAATAAAGTGGCGGCACCTCCCCGAACCCCACCTTGTGAACAAGACTTTACTGCCGCTTGAAAATATCTATAGAAAGGAATACACCCAGTGTGTAATGCTTCACCATCTCTAATTGGACTACCTAGAGAGCGAATACGACCCACATTGATACCAATTCCTGCTCGTTGAGAAACATATTTTACAACCACACTTGCAGTAGCATTAATAGAATCTAAATTATCATCACATTCTATTAATACACAGGAGCTAAACTGACGACTAGGGGTGCGCACGCCGGCCATAATGGGAGTAGGTAAAGATATTTTAAAAGTAGAAATTGCATTATAAAATTTTTTTACATAATCTAAACGGATTTGCTGTGGATAACTAGAAAATAGACAAGCGGCTACTAAGATATACAAAAATTGAGCACTTTCATATATTTCACCACTCACCCGATTTTGAACTAAATATTTTCCTTCTAATTGTTTAACCGCTGCATATGAGAATGTCATATCGCGCCCGTGATCAATAAATTGATCCATTTTTTCAAATTCTTCTTTTGTATAGTTACGCAGTAACCTAGGATCATATTTTCCTATTTGAACCAGATGCTGTACTTGATCATATAGTTTAGGAGGTTCAAATTTACCGTAAGCCTTTTTGCGAAGATTAAAAAGAGTTAGTCTGGCGGCTAGATATTGATAATCACAGTTTTCATCTGAAATAAGATCAGCGGCAATTTTAATAAGAGTTTGATGAATATCAGATGTTTTAATGCCATTATAAAATTGTATATGGGAACGTAATTCGATTTGAGAAACCGAAATATTTTCTAATCCTTGCATAGCCCAGTCAATAACTCGGTGGATCTTATCTAAATTAAGACGTTCTGTACGACCATCACGTTTAGTAACAAACAACCTTTGGTTCATCTTGAGTTGACCTATAATGTGCACCTATCAGGTGAATTGATAGGAAATAATCCTTAATGTTAATGTTTTTTAGTACTTCTTATTAAAGAAGTGGATAACACGTTCAATACGATACATATAAAATGAGTATTTTAATAATTAAAATCTACTATACAAGCATTAATTTTTTAATAAAAATCTTGCCAATATTTAAATTTTATGTTACATTGTATCATGTTGTATTATCATTATTTATATAATAGTGTTTAGTAGGATTACAGTTTATATCAAATTCATAAACTATTGGAACCCCAGTAGGAATATTTAAGTCCATAATTTCAGATTCACTCATATTATCTAGATATTTAATTAGTGCCCGCAGTGAATTACCATGAGAAACTATTAGGATACACTCGCCACGTTGGATAAGTGGTTGTATTAGATCTTTCCAGTAAGTGATTACTCTATTAGAAGTTAATAATAAACTTTCTGTTAATGGGAATTGATTAATTGTTAAATTCTTATAACGAAGATCGTGACCTGAAAATTTTTCATCTTTTCTTATCAAAGCCGGCGGACTTATACTAAATCCCCTACGCCATTGTTGAACTTTTTCACTCCCATACTTTTTAATCATTTCTAATTTATTCATCCCTTGTAATCTACCGTAATGCCTTTCATTGAGTTTCCAAGATTTTTCAATTGGTAGCCATGCTTGATCTAATTCATCTAGTAATATCCATAAGGTATGAATCGCACGCTTTAATACTGACGTAAAAGCATAATTAAAAATCAATCCTTGTTTTTTTAACAATTTTCCGGCGGCTTTAGCTTCAAATTGACCTTGATTAGATAAATCAATATCATACCAACCGGTAAAACGGTTTTCCTTATTCCATTGACTTTCTCCATGACGCAATAAAACCATTTTTATGGTAGTCATGCGATTATCTCCTTTATTTGTTAAACTTGTAGAAGTAGGTTATTAATAATCGTTATTTGGTTATAAAAATTTTAATAAACTTAACGTAAGTTAAATAATAAAAATATTTATATTTAGTATAAGTTAATGTATTATTTTCATTATTTTGCAAGAGGAAAAAAGACATGGTTCATTATCCACGTGAGGGAGGATCCATTATTCAATCAGGTTGTACTAAAGTACAAAACTACATGAGGCAGGTGTATGGATGGATGACCTGCGGATTACTCTTAACTGCTTTTGTTGCTTGGTATATAACAAATAATTCAACATTATTATTTATAATTTCTTCTAATAAATATAATATTTGGGGTTTAATTATTATTCAGCTGGGTATAGTATCGATACTGTCTAATGTAACAGAAAAACTTAGTGGTATCCTGGCAACCGGATTATTTATGTTATATTCTATATTAACAGGAATAACGTTATCTAGTATTTTGATATTTTATACTTACTCTTCGATTGCTAATAGTTTCATAGTAACTAGTGGAATGTTTGGTTCGATGAGTTTGTGGAGTTATAGTACGAAACGCGATCTAAGTAGGATTGGCAGCATACTGTTCATGGTATTAGTTGGCTTTTTGTTAGCATCAATAGTAAATATTTGGTTAAAAAGTACACAATTAATGTGGTTGATTAGTTATGTAGGTGTATTGATATTTACTCTTCTCACAGCTTTTCATACACAGCATTTCAAAAAGATTGGAGAACAGATTGATGATTCTGATCCAGATAATTTGCGGCGAGCGGCGATTAGAGGTGCCCTGACACTATATCTAGATTTTATCAATCTTTTTTTGACATTCTTACGCATCTTAAGTAATCGACGATAATTACTAGATTAATCAATCTAGGTTAGAAAGTGACCCTATTATTAAAACAATAATCCATTCACAGGGCAGATGACTGCCCTGTGAATTTATCATTATTTGATGAATGTAAAAATACCATTTAACTGCCATCAAGATCAGCATTAACCATCCAGGCAATTAACTAGGATAAAATAATGAAATTATCTAACCGAATTCATATTATTACAGGACAAAAAATTGAATATATTCTTATCAATTTAATCTTGATTACAGTTTTTGTATTAGGCTGGAAATATCATTTTTTGGTACAGGTTAGTAGTATTTTGGTTATATTATATAATATTATATTTATGACGATGCTTTTTTTACAGCGCGATTCACATTGGCGTCAGCTTTCAGAGCTTCTAGATGATATAACTACAGCATACTATTGTGAGACAGTAATAATAACCATCTATTTATTATCACGTATTATTGGTGATCATTTCTTACTAAGTATTTTAGTAGTACTAACTTTAGCAGTCCCAGCGAGATTTTATCTTATCTTAAAGATAAAATAATTGAGTTTCCTATGATCAATTTGTTATCTACTAATTCAACAATAATAATATTATAGCAGATTAATTTTAATCTAAGGTCTATACCGCCAATTACGTAAAATTTTACGTACTAACCATATTATAAAAAGAGCTATTATTAGCCATAATAGATACTTGATATCTTGATCAAAATTATGTAACCAAGGGAGAATCATTTCTCCACCTAAATAACCTAAGCTAACAAATATTAATGACCATAACAGTGCTCCAATAATATTAAAAATAAAAAATTTTCCAAAAGATAACTGGCTTGCACCAATAATAATGGGTCCAGCAATGCGAAACCCATACATAAATCTCACAATAATAGTAAAAAATAGCGGTCTTTTACAAATCATCTGATTAAAGTTAATAATTGGTAGCTTTTTTTTGAACCGCTGTAAAATATTACTACTGTAATAACATCCTATAATAAATAGCAATTGATCGCCAAGAGCACCACCCAGCATTGCGGCTAAAATAACATCTCCATAATTCAACAATCCTTTTTGAACGGCAATGCCTCCAAGCAAAATTATAGTTTCACCTTCAGTTAAACAACCTATAAAAATGGCCCAATAACCATATTTAGATATCATACTATTAATATCAATATGCAATATTCGATTTCCTACTTGGCTAAAATTAACAAGATCTGTTTATACAAAATTATCTTGATAGAACTTTTGTTCCAAGATATATCTAATAGATATTTTACTTAGAGAGGTTCTATAGATGAAAAATAAAAAAGTAGCAGTAATCCTTTCAGGGTGTGGTGTATACGATGGCGCCGAAATTAATGAAGCAGTTTTAACGTTGCTTTCTTTAGAAGAGAATCAGTTATCCTACCAATGTTTTGCGCCAAATATAATGCAAACTCATGTAATCAATCATGTTAATCTCATGGAAACAACTGAAAAAAGAAATGTTCTCATAGAATCAGCTAGAATAGTTCGTGGTAAAATTCAATCTATTGAAAAATGTGAGGTAGATGAATTTGCTAGCTTAATTATTCCTGGAGGTTATGGGGTGATTAAAAATTTATGTAATTTTGCCTTTGAGGGTGAAAATATGGAAATTCACCCCTCATTACTGAGGATTCTCAAAAAATTTAAAAATCAATATAAACCAACTGGATATATCTGTATTGCTCCACTGATGTTACCTTTAGTGTATGGTCCTGGTATCCGTCTGACAGTTGGAAATGATCAAACACTCATTAAGATAGTGGAAAATCTTGGTGGAGTTCATGAAATTACTAAAGTTTTTGAAGTAATAATAGATTGGGAGCATAAAGTGGTGACTACACCAGCTTACATGTTAGCTTCCTCCATAATGGAAGCTAAGCAAGGAATTGATAAGATGATTAAGACCATTAAGCAGATGATTTAATAACTTTTAATCACTAAGATTTTCACAAGCTTGTAATGTATTTTTAAGTAGTGTTGCTACAGTCATGGGTCCCACTCCACCAGGAACTGGGGTAATCCAAGCTGCCCGCTCTCTAGCTGGTTTAAAATCAACGTCTCCAGTGACTTTTCCATTATCTAAATAGTTGATACCTACATCGATTACGATCGATCCTGGTTTGATCCATTCACCAGGAATAAATTTGGGTTTTCCTACGGCGGCAATTAGCAGATCAGCCTGTTCTACATAGAGGCGTAGATTTTTTGTAAAACGATGAGTTACAGTGATAGTACAACCTGCTAGTAGTAATTCCATAATCATGGGACGTCCAACAATATTAGATGCCCCAACAATTACAGCATGTAGTCCAGCTGTAGCGATTTTATAGCTTTTAAGTAGTCGAATAATACCATATGGTGTACACGGTCTCAAGATTGGAGCACGTATACAAAGACGTCCTATATTATAAGGATGAAACCCATCTACATCTTTTTCTGGTAGAATCTTTTCTACTACTTTAATTTTATGAATAGTTTCAGGTAGAGGAAGTTGTACTATAATGCCATCTTTTAAATTATCATTATTAAGTTTCTCTATTATAGCGAGAACTTCAGATTCAGAAGTAGTAACAGGTAAATTATAATAATAATATTTGAATCCTACAGCATCACAAGCAATTTGCTTCCTTTTTACATAAATCTGAGATGCAGGATTTTCACTAATCATAATTACTGCAAGTCCTGGTATCCTTTGTCCGGCAAGTTTTCTCTTACGGACTTTTTGAGCAATTTTAAGAATATCTTGCTGTGCAACAATTTTACCATCAATAATTTTAGCTATCATTTTATTATGGTTTAAATAACCTCAGTGTTAATTTAAATTTAAATTAATCTAAAAAGTTGACTCAATAGAATCTATCCGTATTATTAATAAAATTCAACGATCCTTGATGCTTTATTATTAAGAATCACTAAGAGCGCCTTTAGCTCAGCTGGATAGAGCACCGGCCTTCTAAGCCGTAAGTCGCAGGTTCGAATCCTGCAAGGCGCGCCAGAATTTTTTTTTAATTGTAAATTTATAGTTAGATTATTGAAATCTTCAAATTGGTTATAAATGAATAATTATATGGGATTGACACATCTTAACCCAGTTCTAGTTAAGATAGGCCCTATGAATATTTATTGGTATAGTGTTATGTATCTCATAGGATTTATCTTTGCTATGTGGCTGGGACTAAGAAGAGCCATTAAAAATAATGAATACAATCCAGATGAGGTAATAATATTATTATCTATGGGTTTGTGGGGTGTTTTATTGGGAGGCCGTATTGGTTATGTATTATTTTATAATCTCCCAATATTAATAAACCAGCCACTTGATTTATTTAAAATATGGAATGGTGGGATGTCATTTCATGGCGGTTTAATAGGAGTAATTTTAGTAATTTTATGGTTCTCACGTAAAACAAACCGTCCATTTTTACAGGTATCTGATTTCATTGCGCCTTTAATCCCTTTTGGATTAGGAACTGGTCGTTTAGGAAATTTTATGAATGGTGAATTATGGGGTCGTATAGCGATTGATATTCCTTGGGCTATGAGTTTTCCAAGATCTTACAGCGAAGATCTTGTTTTGTTAAATCAATATCCAAAATTACAACCGATCTTTGATCATTGGAAGACTCTGCCACGACATCCATCACAACTCTATGAACTTTTTCTAGAAGGGATAATATTATTTATAATCTTAAATATTTTTATTTATAAACCACGTCCCATGGGGAGTATTTCTGGACTATTTATGATGATTTATGGCATTTTTCGTTTCTTAGTAGAATTTTTTCGTCAGCCAGATGCTCAACTGGGACTGTTTAAGGGTCTAAGCATGGGACAAATTCTCTCAATTCCAATGATCTTCATCGGGCTCATTATTCTAATCTGGGCATATCATAGGATCGATTATAAATGAAACAATATTTAAAATTAATGAACAAAGTGTTGACAGAAGGTTCCATAAAAATGGATCGTACTGGAATTGGTACCCTGTCAATTTTTGGTTATCAAATGCGTTTTAATTTAGAAAAGGGTTTTCCATTGATAACTACCAAGTTATGCCATATTCGTTCCATTATTCACGAGTTATTATGGTTTTTAAAAGGTGATACTAACATAGCTTGGCTAAATAATCATAAGGTATCAATTTGGGATAATTGGGCTGATATAGATGGTAATCTAGGTCCAATTTATGGTAAACAGTGGCGGAATTGGGAAACTCATACAGGTAAGTCCATCGATCAAATACACAGAATCTTACAACAAATCAAGCAAGATCCTAATTCGAGACGGATTATTGTTTCAGCTTGGAATGTAGGAGAGCTAAATGCGATGGTTTTGCCACCTTGTCATATTCTTTTTCAATTTTACATTGCAGACGATAAACTTTCCTGTCAACTTTATCAACGTTCTTGTGATATTTTTATTGGACTTCCATTTAATATTGCTAGTTATGCACTCTTAATCTACATGGTTGCTCAACAGTGTAATCTTAAGGTAGGAGATTTTGTATGGACAGGGGGAGATATACATCTTTACTGTAACCACCTTGAACAGGCAAAACTCCAACTCATTCGTAAACCTTTACCATTACCACAACTAGTAATTAAGCGTAAACCCTCCTCAATTTTTGAATATTGTTTTAAAGATTTTGAAATTATTGGATATAATCCATATCCTGCAATCAGTGCACCAGTGGCAATATAATTAACTATAAATATTTAAAAAGTAGCTTTGA
This sequence comes from Candidatus Dasytiphilus stammeri, assembly GCA_041944325.1. Taxonomy (GTDB): domain Bacteria; phylum Pseudomonadota; class Gammaproteobacteria; order Enterobacterales; family Enterobacteriaceae; genus Dasytiphilus; species Dasytiphilus stammeri_M. The sequence goes on along the minus strand of CP145878.1, from coordinate 434,359 downwards.
TGTTTACAGTTTATCATTCTAACCAGTTAGATATCTTGACAAAACTAATAACATATTACATAAAAAAAATACCATTGAGTGATCCTTTGTATTGCGAATATATAATGGTACCGAGTAATAAAATGGCTCAAGGGTTGAAAATTACACTTGCAGAACAGCTGGATATTGTAGCTAATATCAAATTCAAGTTACCAACTAATTTTATTTGGGAAATTTTCTTAACTTTACAACCCAGTTTACCAAAAGAGATTATTTTTAATAAATCCCATCTCACCTGGAAGCTGATGGCAATTCTACCTGAGATGCTAAATAAACCAGAGTTTGAAATTTTTCAAAGATATCTTGATAGCCATCAAGATAAACATAAGCTTTTCCAATTAGCAAAAACTCTTGCTAATATTTTTGATCAATACTTAGTTTATAGACCTGATTGGCTAATCTTATGGGAAAGAAATCAATTGGTAAAGAATCTTCCATGGAAGACCCAAAAATGGCAGGCACCCTTATGGTATGCACTTATTAAATATACTGAAAAACTAGGTCAACCTACATGGCATATAGGTAATATTTATCATCAAGTGATCCAAAAATTACAACAGACTAAAAAACGACCTTCGGGTCTGCCAATGCGTCTATTTATCTGTGGAATGACTATATTACCACCAATATATATTACTATCTTATATGAGCTGAGTAAATATATGGATATTCATTTCATGTTTACTAATCCTTGTCGTTATTATTGGGGTGATATTCAACATCAATATTTTAGGAATAATTTAGACAACCTGCGAATTCAAGATGTTTACAACTTGCCAAAGTTAGTAACACAACAGCAAATATCTAGATTTACCGAAAAGCAATTCACTAACCAAATATTAGCATCATGGGGTAAGTTAGGACGTGATAATCTTTATTTATTATCTAAAATTGAAACACAGGACATAGATGCTTTTGTGGATATAGAAGCTAATAATTTGTTACATAAAATTCAGCATGATATCCTTGAAATGGAAGATCATACTATCTTGGGGTTAACACCAGAAAATTTAAGTAATAGTTACAACAAGCGGTTACTAGATCCTCAGGATAATTCAGTAAGAATTCATATTTGTTACAGTAAACAACGGGAATTAGAAGTATTACAAGATCAATTAATAGAGATGCTCGCTAGAGATTCGAGCTTAAAACCAAGTGATATTATCGTAATGGTTACTAATATTAATATCTACGCCCCATTTATTCAAGCGGTATTTGGAAATCCTCCTTCGGAATATTATTATTTACCATTCACTATTTATGATCGTGGTGCATGTTATGCACATCCAGTAATACAGGCATTTCTTAGTTTACTTAGAATTACTGAAATAACTTATTTCTCAGAAGAGATGCTCTTAATACTGGAAGTTCCATCAATTGCCAAAAAATTTAATGTCAATGAAGACGACTTATGCTATCTCCGTAATTGTATGTATGAATCTGGTAACCAATGGATATTAGAGGATGATAAGATTTGCAATCTTCCGGTAGGAATTAGAACAAAGATTATGAAATTTTTGCTAAAATTAAATAAATTGTCACTTTGGATTAACAAATCCCGGGTAGTTAATGAATGGAAACCTCTCTGCCAAGAATTACTGAATGATTTTTTCATAAGTGACGAAGATCCAGATACTGAAGTAGTACTGAACTTTATTGAAGTTCAGTGGCAGCATCTCTTATCAAATGGCATATCTTATTATCCCGAGAAGATCCCTATTACTTTATTAATTGAGGAACTAGTAACTCAATTGGATCAAATTGATTTACTACCTCTCAGTAGAAGTTCTATTCATTTTTGCTCATTAATCCCGAGTTTTTATATACCACCAGTTAAGGTAGTTTGCCTCTTAGGTATGAATGATAGTCTATATCCACGTATCTTAATACCAAGAACTTTAAATTTAATGAGACATCAACCACAATGTGGCGATTGTAATCCTCGTGATGAGGATCGCTATTTCTTCCTTGAAACATTGCTTTCTGCACAGAACCAATTTTATGTGAGTTATGTTGGGCGTTCCGTTGAAGATAATAAAGAAATCTTACCATCAATGCTTGTTAGTGAACTGATAGATTATATTGCACAAAATTATTGCTTACAAGGTACTCAGATATTAGATGTTGATACTAGTGCTAAGTTAGTAAGGGAACATTTACAATGTATACATACAATATTTGATATTGAAAGATTTATCTCATATTCTCAAAAAAATGAGAAGATCAAAGCTCATCAAACTCAATATTTAAAAACTCCTATAAGAAAATCAGTTATTAATGAAATTAATATTTCACAATTGCGGCGATTTTGGCAACATCCAGCACGGACTTTCTTTAATATGCGTCTTGGTGTAAAATTTGATTGGATAAAACAAATTTTTCCTAATATTGATTCTGTAGTTGACTGTTTTAATTCTTATCATATGAACAAAAAATTACTTAATTCCTTAATTCAAGGCGATGATACTAAAGATGTTCTTTTAGCTAAAGCTAAATCATCAGTAAAATTCCCATTAGGAGCTTTTGAAGAACTGTTATGGCACAAACAACAATTAGCAATGAAAGAATTAGCACAACGCATTAGACAATATTATTGTCCGGGAGTGAATCAGGAATTTAATTTTACTATTACCGGCGTAAGATTACATGGCTTATTATCGCATGTACAATCTGATGGTTTAGTGCGTTGGCGGCCTGCACCACTAAATTTTAGTGATGGCTTGGTTCTGTGGTTAGAACATCTTATTTACTGTTTTCTAAATGGCGCCGGTAATAGTAGAATGTTTGGAAAGCAAAATACACAATGGCATTTTATGGCTCTTTCTACTAAAGAAGCAACTGCTTGGTTAACACATTTTATTCAAGGTTATCAAAGTGGAATATCTACTCCATTATTACTACTACCCAAAACGGGTGGAGCATGGTTAAAATCATGTTTTAATGAAAAAACTTTATCGGTTTCTTATGATAAAGATATACAAATTAAAGCTCGACAAAAATTATTACAGACATGGATGGGTGATCAAAATAGAGGTGAAAATCAGGATCCATATTTTAAACGCTTATTTCGTGCTATGGACGAATCGAGTATACAAAAAGTTATTCATCATGCTAAAGCCTGGTTACTGCCATTAATGCTTTTTAATCAAAAACCTTAAAGACAGGACCAGGACCTAGATAAAACTATCTATAGGAGCCGTTCTTTAATTCGAGCTGCTTTACCAGCACGTTCACGTAAGTAGTATAATTTCGCTTTCCGTACCGCACCTCTACGTTTAATGATAACGCTATCAATTACCGGTGAATATGTCTGAAATACACGTTCTACACCTTCACCATGAGAAATTTTGCGAACAGTAAATGCTGAATTTAATCCTCGGTGACGAACTCCAATCAGGATCCCCTCAAAATTTTGTAAGCGTTTTTTTGCTCCTTCAACAACCCATACTTTTACTTCCACGGAATCACCGGGACGTAAATTAGGTAAGTTATTTTTCATTTGCTCTTGCTCGATTTTTTTTATAATATTCATAACAAGTTATTTATTCTTCTCCATATTGACATTATATTCCTGCTTAAATTCAGTTAATAAACTTACTTGATAATCATTGAGAGTGATATTTTCTAGGAGATCAGGTCTTTTCAACCATGTTCTTCCTAATGATTGCTTCAGTCGCCATCTTTGGATTTCATAATGATTTCCTGATAATAAAACTCTCGGAACCTCTTTACCTTCAAATACTCGAGGTTTAGTAAAATGCGGGTATTCTAATAAACCATTAACAAAAGAATCTTCTTCGACCGAGTCTGAAGCTATTGCACCAGGAAGACATCTAGTAATGGTATCTATTAATATCATGGCGGGTAATTCTCCTCCACTCAAAATATAGTCGCCTACAGACCATTCTTCATCAATTTCAGTTTGAATTATGCGATCATCTATTCCTTCATATCGCCCACATACTAAAATTAGCTTTTTTCTATTCACTAATTCATGAACTCCTTGATGATCCAATCTTCTTCCCTGAGGTGAAAGATAAACTACTGTAGCATCAAAAGCACTAGTTTTGGCAGCTTTGATAGCATCGATTAATGGTTGTACCATCATAATCATTCCAGATCCACCACCATATGGACGATTATCAATTGTACCATGTTGATTAAGTGCAAAATTCCGTGGATTCCAAATTTTCATACTGAGCAAAGCTTTTTTAAATGCTCTACTAGTTATTCCAAAGTCAGTAATGGCCTTAAACATTTCTGGAAAGATGCTAATAATTCCAATCCACATAAACGATTTTAATTATAAATAACTAGGATCCCAAATTACTTTAATACATCTGTTAAAAAAATTAAGATTAATAATTACCTGCTTTTCAATAAACGGAATTAACCTGTGATTAACTCCATATATATCATTTTTAGCGGCTTGAACAACCAGAACATCATTTGAACCGGTAGCTAATAAATCAACAACTTTGCCTAAATTATAACCTTGGATTGTACTGACCTTGCATCCTAAAAGATCCTTCCAGTAATATTCTCCTTTGTTCAGGATGGGTAACTGGCTGGACTCTATAATAATTTTATGATTTTTAAGCTTCATGGCAACATCACGATTATTAATTCCTTTTAATTTAATAATAAAGTTATTTTTATACGGTTTCCAGGTTTCTAATTGAATTGGATAAGCTTGATCATATTTTTTTAAAAACCATGGTTGATACATAAAAATACTTTGTGCTTTATCAGTAAAAGCCACAATTTTTAGCCAACCATATATGCCATAAGCAGCATTAATATTTCCTAATATTAATGGATTGACTAAATTAACAGGTAATAATTGCTTAATCATTAATATTAATCTTTTCTAGCCTAGCGTCAAAGATTGCTTTCTTAGTGTATTGATTAAAGTATTAACTCTTAATGAAAGTAAAGCACCTTGATTTATCCAGTATCCAAGACGGTCTAAATTTAAATAGAGACCTTTATCTTGACCTTTGGCAATCGGGTTAAAAAAACCAATTCTCTCAATAAATCTTCCGTTACGTGCATTACGTTTATCAGTGACAATTACCTGATAAAATGGACGATTTTTAGCTCCATGACGTGATAACCTAATTCTAACCATTTTTATTAATCTCTCTATTAATTAAAACATAACTAGGACTAATTCTACCATCTTTTATCGGTACGAAAACTGGGTTATCATACCTTTAATATGGCGTATGAAATTATTGAAATTGCTTCTCTTCATATTTTTCATCATGATTTGCATCTCTCCAAACTGCTTTAATAAACGATTCACATCTTGTACTTGTACACCTGAACCACGTGCTATCCTACGTTTACGTGAACCTTTTATAACATCTGGATTTCTTCTTTCTTCTAATGTCATAGAATTAATGATAGCTTCCATATATATTAATTTTTTTTCATTTATATGCATATTAGTTTGTAAGCTATTCATTACGGGAATTTTCTCTAGAATTTTATTAATTCCACCGATATTACGCATTTCTTTAAGCTGCTCTAAAAAATCACTGAGGTTAAATTTAGTACCGGTTTTCATTTTATTCACGAGATTTTCTGCTTTACGATGATCAATCGTATTTTCGATCTCATCAATTAGAGACAACATATCACCCATACCTAATATGCGAGATGCCATACGTTTAGGATCAAATGGTTCCAGGGCATCAATTTTTTCACCAAAACCAAGAAATTTTATTGGCTTACCTGTAAGATAACGAATAGATAAGGCGGCACCTCCACGCGCATCACCATCAATTTTAGTCAAAATTACACCAGTTATCGGTAATACATTATTAAAAATCGTTGCGGAATTTACGCTATCTTGACCAGTCATGGCATCAACTACCAACAAGGTTTCTACTGGTTTTAAGGCACTATGTATATGCTTAATCTCTTTCATCATTTCTGTATCAACATGCATACTACCCGCAGTGTCAACTAACAAGACATCATAAAATTTTAACTTGGCTTCTAACAGTGCATAATTAGCAATTTCAACCGCATTATTATGTAACTCAGATGGATAGCAATAGATACCTACCTGATCTGCCAGGGTTTTAATTTGATTCAAAGCTGCCGGTCGATAGATATCGACCGATACTAACATCACTTTATTTTTTTTATATTGATCGCGAATAAATTTGCTAATCTTAACAAGACTAGTAGTTTTGCCAGTACCCTGTAGTCCAGTAACTAAAATAACCGCTGGAGGCGAAGTTGATAAATTAAGTTGGTTATCGGCAGCTTCCATAACTTGAATAAGCTGTTTTTTAACTATCTTGATGAACTCCTGCCCTGGTGTTAGACTTGTGCTTATATTTTTCCCAATTGCACCAGACTTAACTTGATTAATAAATTCCCGTACTACGGGAAGGGCAACATCTGCTTCCAATAATGCAATCCGCACCTCACGTAAGGTTTGATTAATATTATCTTCAGTGAGGCGTCCCCGATCACTAATCTTACGCAGGGAACGCCATAGCCTATCAGTTAAAATTTCAAACATAAGAGATTATCTCTATTTTAATGATAATCAATAATTATACCTTATTGATTAATAAAAACACTGTTATAACTATATTGAGTTTTACATTATGAAATAAAAGTAACATTTATTTTTTTGATAAAAAATTAGCAAATCCTATGGTATCTTGAGCTTCAATTTGAGCTTGTTTTAAACATGATGAAGTAACTTCTTTAGCAAATTTATATGGTGTGATAATTTCAAATGCTTCATTAATCAAAATTTGATGATATTGTTCAGATAATATCATACCGGTTTTTTGGATACCTTGCTCCATCATTAATTTTAAACTTTTTGCTGAATAAGTTAATTTAGGGTAATCAAACAAAGCAACTAGTTTATCACAAGTATCTTGATAATAATCATTTCCATTCTTACTATCGATAATATCGGCCATAAAACGCAGATCTCTAAATAAAGCTTTACCAATATTTGCAAGTGGCATATTAATGATATTACCGTATATATTAATTTTTTTTCCTGGACGACGTCCATCAAGAATCACTTGATCCCAAGTTTTACGGATACCAATTAATTCATTTTTATCAATCTCCACTGCATCCGCTAGTAAACACCATATGAGAAACAGATCTAGAAACCTAATTTGTTCTAAATTTATTCCAATTGGGGAAAATGGATTAATATCTAGAGAACGTACTTCAACATATTCGATACCACCCCGTAATAATGCATCAGAAAGTGATTCTCCTTCATAAGTTACACGCTTAGGACGTATCGGTGCATATAACTCATTTTCCATTTGTAAAATATTAGTATTTAGTTGAAGATAATTACCATTTTTTTTTAATCCGATACGAACATATTCTTCATATGGAGTTTGAGTTGCATATTTTAGAAAACTAACATAGTTTTTTAAACTATTTAAATTAATCTTTAGAAGATCTTGTGTTTTACTAGTAGTATAACCCAGATCGCTAAGACGCAGAGATGTTGCAAATGGTAAGTATAACATGTCATTATCGTGAGACTTTAATGGTATACTAATATTTTGTTTAGGTCTAAAAGAAGAGCAGATTGCTGGGGATGAACCGAATAAATACGGTACTATCCATCCAAAACGATAATAGTTACGTATCAATCGCAAATAACCTGAAGAAATTACTTCTTTACTTAGTTCGATCTTCTCTCGATTTGCCCAGGCTTGCCAAAATTTTAATGGTAATGAAAAATTATAGTGCACACCAGAAATCATTTGCATCATTGTACCATAACGGGTTTTTAAACCTTGGCGATATAATGTTTTCATTTTACCCAAATTTGATGAGCCATATTGAGCTAACATAATCTCTTCTTCGGGATTGATAAATCCCGGCATACTAAGAGGCCACATCCTTTCTTGACCGAGACGATGAGCAACATGCCGGTGGATATCTCGCAAAAAAATTAACAAATGATGAAGATCATTATCTACTGGAGTAATAAATTCTAAATGTGCTTCAGCAAAATCGGTTGTAATCCACTTATGTGTTAAGGCACAACCTAACATTGATGGATGAATCGTGTTGGCCAGATTACCATTGAATTGGACACGCAATGTTTCGCGCTCAAGTCCGCGCCTGATACCATTGAGTACCTCAGCATTGGTCTCAAGCCATGGAAGTATCATGGATACGTCCGGGATCAAATTTAATTCTCCTATTATCTTTTATTTTCTTAAAATGAGGTGATTTAGTTAATCAACCAGGTTGATGAATACCACGGCGGATATATATCCTAACCAATAGTTGAATAGATTTACGGTGTGAAATCATGGCGCATCCGGAAGGATTCGAACCTCCGACCTCTCAGTTCGTAGCCGAGTGCTCTATCCAGCTGAGCTACGGATGCCTTGACAAGAACTTGGCGGTGAGAGAGGGATTCGAACCCTCGATGCGACTATAACACCACATACTCCCTTAGCAGGGGAGCGCCTTCAGCCTCTCGGCCATCTCACCACCTACCGATTTTGTTTATTCATGACTATGTACTAGATAGTGTACAGCGTACATAATATGAATTATTCTAATAATTTTTATTTAGCAGAAACAATTTAGCTATTTATAAAACCCGCGCCGAATATTTCGGCTAACTCGTAGTCTAAAATTTTTCAACTTTAATGCGTTGATAGATTTCTTCACGATGAACTGCAACCTCCTTAGGTGCGGTTATACCAATCCGCACTTGATTTCCTTTGACTCCCAATATTGTTACAGTGATTTCATCACCTATCATCAGAGTTTCACCAACTCTACGAGTTAGAATCAGCATTCTGTGCTCCTTGAAAATTTTACGAACAATTGGTTTGATACCAATATCCTTTATCAATTTATTAATCTAAACTTAGGTTTTCATTATAATATTTTCTCTTGCTGAAATCTGCTATTTTAAAATGCATATATTTATGATTTATTCAATTTTTATTATATAATAATTTTTTTTTCAAGAAATGAAAAATTTCATCCAAGGCAGGCGGTAGGGCATTAACGTTTGTTCCACATGCCTGAGCAAATTCTACTCTACCTCCACCTTTTCCACTAATTTTATTAGCAATGATCTTTATAAGTTCATTGGCTTGTATTATATTTTTTAGGTCTTTGGTGACGCTGGCTATCAATGATACTTGATTATCAATAATCGTGGCTAGAATAATTACGGTTGAACCCAGCTGATCTTGGATAACTTCTACTATATTTTTTAGTACTTTGATTTCTACATTACTTAATTGATTAACTAATAAGTTTACCGTATTAATCCTAATAGCCTTTTTTATCAACAAACTACTGGTCTGAATAGCTTGCTGGATTTGAAATTTTTCTAAATCCTTTTCAAGCATTTTTTTCTTTTTAGTCAGAGCCAAAACTTTTTCATATACATTCTTATCATTAGCTTTGATTAGTCGATAAATCTTATTGAAGGTTTGATTCTGTGCCTTAATGTGCGCTAAAGCATTCTCTCCAGTAAGAGCTTCTATTCGTCTAATACCGGCACCAATATTTGATTCACTAATAATCAGAAAAATTCCAATGTTACCAGTACTACTAACATGCGTACCATTACATAATTCAACAGAAAAATCGCCTATAGTTAATACTCTAACAGATTTTTCATATTTATCTTCAAATAATGCTATGGCTCCGGTTTTCTTTGCCGCTTCTAATTCCATAATACTTGGTACTATACGCAGATTACGACGAATTTGTGTATTAACGATATCCTCAATCATACTAATTTGTTTAGCGGGGATCGCTGTAACATGATAAAAATCAAAACGCAAAGATTTATCAGTTACTAATGATCCTTTTTGTACCACGTGAGGTCCTAAAATCTGTCGCAAGGTAGCATGTAATAAATGAGTTGCTGAATGGTTTAAAGAAATTTTAATACGACGGCTCTTGTTAATTATTGCTCTAATAGATTCACCCAGATGTAAACTGCCTTTAATTACTTGGCCAAGATGACCAATGGCATTACCGAATTTTTTTGTATTGGTAACCATAAATTCAGCATTTTTAGACCACAATTTACCAGTATCGCTAATTTGACCACCAGATTCAACGTAGAATGGTGTCTTATCTAAAATAATTATCCCATTTTGCCCATCAACAATTTTATCTATTGATTGACCATCACTAAAAATTGCCGTTATAGTAGCTTGTAGCTCATAATAATCGTTTCCTTTAAATATACTAGGGCAATGGGTAATCATTATCTTATTAGAAGTCATAAAGTTATTGGATTTCTTTGCACGATGACGCTGATCTTCCATATGCTGATTAAATCCTCTATAGTCAATTTTTATATGGCGTTCACGACAAACTTCGGCAGTTAATTCTTTTGGAAATCCATGTGTGTCATAGAGACGAAAAACAGTATTTCCATCTAATGTATCACTTGGTAGCTTGGATAATTCTAAATGTAAAAGTGCCAATCCCCGTTCCAAAGTTTTGGCAAAATTTTCTTCTTCAGTTTTTAATATCTTTTCTATTAGCAATTTTTGAATTTTCAAAACATCGCCTATTTTATCCATTACCTCAATTAATGGTGTAACTAGCTTATATAAAAAAGGTTTTTTAATCCCAAGTATATATCCATAACGTACTGCACGTCTTATAATATGGCGTAAAACATATCCTCGTCCTTCATTAGAAGGACGCACACCATCCGCAATAAGAAAAGCTGAAGATCTTATATGATCAGCAATAATGCGTAAAGATTTTTTATTCTCATTAACAATACCAGTTATTTGAACCACAAATTCAATCAATTTTCTAAAAATATCGATATCATAGTTATTGGTTACATGTTGTAATACTGCAGCAATTCTTTCTAATCCCATCCCGGTATCTACCGAAGGAGTTACTAAGGACAGTAGCGAACCATCTTCTTGTCGATTATACTGTATAAATACTAGATTCCAGATTTCAATATAGCGATCACCATCTTCTTGATCACTTCCTGGGAGGCCTCCTAAAATATGCTCTCCATTATCAAAAAAAATTTCTGTGCAAGGACCACATGGACCAGTATTTCCCATTTGCCAAAAGTTATCAGATAAATAAGTCCCTCCGTGATTATCACCAATGCGAATAATTTGTCTTTTTGGAATTCCAATTTGGTTTGCCCAGATATCATAAGTTTCATTATCAGTTTCATAGACCGTAACCCATAATTTTTTCGGCGGCAAATTAAACCAATGTGAACTAGTTAACAGTTCCCATGCAAAATTAATAGCTTCTGACTTAAAATAGTCCCCAAAACTAAAATTGCCTAACATTTCAAAGAAAGTATGATGACGGGAACTCGATCCGATTTTATCAATATCATTGTGTTTTCCACCGGCGCGCATACAACGTTGACATGTAGTCACCCGAGAATATTTAATGTTTTTATTAGCCAGAAACCATTCTTTGAATTGATTCATCCCTGCATTGGTAAATAGTAATGTAGAATCATTTTTAGGTACTAAAGAGCTACTATCTATTACTTGATGACCCTTTTCATGAAAAAAACTGATAAAGGCTTCACGAATCTCTGCAGTATCTTTAATCATATGTATCCTAACATTTATTTAATCTTCTAATTTTAGAAGAAGTGTCTTTAATTAGTGATTATTTAGTTACTTTATCAGTTTTCAGTAGGAGGTCTCTGATTTTTTTCTCAATCTCATTAGCAATCATTACATTTTCTTTCAAATACTTACTAGTATTAGCTTTACCCTGGCCTATCTTCTCACCATTATAACTATACCACACCCCAGATTTTTCAATCAGATTATGTTTGACTCCTAAGTCAATTAGTTCACCATAAAGATTAATACCTTGACCGTACATTATCTGAAACTCCGCCTGTTTAAATGGAACAGCTACCTTATTTTTTACTACTTTAACACGAGTTTCACTTCCAATAATATCATCACCATCCTTAATAGCGCCAATCCGACGAATATCCAGACGTACAGAAGCATAAAATTTCAAGGCGTTACCACCTGTAGTAGTTTCCGGGTTACCAAACATTACACCAATTTTCATACGAATTTGATTAATAAAAACTAGTAATGTATTAGACTGTTTCAAATTACCAGCAAGTTTACGCATTGCCTGACTCATCATACGAGCGGCAAGTCCTATGTGGGATTCACCAATTTCGCCTTCAATTTCTGCTTTTGGGGTCAATGCGGCCACCGAATCTACAATAATTACATCAACGGCTCCAGAACGTGCTAAAACATCACATATTTCTAACGCTTGTTCACCTGTATCTGGTTGAGAACATAATAAATTCTTTATATTTACGCCAATTTGTTTAGCATACACGGAATCCAAAGCATGTTCGGCATCTATAAACGCACATGTTTTATTTTGGCGTTGTGCGGCAGCAATTACTTGAAGAGTTAAAGTAGTTTTACCTGAGGATTCAGGACCATAAATTTCTACGATTCTTCCCATTGGTAAACCACCTACGCCTAGTGCAACATCCAAACTTAGCGAACCGGTGGAAATAGTTTCTACATCCATAGATCTATTTTCACCAAGACGCATAATAGAACCTTTACCAAATTGTTTTTCAATTTGACTCAGTGCGGCTAAAAGAGCCTTATCTTTTTCTTTATTTTCGTAATTCACAATTTATTCCTAATCAAACAGAATCAAAATTAATAATCAAACCCTGACTAACCTAGGAGTTATAGAATTATAAATGAAATGATACCTTAGATCATGGGTATTGGTAGGTAAGGTTTTTATAGTAACTAACTATCTCTATATTATTCACGATAGTAATTGTTTACATTTATCTCACAGTCGTATTATTATAACAAAGTGATTGTTTATTTACTACTGTATAGAGTTCTTTTTTTTAGAAGTGATAAGAATCTCTAATATACTTAGAATTATCTATTCTAAGATTTAATCTTTAACTAAAAGGAATAAATAATATTCATGGTAATTGGTAAGAAGCATACCCCAATGATGCAACAGTATCTAAGTATTAAGGCTGAACATCCAGATATTCTGCTTTTTTATAGAATGGGAGATTTTTACGAACTTTTCTATGATGATGCAAAATTGGCGTCAAAATTATTGAATATATCATTAACCAAACGCGGTTTTTATGATGGGAAACCTATTCCTATGGCAGGAATTCCCTATCATGCCTTGGAAAATTATTTAGCAAAATTAGTAAAACTAGGAGAATCCGTAGCCATTTGTGAGCAGGTTAGTGATCCAGCTTTAAGTAAGGGTCCAGTTGAACGTAAGGTGATGCGTATTGTTACCCCTGGTACTATTAGCGAAGAAGGATTATTACCAGGAAAATCCGATAATCTATTAGCAGCAATTTGGCAAGAATCCGAAGGATTTGGTTACGCTACAATTGATATTAGTTCGGGACGATTTAAGATAATCGAACCCAAGGATCAAGAGAGTATGCTATCTGAGCTTTATAAAACTAATCCTGCTGAATTGCTTTATCCTGAAAATTTTAATTCTCTTCATCTCATTGAGAATCGCAGAGGAATCCGTCGTCGTCCGTTATGGGAATTTGAAATTGAAACTGCAAGACAGCAGTTAAATCTTCAATTTGGGACTAAAGATCTTACTGGTTTTGGTGTTGATCAAGCAATTAAAGCTTTACGTTGTGCGGGATGTTTATTGCAATATGTAAAAACTACTCAGAAAATATCAGCATTACCTCATATACGCTCCATAAATCTAGATCGTTTAGAAGATACAATTATTATGGATGCTACAACATATCGCAATTTGGAAATTATAGAGAAGATTTCTATCGATAGTAATAAGAGTAGTAATAATCATACCTTATCACAAGTACTTGATAAAACTGTTACTACTATGGGAAGTAGAATGTTAAAAAGATGGCTAGCTATGCCAGTTAGGGATCTCCAAATTATTAAGGATCGGCAGGATAGTATTGAAATCTTACAGGAAATTATCGCAGATATACAACGAATCTTATCTAAAATTAGTGATTGTGAACGCATTTGCTCACGTTTAGCTATGCTAAATGCTCGACCTACAGATTTTAGTAATCTCCGTAATACATTTAAGGAATTCCCACGCTTAAAAAAAATCTTAGCTCCAATTAATAGTAAGCATATACAAAACTTGCGAAATAAAATTAGTGATTTTACAAATTTACATGATATTTTAACTAAAGCTATAGTGGAGACTCCGCCGAGTTTAATTAAAGATGGAGGAGTGTTTGCAAGTGGTTATAATGACGAACTAGATGAATTGCGCCGAATTTCCGATGGAGCTTACCTTGAACAATTAGAGTCTAGGGAACGTAAAAAACTAGGAATTGAAAAATTAAAAATAGGATTTAACAGAATTCATGGTTATTATCTTCAGGTTAGTCGTCACCAAAGCCATCGTATCCCAATGACATATATGCGACGTCAAACCCTAAAACATAGTGAACGCTATATTTTTCCTGAGTTAAAGATATATGAGGATAAGGTACTAACTGCTAAGAGTGAAGCCATTGCTATAGAAAAAAGGCTGTATAAAGAATTATTTCAGTTATTTTTACCATATATAAACACATTACAATTAAGTGCGTCCAATATAGCAGAAATTGATTTATTAGTGAATTTTGCAGAACGAGCTACTACCCTGAATTATTCACGACCTATAGTAAGTAATCAATTAGGAATCAAAATTAAAAACGCGCGGCATCCAGTTATCGAACAAGTGATGAAAGAACCGTTTATTCCAAATTCACTTATCCTCAATCCTAACCGTACTATGCTGATTATCACTGGTGCTAATATGGGAGGAAAAAGTACTTATATGCGTCAAACAGCACTAATTGTATTAATGGCGTATATTGGAAGTTATGTACCGGCAGATTATGCAGAAATTGGTATTATTGATAGAATTTTTACCCGTATTGGTGCCGCCGATGACTTAGTATCGAATCGTTCCACCTTTATGGTAGAAATGACTGAAACTGCTAATATTTTGAATAATGCTACTCAGTACAGTTTAGTACTTATAGATGAAATTGGACGCGGTACTTCAACATATGATGGATTATCGATTGCATGGGCGTGTGCTGAAAGGCTAGCATGTCATTTAAAATCTATGACGATCTTTGCCACCCACTACTTTGAATTAACCTATTTACCCCAAATGATAGAAGTGATCGCCAATGTACATGTTAACGCAATAGAATATGAAAATGCTATTGTTTTTATGCATAACGTTCTTGAAGGTCCTACAAATAAAAGTTATGGCTTAGCAGTTGCAGCGATGGCTGGAATACCACGCCCGGTTATTGATCGAGCTTACCAAAAACTCCAGGCTCTGCAACTGCAATCATCAGAGTCTCAACAACAAGCAAAAGATGTGAGGTTTTTACCTTCACCGCCCTCCATTACCGAATCCCAAAAAGCATTATTAGCAACTATTAATTCTCTGGAACCAGATACTATAAACCCACGCCAAGCATTGGAGTGGATCTATAAGTTAAAATCCTTAGTATAGTAAATCAAGCGGTGGATTATTAACATCCACTGCTTGATTAAAAAATCTCTTCTTAAATTTAATTAACAGAATAAAGATTCTAGATTTAGTCCATGTGACTGCAAAATTTCACGTAATTGGCGCAATCCTTCAACTTGAATTTGACGTACACGTTCACGAGTTAAACCAATTTTGCGACCGACATCTTCAAGCGTAGTTGCTTCATAACCTAACAGTCCAAAACGACGTGCGATGACTTCACGCTGTTTGGGAGTAAGTTCATATAACCAAATTACAATACTCTGTTTAAGATTATCAGATTGTGTAGTATCTTCTGGACTACAATATTTATCATCAGCTAACATCTCAATTAACGCCTTTTCAGTATAATTACCTAATGGGGTATCAACTGAAGAAATTCGTTCATTAAGACGCAGCATACGATTGACATCATCAATTGGTTTATCAAGCTGTTCTGCAATTTCTTCAGCACTTGGTTCGTGATCAAGTGTATGTAATAATTCACGTGAAGTACGCAGATAAATATTTAACTCTTTAACGATATGAATTGGTAATCTAATGGTACGAGTTTGATTCATAATGGCTCGTTCAATGGTCTGACGTATCCACCAAGTAGCATAAGTAGAAAAACGAAAACCTCGTTCTGGATCAAATTTTTCCACGGCCCTAATTAAGCCTAAATTCCCTTCTTCAATAAGATCCAATAGTGCTAAACCACGATTACTATATCGACGGGCAATTTTAACCACTAGGCGTAAATTGCTTACTATCATACGACTACGAGACTGACTATCACCTAGGCAAGACCGCCTAGATAAAATGATTTCTTCTTCTGCAGTTAACAATGGTGAGTAACCAATTTCTCCTAAATAAAGCTGTGTAGCGTCTAAAAAATTTTTAGTGGTGCCTGGTTGTGTTAACAATAAGTCTTCTTTTAAGAAATCATCATCAAGATCATTAACCAAATCAGGATCATCAAATTTATCAGCTCTGATTTCATCTAAATCTGCTAATTCGGCATGGTCGTACAATCGTTCGTTCACCAACATAGTTTGGCTCATAATTGGCTCCTTTTTTTTAAGGCATAACTCAGAATTAGTTTATTATGCTGATTTATGGTGCAATAAATAACGCCATGGATAGATGATTTATCTAAAATTGGATAATAAGTAGTATAGTATAATACAATAAGGTTAACACCTCCAGTTGCCGTTAAAAGTGGACAATATATCACGATAATTATTGCTTAAGTTCAGTATAAATTTAATTAATATTGATTAAATATAATTAGATTTAATAAACAATCTTAGGTATTTTATCTTTAAAAGGTTTTTAAAATATTAATGCGATTGCTTCACAAGCAATCCCTTCTTCTCTTCCAGTAAAACCTAGTTTATCTGTAGTAGTTGCCTTGATGTTAATCTTATCCAGAGGACAACACAGATCTTTGGCTAAATTAAAACGCATCTGTGAAATATAAGGTGAAATTTTTGGTAGTTGAGCGATAATGGTTACATCTAAATTACCTAATTGATAACCCTTATTAAGTACGCTTTGCCAAGAAGTACGTAACAAATCACGACTATCGGCATCTTTATAGTCTTTGATATTTGGAAATAGTTTGCCAATATCACCTAACGCGGCAGCTCCTAGTATGGAATCTATTACTGCGTGGAGTAATACATCACCATCAGAGTGTGCAATTAATCCTTTAATATAAGATATTTTTACACCTCCAAGAATCAAGGGCCCTTGCCCTGCAAAAGCATGTGCATCAAAACCATGACCAATACGCACTACGTGTTCTCCTTATGATGCCGCTGAAGTAAATAAAAACTAGCTAATGCTATATCTTCTGGATATGTAACCTTGATATTATCATGACGTCCAAAAATTATAGCTGGATGATATCCCTCATATTCAAGTGCTGATGCTTCGTCAGTAAGCATAATTCCTTCTTGAATTGCACGTTGCATACAAGTAAGTAGTAGATTTATAGGAAATAATTGTGGTGTTAATGCATGCCATAAGTTTTGGCGTTCAATAGTATGAGATACCACTATTGGTGGGTGGTTACCTGCTTGGCTACGTTTAATGGTATCACGTACCGGTGTAGCTAATATACCACCTACTGGACTAACTGTAATAATAGATAACAAGCGGTGTAAATCTTCAGGATGTAAACAAGGTCGTACTGCATCATGTATGATAACCCAAGATTCATGAGAAACCGCTTTTAATCCTGCCATTACTGAATCTGCACGAGTCTGACTATCAGTAATGGTGGTGGTAATACGTGTGTTATCTATTGGTAGTAAATTAAACCAACAGTCTTTAGAATTTAGTACTATAACAATACGCTTTATTAAAGGTTGTTCAATTAGTGTACTAATAGCATGCTCAAGAATGGTTTTTGTTCCAATAGTTAAATATTGTTTAGGAAACTTAGATTGCATACGGCGACCGATACCTGCTGCTGGAACAACAGCTATAATCTTAGGAAGATTATCAGTGTTACTCATATCTATTTAATAAATATCTATAATTACCTAAATATTTAAAATTTTCTAAAACCTTAAACTACATATCTCAATTTTTTTAAACTTGCATGATCTCCGAGGGTTTCTTCAATACGAATAAGTTGATTATATTTAGCTATCCGATCAGATCTACTCATTGAACCAGTTTTTATTTGTCCCGCTGACGTACCAACTGCAAGATCGGCAATGGTTGAATCTTCGGTTTCTCCAGATCGATGGGAGATAATCGTTGTATATCCTGCTTCTTTTGCAGTTTTTATGGTATCAAGGGTTTCACTTAATGTACCAATCTGATTGTATTTGATAATAATACCGTTTGCTATTCCTTTTTTAATTCCTTTTTTTAACAACTTGGTGTTCGTAACAAAGAGATCATCTCCCACAATCTGGATTTTATCACCTAAAATTTTGGTTTGATAATGAAAGCCCTCCCAATCATTTTCATCAAGCCCATCCTCAATAGAGAGGATCGGATATTTTTTAGTCAGCTTTTCTAAATAATGTGTAAATTCTTTGGAGGTAAATAGTTTACCTTCACCTTTAAGAAAGTATTTTCCAGAAGCCGTATCAAAAATTTCAGAAGCAGCGCAGTCTATTGCTAAGCTGATATCTTTACCAAGTATATAACCTGATTGTTCTATAGCCTCTTGAATATAATTCAAAACTGCTACATTAGATTCAATGTTCGGAGCATACCCGCCTTCATCACCTATAGCTGTGTTCAGATTATTAGCTTTTAGTATGGTTCCGAGACAATGGAATACTTCAGAACCGAAACGAATAGCTTCTTTTATATTTTTTGCACCTATTGGTTGAATCATAAATTCTTGAATATCAAGGTTATTATCTGCATGTTTTCCCCCATTAATAATATTAATCATTGGAAGTGGCATGAGATATTTTCCTGGAGTTCCATTAAGTTCCGCAATATGTTCATATAGAGGAATGCCCTTGGCTACCGCAACAGCTTTGGCATTAGCTAATGAAACTGCCAAAATAGCATTTGAACCGAGTTTAGATTTATTACTAGTTCCATCTATAGTAATCATAAGCTCATCAATAGCATTTTGATCTTGAGCATCTTGATTTATTAAATAAGGTGCAATACTTTCTTTAATAGAAGTGACCGCTTTAATAACTCCTTTACCAAGAAAACGAGAACAATCTCCGTCACGGAGTTCTAATGCTTCACGTGAGCCTCTAGAAGCACCAGATGGTACCGCAGCTAAACCAAAATAACCTCCTTTTAAATGAACTTCGGCTTCAACTGTTGGATGACCACGAGAATCTAAAATTTCACGACTGATAATTTTAACAATTTTGCACATTCCGTTTTCCTTGTTAATCTGTTAATGAGCAAAGTAGGTTGCTAAAAATATGTATAAATATATGGAAGATCAAGAGTAATTGGTTAAATGAGCAAATTTTTATGATAATCCCGGGCAGCTTTTACAAAACCTTTAAATAATGGGTGTCCTTTACGTGGATTGGAAGTAAATTCCGGATGAAATTGACAAGCAATAAACCACGGATGAGCTGGAATTTCTATTATTTCAACAAGCTGATGATTTTCCGAGCGACCAGAGATAAGTAAACCAACCTTTTCTAAGGGTTTGATTAACATATTGTTCACTTCATAACGGTGACGATGACGCTCAATAATTACTGATGTATTATATAGTTTTCTCACTAAACTATTATGAATTAATTGACACCTTTGACTACCGAGACGCATAGTACCACCTAAATCCCTCGGTTGATAAGGTGACCTAATATTTCCTTCATTGTTCTGCCATTCAGAGATCAAAGCAATCACCGGATATTTACACCCTGGTGAAAATTCAGTAGAATTGGCATCTTTGATACCAGCAACATTATGAGCATATTCCATAATAGCAACTTGCATGCCTAAACAAATCCCCAAATAGGGAATGTTATTTTCCCGTGCATATTGTACGGTAAGTAATTTTCCTTGAATGCCGCGATAGCCAAAACCTCCAGGTATCAGTATCGCATCTAGATTGTATAAAATTTTTACCCCATGATTTTCTACCTCTTGTGAATCAATAAGTTTAATATTCACTGTAATGCCATTTTTTAATCCACCGTGCTTTAGTGCTTCAATGACAGATTTATATGCATCTGGTAAATTTACATATTTACCTACCATACCAATCTTAACCATATCTTTCGGATTATCTTCTTGATAAATAACTTGTTCCCATTCTGAAAGGTCTGCTTCGGGACAGCACAATTTAAAATGTTTGCATATGTATGCATCAAGGCCTTGTGCTTTTAATAAACTGGGGATTTTATAAATTGAATTTACATCCCATATAGAAATAACTGCTTCTTTTGGTACATTACAAAAAAGGGCGATTTTAGCACGTTGATTATCATGAACTGGATATTCAGAACGACATATTAGAACATCAGGTTGAATTCCAATCGATAGTAGTTCTTTAACTGAATGTTGAGTAGGCTTAGTTTTGACCTCACCTGCAGAATTAAGATATGGGACTAAAGTTAAATGCATATAAAGTGTATTCTTACGTCCGATTTCAATGGCCATTTGTCGAATTGCCTCAAGAAAAGGTAAAGATTCAATATCGCCTACTGTGCCACCAATTTCTACTAAGACTACTTCATGACCTTGTGCACCTTGATTTATGCGTTCTTTAATTGCATTAGTAATATGGGGAATCACTTGCACAGTAGCTCCTAGATAATCTCCACGGCGTTCTTTGCGCAAGACCTCAGAGTAAATTCGTCCACTGGTAAAATTATTGAGACGAGTCATGCGAGTACGGATAAATCTTTCATAATGTCCTAAATCAAGATCGGTTTCAGCACCGTCCTCAGTAACAAATACTTCTCCATGTTGAATAGGACTGATAGTTCCGGGGTCAATATTAATATAAGGATCTAACTTGATCAATGTTACATCAAGACCACGGGCTTCAAGAATAGCAGCGAGAGAAGCTGCCGCGATGCCTTTACCTAAAGATGAAACCACTCCACCTGTTATAAAAATATAATTAGTTGTCATGATAGTTTAGGTTTGAAATACTATGACATAAAATCCTAACTAGAATGTTAGGAGAGATTACCAAAATCATTTCCATTAGACAATATCTGAGATTACAATAAATATTTTAATATTTATTGTAATCCTTGATATTGAAAACTGATAGGTTTTTTAGATAAATTTCTATGATCAACTAACTTAAAATAGTCTGCATTAATGCATAAAAGAGTAATCTATGACAAATTCGCTTTATCTTCAGCATCTTATTTCGATTAATGATCTTAATCGTGAGACTATTAATTTAGTGCTCAAAAAAACTGCCATGATAAAATTACATCCACAAAAATATCTCAATCTGTTACAGCATAAAGTGATAGCGAGTTGTTTTTTTGAAGCCTCTACACGCACGCGTCTATCGTTTGAAACCGCCATACATCGGTTAGGTGCATCAGTAGTCGGTTTTTCAGAAAGCAATAATACTTCATTAAACAAAAAGGGAGAAAGTTTTGCAGATACTATTACAGTAATTAGCTCTTATGTAAATGCTATTATAATACGTCATCCTAAGGATGGTGCTGCACTTATAGCGAGTAAATTTTCAAATAATGTTCCTATTATAAACGCTGGTGATGGAGCAAATCAACATCCTACGCAAACTTTACTAGATCTGTTTACTATTCAAGAAACTCAACATCGTCTAAATAATCTTAATATAGCAATGGTTGGTGATTTAAAATATGGTCGCACAGTACACTCTTTAGTGCAAGCGCTATCCAAATATAATGATAATAGATTTTTTTTTATCGCACCTGAATCATTAGCAATGCCTAAATATATTCTGGATTTTTTTAAATACAAAGGAATAAATTGGAGTCAACACCATAGTTTAAAAGAAGTAATTCCTATGCTAGATATTCTATATATGACTAGAATACAGAACGAACGCTTCAATTTAGCTGAATCAGAAGATTCCAACATTAAAACGCCGTTCATCTTACATGCAGCAGATCTTATCAAAGCCCGCCGCCAAATGAAGGTCTTACATCCCCTACCACGTCTTGATGAAATTGCTGTTGATGTTGATCAAACTCCTCATGCTTGGTACTTTCAACAAGCAAGTAATGGTTTATATACACGTCAGGCATTACTAGCACTAGCTCTAAGTAATAACATTTAAATAATCTCAGGTTAACTTCGTGACAGATAAAATTCGCGATTTTTATGCTGTAATCGATGGTAATTTCTTTCCGAGAGTAACACGTTCATGATTTCCATAATCATGATAAGTAAAAATATCGTGAAAATTATTAGATTTCATTAAATTACGGACCTCATCTCCCTGTTGCCAACCATGTTCTAGTAGTAACCAACCTGTATCTTTTAAATAATTAAAAGCATTGAAAATGATTTTATGGAGATCTGCTAATCCTTTTTCTTCTGAAATTAAAGCAAGTTTAGGTTCAAAACGCAGATCACCTTGTTGTAAATGCTTATCTAAAGCATCAAGATATGGTGGATTGCTGATAATCATATCAAAAATTTTTTGTGACGCCAAAGCGGAAAACCAGTCACTACAGATAAATAAAACATTATGACAATCTAAATTCTGGGCGTTATATTGTGCAATTAATAAAGTTCCTTGGCTATTATCAACACCTAATATCAAACAATCAGGACGTTCCTTAGCTATAGCTAGGGCAATCGCTCCAGATCCAGTACCCAGATCCAGAATAGTAGATGCTACATCTGAAAGATGTAATAGCGCCTGTGTTACTATTACTTCAGTATCCGGACGAGGAATCAAACTCACTGGGGAAATCATCAACGGTAATGACCAAAATTCACATTTACTAATCAGATATGCAATAGGCTCTCCATTCTGGCGACGATTTAAAAAATCATTAAGCTTTACCAGATGAAGGTGATTTAGTTCAGTATCATCAAATGCTTTTAACCAAGTGAGATTTTTACCAGTAACAAATTCTAGCAAAATTTCAGTATCTATTTTGGGGCTAGAACTATTAGTTAGTCTTAATCTAGCCATCTGTAACCAACTCTTTATTTTCATTAAATATTTCCTAATTGTTGATTTTGATACTCTTGCTGCAGTGGGTCAATCAAGATATCTAGATTTCCATTCATGATTTTTTCTAAACAATATAGTGTAAGATTAATACGATGATCGGTTACACGTCCTTGTGGAAAATTATAAGTCCGAGTTCTATCTGATCGCTCACCGCTAGCCAGTAAATTGCGACGTATAGAAGTTTCTTCTTGATGACGTTTTGCCATTTCTGCTGCGTTAAGGCGAGCGCTTAGAACTGAAAGTGCTTTAGTTTTATTTTTATGTTGTGACCGTTCATCTTGACATTCTACTACGATACCGGTTGGAAGATGAGTAATACGTATCGCTGAATCGGTGGTATTAACATGTTGTCCTCCAGCTCCTGAAGAACGAAAAGTATCAATCTTTAAATCAGTAGTTTTGATTTTCATAATTTTATTTTCTGGCATTTCTGGCATCACAGCAACAGTACATGCTGAGGTATGAATACGACCTTGTGATTCAGTTTCAGGAACTCTTTGTACTCGATGACCACCCGACTCAAATTTTAGACGACCATATGTACTGTTACCTGTAACTTTAATAATAATAGCTTTATAACCTCCGTGTTCTCCTTCACTAGCACTGATAATTTCCATCTTCCAGCACCGAGCTTCTGCATAACGGTAGTACATGCGAAACAAATCTCCTACGAAAATCGCGGCTTCATCACCACCTGTTCCAGCGCGAATTTCGATATAACAGTTGCGGTCATCATCAGGATCTTGGGGAATTAACAATACTTTAAGTTGATGTTCAATTAATTTATTATGATTGCGAATTTTAAAGAGTTCATCCTCTGCTAGATCTCTAATTTCAGGATCATTAAGTAACAAAGAAGTAGTATTAATGTTTTCCTGTATTTTCTGCCACTGAAAAAAATATTTCATAATTTCTGAAAGATGGGCATATTCTTTTGCTAGAACTCTAAACAGCTTGTGATTTGAGATAATTTCTGATGTTTGTAGGAGATTATCAACTTCTTTATAACGCTTTTTTAATAATTCGATTTTTGCAATGAGAGAAGATTTCATGCAGAAAGATTAACCTAAATATTGTGAGTAAAATATTATTTAACTTCAATAATCATTATCTCTGATTTTAGGTTTGAAATTATGACAGAATTTAATATGCGTAGCAATTTTAATAATTTAATGAAGATTAAAAAATATCTTTTCAATAAAATTTACTACTGATATTATACTTATAATAGTTCTTTAATAATTAATTGAATTATGATTCAGTGGCCAGCACCCGCAAAAATAAATTTATTTCTCTATATTAATGGCCAGTATCCTAATGGATATCATCACTTGCAAACTCTATTTCAATTTCTTGAATATGGTGATACAATAAATATTTTATTAAATAATAGTGGTAAAATTAGTTTGCAAGATCATCTTATTGATGGGACTACTCCAGAAAAAAATTTAATGATGATCGCTGCCAAATTATTACATGAAAAAGCTATTAAATGTGGATTATTACCAAAAGATTTTGGTGTAGAAATTAAATTAATAAAAAGACTACCATTAGGTGGTGGATTAGGTGGTGGTTCATCAAATGCCGCCACGATACTAATAGCGCTCAATTATTTATGGAAAACTAATTTCAGTATTGATGAACTAAGTATCTTAGGCTTACAGATTGGTACTGATGTTCCAGTATTTATTCATGGTCATGCTGCTTTTGCAGAAGGTTTAGGTGATAAATTACAGCCAGTTATCTTGCCGGAAAGATGGTATCTTATTGTATGTCCAGCAATAAGAATTCTAACATCGTTAATATTTAAAGATACGGAATTGAAGAGAGATACACCTACACGTAAATTAACAGAGTTATTAGATCGTCCTTTCAATAATGATTGTGAGGCTATAGTAAGAAAAAAATTCATAGAAGTTGAGCAACTATTTTCTTGGCTGTTAAAATACGCGCCAGCTCGTCTTACGGGAACAGGAGCTTGTATTTTTGCTGAATTTGAAAATGAGTTCAAAGCCCGCCAAGTTCTTGAGATCGTTCCGAAAGGAGTACGTGGTTTTATAACACAAAGTGTAAATATTTCACCACTCCACCGTATTCTATTTAAGGGTATCTCTGTCTGATCCTAATTATCTATAAAGGTTGTCCATTGTGCCTAATATGAAACTTTTTGCCGGTAATGCCATTCCTGAACTAGCACAAAATATTGCCAGTCGTCTTTATACTCAATTAGGCGCTGCTACAGTAGGGCGCTTTAGTGATGGTGAAATTAGTGTAGAAATTAATGAAAATGTACGTGGGGATGATATTTTTATCATTCAGTCTACCTGTGCTCCTACTAATGATAATATTATGGAGTTAGTAGTGGTTGTTGATGCATTACGTCGAGCTTCGGCGGGTCGAATAACTGCTGTTATGCCTTATTTTGGTTATGCACGTCAAGACCGTCGCGTTCGTTCTGCTAGGGTGCCTATTACTGCTAAATTAGTAGCAGACTTTCTTTCTAGTGTCGGTGTCGATCGGGTTTTAACCGTAGATTTGCATGCCGAGCAAATCCAAGGATTTTTTGACGTTCCAGTAGATAATGTATTTGGAAGCCTTGTTCTTTTAGAAGATATGCAACAAATTGGATTATCTAATCCAATTGTAGTTTCTCCAGATATTGGAGGTGTGGTACGGGCTCGCGCCGTAGCAAAATTGTTGAATGATACTGAGATGGCTATTATTGACAAGCGTCGACCCAGTGCTAATGTTTCAGAAGTAATGCACATCATTGGTGATGTAAATCATCGTGATTGCGTACTTATTGATGATATGATTGACACTGCGAGTACCTTATGCAAAGCAGCTGAGGCCTTAAAAGACCGTGGTGCTAAAAGAGTTTTGGCTTATGCTACCCACCCGATTTTATCAGGACATGCCGCCAAAAATTTACTTCATTCAGATATTGATGAAGTTGTTGTATGTGATACTATCCCTTTACCCTCCGAAATAAAAAAACTGTCTAAGGTACGAACTTTAACATTAGCTGGCATGTTAGCAGAAGCCATTCGTAGGATTTGCAATGAAGAATCTCTTTCGGCAATGTTTGAACATTAAGGCGTTTCCCATGTTATCTAAGAGGAGATAAATTACTTGCCAACCTTAAGATTGATAGTTGGAATTGCTAATTCTGGATCTCAATATGAAGAAACGCGTCATAATGCAGGAGCTTGGTATGTAAAACGTTTGGCAGGAATTCATAATATTGAACTGAAGAAAAATAATAAATTTTCCGGATATACTAATCCTATTTTATTTAATCAAAATATACGGCTACTTATTCCTGATAGCTTCATTAATTTAAGTGGCCAATCGGTTGCCGCAATGTCAAAATTTTATCATCTGGCAGCAGATGAAATCTTAATTGCACATGATGAATTAAATTTGGCACCTGGGATAGCTAGATTTAAATTAGGTGGGGGATCGGGTGGTCATAATGGGCTAAAAAATATTATTAGCAATTTGGGAAATCAAAAAAATTTTTATCGATTGCGGATCGGTATCGGTCATCCTTTAGATCTAAATAGAATTACTAGTTTTGTTTTAGATCAACCATCAGTCAATGATAAAAAACTTATTAATCATGCTATTGATGAGGCGATCTTTTGTACTAGAATTTGGTTAAAAGATGGTATTATGAAAGCAATGAATCGTTTACATACAAATCTAAAATAAAAGATGCAGGTAAATAAGCTAGGATGAGATTAAAATGCGGTATTATAGGTTTACCTAATGTAGGTAAGTCTACTATATTTAATGCCCTTACTAATTCGGCGAGTAAGGTAGCTAATTTTCCTTTTTCTACTATAGAGCATCATACTGGCATAGTAGCGGTGCCAGATCAACGTCTCAATGTACTCGCGGCCATTGTTAAATCACCACGTATCATAACAACTACCATTAAATTCGTGGATATTGCTGGCCTTATTAAAGGATCTTCTCGAGGTGAAGGATTAGGAAATCATTTTTTAAATAACATTCGTGATACAGACGCGCTTTTTCATGTAGTGCGTTGTTTCGATGATGAAGATATCGTTCATCTCTCTGGTAAACTGGATCCATTACAAGATATTAATATAATTAATACTGAACTAGCTCTTGCCGATCTGGAAACTTGTGAAGCGGCCATAAAACAGATAAATAAAAAAAATCTAAGAAGTAATATCAATCATGCAACTCCTGAACTTATAATTTTGGAAAAATGCCGATTACAACTAAATAATGCGAGATTATTAAGAGAATTGACATTCTCCAAAGAAGAACAATCCGCAATTCGCTATCTTAATTTTCTTACGCTGAAACCAACTATGTACATTGCTAATATTAGTAAACATGATTTTCAAAACCTCAAAAATAATTATCTCGAGCAACTTCATGGTCTGGCAGAAAAGGAAGGTACTTCTGTAGTAAGCCTTTGTGCTCAGCTAGAATCTGAAATTGCTAAAACTAAAAGTAGCGTCCAGTTAAAATCTAGACTTCATAATGTAATTACTAATGGCTATAAACTTCTTAATTTGCAAACTTATTTCACCGTAGGTATCAAAGAAGTGCGTGCCTGGACTATTCCTAATGGAGCCACCGCCTATCAAGCTGCTGGTAAAATTCATACGGAATTTCAAAAAGGTTTCATTCGTGCTAAAATTATTAGCTATCAAGATTTCATCCGCTATCAAGGTGAACAAGGTGCACGAGAAGCAGGTAAAATCCGCCTCGAGGGTAAAGAATACCTTGTAAAAGATGGTGACGTTATATATTTTTTATTTAATAATTAAATATCATTTTATTAATTTTTAATACCATTCTAAAAATATGATGAGATTAATAAAGGCCTTTAAATAGGCCTTTAAATTATCAATTCCGTAATTTACGATAAATCCATAAAATCATAAGAGAACCGATTATGGCCACTAAAAAACTTCCAAAATTAAAACCATCTACTTTACCGAATCCCAATAATGTGCTAATCCATCCTCCTACTAAAGCACCTAAAATACCTAAAATTACGGTAATTATAATACCACCCCCGTCTTTTCCTGGCATAATCCATTTTGCGAGTATCCCAGCTATGAAACCAAAAAAGATCCAAGAAATAATACCCATTACTACCTCCTACTTGATTTTTATGGTAATAAATTAATCTATATTATGCTATATAGATATTCTATCTAGCAATAATATAGATTAATTTATTAGCAATCTACTTAAATTATTACGTTAATTATAGGAAAAATTTTACAAGGTGATTAATATATTATGGTTTTTAAATTTTAAAAGCTAATATTAACCGATTTTATTGCTTCCATTTAAATGAATAATGAGATTCCTGCTCTAATTAAATTTTATCAGTTGTATGTTCATGAATCATCAAACTAAAAAAAAAGTTATCATTGGTATGTCCGGAGGAGTTGATTCTTCAGTTGCCGCTTTACTGTTACAACAACATCAATATCAAGTTGAAGGATTATTTATGAAAAACTGGGAAGAGGATGATTTTGGACAGTGTCAAGCTGCTCAAGATTTAGCTGATGCCCAAAAAGTATGTAATCAACTTGGAATACCATTACATAAAGTAAATTTTTCTGCTGAATATTGGGATAAGGTTTTTAGGAATTTTTTAGATGAATATCAAGCGGGACGGACACCAAATCCAGATATTCTGTGTAATAAAAAAATTAAATTTCAAACTTTTATGGAATTTGCTATTGAAGATCTAGGAGCAAATTTTATTGCTACGGGACACTATGTACGTCAGTTAGCTTTAAAAGGAGATCAAAGACAACTCTTAAGAGGCATCGATAGAAATAAAGATCAAAGTTATTTTCTTTATACCTTGAATCAAAAACAGCTGATGCATAGTTTATTTCCTATAGGTGGTTTGACTAAAAATCTCGTTAGAGATATTGCTAATAAATATGGATTGGTGACAGCCAAGAAGAAGGATTCCATGGGAATATGTTTTATTGGTAAAAAAAACTTTCGAGATTTTATTAGCAAGTACTTACCTGCTTTACCAGGAAATATCATCACAACTGATGGTCAAGTAATAGGTAAGCATCAAGGACTAATCTATTACACAATAGGACAACGTAAAGGATTAAGGATTGGGGGTACGAAACAAGGAAATAATGAGCCTTGGTATGTGATTGATAAAAAAATGAAACAAAATTTATTAATAGTTGCGCAAGGAAAAAACCATCATCAGCTTATGTCAGTGGGTCTAATTGCTCATCAGTTTCACTGGATAAATCGCTACCCATTAAATAGACAAATTTTTTGTTCGGTAAAAATTCGCTATCGTCAAGTGGATGTTCCATGTCTTCTGATTCCTCATGATGATAAAAAAATCATTACCGCAAAATTTTTGAAGCCTATAGCGGCGATTACTCCGGGTCAATCTGCAGTATTTTATTTGGGGGAGATTTGTTTAGGAGGAGGTATTATTGAAAAGAGATTCCCACTTAAAAATGAAGTGAGATATTATCTATAAATATTTATATTGATAGGAGTTAAAATAATGGAATTATCTTCTCTTACGGCTATATCACCACTTGATGGGCGCTATGCAGATAGAGTCCATTCTCTACGTACCATATTCAATGAATATAGTTTATTAAAATTACGTGTAACCATTGAAATCCGCTGGTTGCAAAATTTAGCAAGATATCCAGAAATTAAGGAAATTCATGCATTTGATAACGATACTAATGAATATTTAAATTCTATTATTACCGATTTTTCTGAATCTGATGCCTTAGATATCAAAAATATTGAACGAACTACTAATCACGATGTAAAATCAGTGGAATATTTTTTAAAAAAAAAATTATCCATCATCCCTAAACTGAAAAATATTACCGAATTTATTCATTTTGCTTGTACTTCGGAAGATATTAATAACTTATCTTATGCACTAATGTTAGAAACTGCTAGAAATCAAGTCATCTTTCCATTTTGGAAAAAGATGATGATTATTATTAATAATTTGGCTCATAAGTATCGTGCTATACCAATGTTATCTCGTACCCATGGCCAACCTGCAACACCTACGACGGTAGGTAAAGAGATGGCGAATTTCGTATATAGAATGACACGTCAGCGAAAACAACTCAAAAAAATAGAAATTCTTGGTAAAATGAATGGTGCAGTAGGAAATTATAATGCCCATATTGCTGCTTATCCGGATATTAACTGGCAACTGGTAAGTAAAAATTTTGTTACTTCTTTAGGTATTAGCTGGAATCCATATACAACACAAATTGAATCACATGATTATATTGCAGAATTTTTGGATTGTATTAGGCGTTTTAATACAATTATTATAGATTTTAATCGTGACATTTGGGGTTATATTGCTTTAAATTATTTTAAGCAAAAGACTACTGTAGGGGAAATTGGTTCATCTACTATGCCACATAAAGTTAATCCTATTGATTTTGAAAATTCTGAAGGTAATCTAGGTTTAGCTAATACCATATTAACACATTTAGCTAACAAATTACCCATTTCACGCTGGCAAAGAGATCTAACAGACTCAACTGTTTTACGGAATCTAGGAGTAGGATTGAGTTATGCCATGATTGCTTGGCAATCAACCTTAACCGGAATTAGTAAACTAGAACTGAATTATAATCAGCTAATGAATGAACTTAATCAAAATTGGGGAATATTAGCAGAACCTATTCAAACTGTAATGCGACGATATGGAATTGACCAACCATATGAACAACTTAAAGTGATCACCCAGGGTAAAATTGTGGATGCCGAGGTTATACATTCATTCATTGACACTCTACCAATCCCTGTTGAGGAAAAAGCGCGTCTTAAAAAGATAACTCCCTTTAATTATCTTGGATGTGCCATTCAGTTAGTTGATAAGATAAAAAATTTTATTTCCTATAACTGAATCTCTAGTTGAGAAACATACCAACTCAGCTTGCTAATAAATTTAATGCCAAGTAATTTATTAAAATAAATAATCTATCTAAAAAATCTTTTGGCCGATATTCAATCATTATTGGTAATGGTTTTGATTAACATAGGAGTTTAATTTTATCTCCCCTACCTGTTATTTTATTTAAGCAAACTATGATGAGAAGCCAGCCTATTTATTAGTCAGGCGCATCGGTCCTAATGGACAACCGCCTAAAAGATGCAGGTGAAGATGATATACTTCCTGACCGCCATGTTGGTTACAATTCATAATTAAACGGTAACCGCTTTCAGCGATTTTTTCATCCTGAGCAATTCTAACTGCAACGGTAATGAGCCTACCTAATATTGGCTCATCTTTAAATTTAACCTCATTAAGCGTAGAAATAAAAGTATTAGGAACAATAATAACATGGGTAGGCGCTTGTGGATTAATATCACGAAAGGCCGTCACTAATTCATCTTGATAAATAATATCAGCTGGAATTTTTCTGGTAATAATATTTTTAAATAGTTTTTCTTTTAACATCTCAATCCTTTTTTAAATTAATACCAAATAAACTACAAAAATTCTTAGTAGTTATTGCCGCCAGTTCTACAACAGATATTTTCTTAATTTCGGCTATACAGCTGGCAATTTCACGCAGCCAAGCGGGTTGATTTTCTTTACCACGATATGGAACTGGTGCTAAATAAGGTGAATCAGTTTCTATAAGCAAACGATCTAATGGGATATAATTTACAATCTCACGCAGTTTTAGTGCATTACTGAAAGTTACTATTCCAGAAAATGATATATAAAATCCCATATTAAGCAGTAAATTAGCCATTGAACGATCTTCAGTAAAGCAGTGTAATACCCCACCACATCTATCTGCTTGCTCTTCACGTAAGATAGTTAAGGTGTCGGTTTGAGCATTTCGTGTATGAACGATCACTGGTTTGCTTAAATTACACCCAATCTTGATATGCTCCCGGAAAAAAAACTGTTGTTTTACCTTATTTTTTTTATTGTAAAAATAATCTAATCCCGTCTCACCTAATGCAACCACCTGCCGATTTTTAGCTAGATAATGTAACTCAATCAGATCCGTATCTTTATCAACATTTAAAGGATGTATACCACAAGTATATGTAACCTTTGGGTGATTACCCACCAGATTAGCTATTTCTTTATATTCTGATAAAGTAGTAGCTACTGTCAACACCAATTGGACATTATTCTCAGCCGCTTTTTTTAATACATCATCTACATCTGTATGTATGGTATTATAATTCAAATGATTAAGATGACAATGGGAATCTATCAAAAACATAATTTAATCCTATAAATTAACCTCTAGATTTGAAAGAATTAGTTCCTCCCAATTCAGCAACTGCTCGGTTAAAAACAATTCACGATTTAGCGAGATAACCTGTTGTAGATTGTTACGACAAACTAACCAGTTTCGCAAACTTGTCTGAAGAATTTTTACAGAAAACTGTTGTGCTAATTTACTAACCAGTTTGTCAAAATCTACATTTATAATATAATTTTTACTGCTATGCGGCAATTTTAATGCATCTAGCAACAAGGTACATAACCAGTAAATTTGCTTAGTAACATTTTCGTTATTTAGTAATGGTAAGATACTGATTATATCTACAGTACCTGTTAAATAATCCATGATTTTTTCATAAAGTTTTTCTCTTCTTAGCCAGTTTTTAGATTGTAGTAATTTTAATGCGGCCTCTGGTGCTCCATTTGAGGATCTCAAAGCAGCGATGCAAGTATGGGTGTTATTTTTAATATGTTGGATTAACCACTGTAAACCTTGATTTTCATCTGGTGGTAAAATTTGCCAGCTTTGACATCTACTTCTGAGGCTAATTGGAAGACTTGAAGGATTTTCAAGACTAGATAATAAAAAATATGTATTATCTGGAGGTTCTTCTACCGTTTTTAATAATGCATTTACGGCGGCGTCGGTCATTTGTTCTGCTTTGGAGATCCAAATAACTTTTATTCTAGCTATTAAAGGACGTTGATAAATTTTATCACAGAGATTTCTGATAGTTTCAATCCCAATAGTATGATCTTCTATATTCAATCGGTAACAATCGGGGTGATTTCTAACCAGCATCAGTTGACAGCTCTGACAGTTTCCACAAGGATTGATATTAAGAGGATACAAACACATTAACCAGTTACTAATCTTCAAAATTAGCGGATCTAAACCTAGTCCATCGGCGGCATTTATTAGTAGTGCATGATAACCTCGTGCTATCTGATATTGTTTAATAATTTTCTGATACAGATGATTAAGCCATGGATACCCGTGTATCAATGTGTTTTCTTCCACCACCATTCCTCCAATACAAGATGTATAGCTGAGATTACTACCTGAAGCGGTTGTGTAGCATCGATGATTTTAATGCTGTTATCTAGAGTTGTCTGTGTTAGATAATATCTTCTAACACTATTAAAAAATTCTAGAGATTCCTGCTCAATGCGATCACGTTTACCCCGGCTGATAATTCGTTGTAACCCTAATTCTGGTGTAATATCTAGATAAAGTGTTAAATTGGGTTTCAAATTATCTAACACTAACTTGCGCAGTACTTTCAATAAATTAATATCAATTCCACGTCCCCCTGATTGATATGCTTGGGTAGAAAGCTCATGACGATCACTAATTACCCATGCTCCGCGCGCTAGAGCAGGTTTTACAATTTGTTCCATAAGCTGTAAGCGGGCGGCATACAGCAGAAAAAGTTCAGTGTGCGCCGTAATGATTTCACCTTGAATGCCTTCTTTAATTAAAATTCGCAATTGTTCGGCTATTGGAGTTCCTCCAGGTTCATGAGTTAAAATGATATCCTTAACTTTTTTTTTAAAAATTTCACTACAATATTACAGGTAGTAGTTTTTCCAGCGCCTTCTAAACCTTCAATTGCAATCCAACTATTTTTCATATTTTTCCTTAATGATCTTGACGATGACGATAAATTTTTACCGCTTGTAAATGATTTGCTAGATTAATATTAAAGATGAGTTTTCCGTTACCATCAGCAACAAAATATAAATAACTGCTGTTAAATGGATGCGCTGCCGCCTGAAGTGAGGTTCTACTAGGAATAGAAATTGGTCCCGGTGGCAATCCTGGATTAATATAAGTATTATAAGCATTATTACTTTCTAAATCACGGCGACTTAAAATTCCACGATATTGATTTCCTAAACCGTAAATCACCGTAGGATCAGACTGTAATCGCATTCCTGAACGCAGTCTATTAATGAACACTGAGGCTACTTTATAACGTTCGGTGGTTATTGCTGTCTCTTTTTCTATTATAGAGGCGAGGATTACTAATTCATTGGAATTTTTATAAGGCAAACCCATCATTCGGTTATGCCACAAGGTCTTAACTAATTGTTTCATGCGTTCATGCGCCCGACACAAGATCTCTAAATCACTAGTATTAGCCGTATAATACCAGGTGTCTGGATATAACCATCCTTCCAATTCTTGAAAGGAATGTATTCCTAATAAATCGGCAATTTTTTGTTGGTGATCCTTTTTAAGGATATGCCTGATCCAAGGAGCTTTTTCTAAGCTTATTAAACCGTCTTGCAATCTTTCACCTTCAATAAATTTCCAAGAAAACCAGGCCTCTTTTCCATTTACTAATAATAGTAACATCTTGCGGACACTCATGTTGGGTTTCAGAAGGTAGGTTCCTGCTTTAAATTGAGACAAAGCCGGGTTAAAGCGCAATAACCATAAAAACCAATAACTCTGTTTAATAATTTTTTTTGCTTCTAATTGAATTTTTAATGCTTGCCATCCCGTTCCTAAAGGCAAAGTAAAAATGATATCTTGAGTAATTGTCAAAGATGACGCTGCAAAATTATGAATCTGAAAATAAATTACGATAATCAAAATTAATTTTATTAGTAAAACTACTGATACTGCAGCTCGTCCACCAATTCTAGGCATTTTATCATGCTATTCTATTTATTATTGTGTTATTTAATAGTTAGTAATTAACATGTTATATAGTTCTCTAGATTGATACCAACAATTACCAATTTGACATACTGGCAAAACTGGCATGACTGCATTAGTTATGATAACTTCATCCGCATCCGTAATAGTTTCCATACTTTCTTGTACCTCATGCACCTCATATTTGGAATTAGATAAGAAGGTTATTATATTATGTCGCATAATTCCTTTGATCCCAACTTCATGTAAGCAAGGAGTAAATACTTGAATTTTCTTTCGCCAAAATATATTGGCAGAACAACATTCTACTATCATACCTTGAGTATCAAGCACTAAAGCTTCATCCGCATGATTTTGATCAATTTGTATGCGTATTAATACTTGTTCCAAACGGTTCAAATGTTTAATTCCAGCTAACACTTGATTTTTAGTAAGTCTTAAATGACTTAAAATTAACTTGGCGCCATTTATATGCAGTCGTTGGTAATAATTTTGCCATGGCGAAAAATATAATATTCTGTTTGGTTGAGTACAATTAAATACACTATAACCATGACCTCCATTATTACCACGAGTTAAAATAACTTTTAATACCCCATCTTGATAGGTGTTAGCAACTTCTTTCATTTCCTGTTCTACTTTATACCAATTTACTTTGGTTATGAATAAACGCTCACATCCCTGCTGCAGCCGCTGTAAATGTGCGGCTAACCAATCTATATTTCCGTTACGTATTCTCGCTGTAGTAAAACACCCATCACCAAATTGTATGGCACGATCATTAATAGGTATGTAATCTTGCGGTTGTCCATTAATCCAGGATCTGTTTTCTGCTATAATCTTATCCATAAACAATCCATGACTGAAAATCTATCAAAGTTATTACCATGTATCTGCTGATTTCATTAGATACATAGCTGATAGTCATCAGGGTACAATTTGAAACATTCAAAACCTCTTAGGTTAGGATTAAATAAATAACATGATAATGTTAAAATCTTAAGTCAATTGTCAACTAACCGTAACAGATTCATTAACTGCTCTTACTATATAATCAATAGCTGCCTGTACTGTAGTAATTTTCTCAGCATCTTCGTCTGGAATTTCCTTATTAAACTCTTCTTCAAGAGCCATTACAAGCTCAATGGTATCAAGAGAATCAGCGCCAAGATCTTCTAAAAAAGAAGCTGTATTAAGAATTTCTTCCTGTTTAACGCCAAATTGATCGCAAATGACTTTCTTAACGCGTTCTTCGATAATGCTCATACGGTTTTCCTATTAAACTCGCTTTCGCGATGGTTTTAGTAGTTTATTATTATGCAATTAATTGGTATCAGATCTTACTAAGGTAGCTTCGTAAATAATGTTATCCAAAATCAAACCATATACATACCACCATTAATGTGTAAGGTTTCACCAGTAATGTATGAAGCTTCATTAGAAGCTAAAAAAGCAACTGCATTAGCAATATCTTGCGGAGTTCCAAACCGTCCTGCAGGGATTTGTGTTAACACTCTAGCCCGTTTTTTTTCATTAAATGCCCGGGTCATATCGGTTTCAATGAAACCTGGTGCTACAACATTAACAGTAATTCCCCGTGAAGCTACTTCACGAGCTAGTGACTTACTAAAGCCAATTAAACCCGCTTTTGCTGCAGCATAACTGGATTGTCCGGCATTTCCTATGACTCCAATTATAGAACCAATATTGATAATTCTCCCCATTTTTTTTTTGATCATAGTACGGATTACCCTCTTACAGAGATGAAATACAGAAGAAAGATTGGTATCGATAACAATTTGCCAATCATCCTCTTTAATGCGCATGGTAAGATTATCAAGGGTAATCCCGGCATTATTAATTAAAATTTCTATTTCTCCGAACTCGGTTCTGATCTGTTCTAAGACATTTTTTATAGAATTATGTTCGGTTATATCCAAAACCAATCCTTTACCTCCAGTATTGATTAAGTTAGTAGTTATTATATTAGCACTTTGCTGATTTGTTGCTGTACCAATCACTTTAGCACCACGCTTGGCCATAGTTTCTGCAATCGCACGCCCAATACCACTGCTTGCACCCGTAACTAATGTAAGCTTTCCCTGACAACTCATGGCATTCCTCTTCTTGTTATTAATTGTTTTAGAGCTGCTGATAAGTTATCGGAATTGTTAATAGAACTAACCCTTAAGGTTTGATTAATGCGCTTGGTTAAACCACACAAGACATTACTAGGACCTATCTCAAATGCAGTATCAATTCCTTTGGAAATCAAATATTCTACCGATTCCATCCAGCGCACCGGACTATACAATTGACGAACTAAAGCGCTGCGAATTTTTGATGGTAAACATTCACATTGAACATCAGCGTTATTTATTACTGGTAACATAGGTACAGTAATAGTAAATTTTTTTAAGGATCGAGCAAATTTTCCGGCAACTGGTTTCATGAGATCACAGTGAGATGGTATGCTTATTGGTAATAATAACACTTTTGCACCAGCTTGTTTAGAAGCTTGACCCACCCGAAACACCGCACTTTTATGTCCTGCTATTACAAATTGTTCTAGAGAATTAAAATTAACTGGGGTTACCAACTCTCCTAGTGCTGAAAATTCACAAATCTTCATTAGACTCTCATAATTTAACCCACTTACGGCTAGCATCGCTCCCATACCAGAAGGTACGGCATCTTGCATTATTTTAGCACGTAATTCTACTAACCCAACTGCTTCATTAAAGGGAATTGCACCAGCACATACTAATGCAGAATACTCTCCCAAACTATGTCCTAAAAGTATACTAGGAGTAGGCCCTCCTTGATTTTTCCAGAGGCGAAATAGGGCTACCGAACTAGTTAACAAGATAGGTTGGGTTTTGCTAGTTTGGTTTAATTCTCTAGTGGTTCCATTTTGGAGCAAATTCCAGAGATCATATCCAATCGACTCCGAAGCTTCATAAAAAGTTTGCTTAATTATTGGATAATCTCTAGCGATTTCAGCTAACATACCTATGAATTGAGATCCTTGCCCTGGAAACATCATTGCAAAATTTGTCATTATATTAATTGTTTGATTAGAAATTAACTAATGCTGATCCCCAAGTTAATCCACCGCCAAAAGCCTCTAGCAAGATAAGCTGTCCTTGCTGGATGCGTTTATCACGAACGGCTTCATCCAGCGCCGATGGAACCGAAGCGGCTGAAGTATTTCCATAGCGATCAAGAGTAATAATAACTTTTTCTATACTTAAACCTAATTTTTTAACGGTGGCTTTAATAATACGTAAATTAGCTTGATGAGGAATTAACCAATCTAAATCTAGACAATCTAAATTATTAATTTTCAAGGTTTCTTCAACGAGACGAGTGAGCTCATTCACAGCAATTTTAAATACTTCATTACCTCTCATAGTCAGATAAGAAGATTTTTTTTTACAGGTACGATCATCAAAAGGTAGTGTGAGCAGTTTTCCGTATCGTCCATCCGCATGAAGATGTGTGGATAAAATCCCTGCCCTTTTACTAGCTCCCAGTATCACCGCTCCAGCACCATCTCCAAAAAGAATCATTGTGCCCCGATCTTTTGGATCTATAGTTCGAGCTAGTACATCAGCACCAATAACTAGTGCATACTTTACCATTCCATTTTTAACATATTGATCCGCGACACTGAGTGCATAAATAAAACCGGCACAGGCGGCGGCCAGATCAAAAGCGGCCACCTCATTATCATTTACTCCAAGTAACTGTTGAATCATACAGGCAGAGCTAGGAAATGCATGACTAGATGTAGTAGTAGCAACAATAATTAAACCCAGAGCATTTT
Organism: Candidatus Dasytiphilus stammeri; assembly: GCA_041944325.1. Classification (GTDB taxonomy): domain Bacteria; phylum Pseudomonadota; class Gammaproteobacteria; order Enterobacterales; family Enterobacteriaceae; genus Dasytiphilus; species Dasytiphilus stammeri_M. The sequence goes on along the minus strand of CP145878.1, from coordinate 395,316 downwards.
TATCAATTTCTGCCATTCCAAGTGCCTGTTTAGCCGCATGAAAACCCATTGATGCTACAGATTCATCAGTTCCTGCTATACGCCGCTCGCGAATTCCAGTGCGTGTGACGATCCACTCATCGCTAGTTTTGATAATTTTTTCCAAATCTGCATTAGTTACCACCATTTTTGGAAGATAGCTTCCTGTACCGATAATTTTAGTATACAACATATACGTCAATTAATGCCATTTGGGATTACAATAATTAGAGTTTACCATGGCAGTTAATGACTTTATAAACCGAGTATCAATCTCAAAGAAGAGAATCACATTAGTCCAATTGTTACAGGCTGATTATCTAATTTTACTTCAAAATCACCTTACGTCCTCTGTAATAACCATCGCGAGTCACATGGTGACGCAAATGGATCTCACCGGACATTTTTTCTATAGATAATTGAATGTTAGTAATTTTATCGTGAGAACGACGCATTCCTCTTTTAGAACGAGTAGTTTTATTTTGTTGTACAGCCATAAAATTAATCCTGTGAATTAGATAATTAATTATTGATCATACAATTATCGAAATGATTTGTCTATCAAGACCTTGAATACTTAGAACTTACTGAGTAGTTTTATTTGAAATATTATTTTGACGTAAATCTAAGAGACACTGTTTCAATTCATCATGTAATGGTGCGGTAAGGCATATTTTTTCATGACTGTTAGGATGATTAAAAATCATGACAGAAGCATGTAAAAATAAACGCTTTAAACCCAGTTTTGCGATCTTAGAATTAAATTCTTTATCCCCATAGCGTTCATCAAAAACAATGGGATGTCCCGCATATTTAGCATGAACACGTATCTGATGAGTCCTACCAGTAACTGGACTTACTCTCATTAAAGTAGTCTGAGAAAATTGTTCTTCTATTTTAAAATAAGTTTTAGAAATTTTTCCTTGATCGCTGACACATACAATACGTTCACCATTTTTCATCACATTTTTTAGTAATGGAACATGCACAATCTTAATTTCTGAAGACCATACTCCACATACAAGAGCTAAATAGTATTTTTTTACCTTTTGAAGACGGAATTGTTCATGTAAGATCCGTAATACGGAGCGTTTTTTAGCAATTAATAAGATTCCAGAAGTATCACGATCAAGACGATGTACTAACTCTAAAAAAGAGCAATCTGGTAGTAAAATCCGTAGTCCTTCAATAACACCAAAACTTAAGCCGCTACCACCATGTACTGCTAAACCCGAAGGTTTATTAATTGCTAAAATGTAATCATCTTCATATAAAACTGCGGTCGCTATTTGATTTACTAATCTTGTGGAAACCACTGGAGCTTTATTCTTTACTGAACTACTCAATGGAAAGTAGACCTTATCCCCTAATTTTAATTTATAAGCCGGATTAACCGATCTTTGATTAACCCGGATATTACCCTTACGCAATAAGCGATAAAATAAGCTTTTTGGAATTTTTTTGAACTGAGATCGTAAAAAATTATCGAGGCGTCTACCTATTTCATCAGGTGTAATAACTATAGATTGTAAATCTGTGAGATTAATTTTCATTATTATAAATTTTCAAAATAAAAAGGTTATAATATTACGATGATTTTCTCTATTTGATTAATAAAAGCTCGTTTAAACTGAGCCAGTTTATAAAACTTCTTAATGAACAGTGGTGAGGTCAACAGATTAAATCACCTTAATAATTTTTATTCTAAAATTATCAAAATCGCTAAGGAATTCTAAGATTTGCTTATTAGAAAATTGTGGAAGCATTATGGCATATTTTCTATGGATTGATCCATCACATTTTAGAAATATTTTATTAAGCGTAGTGAACTTTAGATTAGATGTGCAAAACATAACGTTAATTATGTTACATGAATCATGATTAAGAATTAATGAGTAATTAAAATGAAAAGAATGTTAATAAACGCCATTCAAAAAGAAGAATTAAGAATTGCACTGGTTGATGGGCAAATTTTGTATGACTTCAATATTGAAAAGCCTGGGCACGAACATCAGAAGGCTAATATTTATAAAGGGAAAATTACTAGCATAGAGCCTAGTCTAGAAGCTGCATTTGTGGATTATGGTATGGACAAACATGGTTTTTTACCTTTAAAAGAGATTTCAACTGAATACTTTTCTGAGCAATTGACTAATCCAAGACGATTAAACATAAAGGATATCTTGTGTGAAGGTCAGGAAATTATTGTCCAAATTAATAAAGAAGAACGCGGTAATAAGGGGGCAACATTAACTACCTTTATCAGTTTAGCTGGTAGTTATTTAGTTCTCATGCCTAATAATCCACGTGCCGGTGGAATTTCTCGCCGAATTGAAGGCGAGGATCGTGTGGAATTAAAGCAAATAATTTCTTCTCTAGTATTACCTAATGGAATGGGAATCATTATCAGAACTGCAGGAGTTGGTAAATCTGCCGAAGTATTACAATGGGATCTAAGTTCACGCTTAAAACACTGGGAAGAAATAAAAAAAATCGCCGCTCGCCGCACCGCGCCATTTCTCATTTATCAAGATAGTAATGTTATAGTGCGCACCTTTAGGGACTATTTACGTCAAGATATTAGTGAAATCCTCATTGATAATCCTAAAGTAGTAGAATTAGCCAGATCTCAAATTGCGGCATTAGGAAGACCTGAATTTGCTAGAAAAATTAAGCTTTATTCTGGTGAAGTACCAATTTTTAGTTATTATCAAATTGAATCACAAATCGAGTCGGCATTTCAGAGAGAAGTTCATCTGCCATCAGGTGGTTCTATTGTTATAGATATAACAGAAGCTCTAACTGCTATAGATATTAATTCTGCACGAGCTACTAGGGGTACTGATATTGAACAAACCGCCTTTAATACTAATTTAGAAGCTGCTGATGAGATCGCCCGTCAATTAAGATTACGCGATCTCGGTGGAATAATAGTAATTGATTTTATTGATATGACACTAGTCAAGCATCAGCGGGCCCTGGAAAATCGGTTACGTGAAGCTGTTCAACAGGATCGGGCACGTATTCAATTAAGTCATATTTCACGTCTAGGACTCTTAGAAATGTCACGCCAGAGATTAAGTCCATCACTTGGTGAATTAACTCATCATATCTGCCCGAGATGTAGTGGAACAGGTACGGTGCGTGATAATGAATCGCTCTCTTTATCAATTCTAAGAATTATTGAAGAAGAAGCTATTAAAGAAAATACTAAAGAAGTGCATGCTCTTGTGCCTATACCAATCGCTTGTTATCTTCTTAATGAAAAGCGTGAGGCAGTTAATAATATTGAACAATTACAAGAAAATATAAGAATTATCATCGTTCCCAATCAGCAGATGGAAACCCCAAATTATTCAGTATTACGCATCAAACATGGTGAAGAAAGACCAACGTTAAGCTATTTATTACCTAAACTTTATGAATCTAATAGTACTACCGGGTCTCTAACTACTAACGGCTCTGGAGCAGATGATCTAACTTCAATAGAGATTCAAAATTATAAAAAATCTTCACCAATTAGAGTTCAAAATGAACCAAACTTAAGTATTGTAGAATGTCATCTAAAAATAGAGCTAAGCGTTTTGAAGAGCTTTATAGGAATTCTTAAAAATTCTTTAAGCATAGCAAAATCTTTAGAAGATCATACAATCAACCAGTATCAAAATGGTCTTCAGACTGATGTCAATAGTTATCTGCTGAATAATAATCGTCATAGTGAAAAATATAATAATATCCATTTACCAATGAATTCGATTAAATTACCCTCTCCTATTATAGGAGGCTCCAGGTTTTTATCCCATAGTTTATCCCTGGTAGATAATTTAGATTTGAATGCTCAAATACCCTTAACACTAAGGGTAGTTTATATAGATCAATTGGTGACGGTAACTTACTATAATAATCTCATCAAGGTCATGCCTAGCACGTACTTCTTACTGGTTCTAACACGGTTTCTTAGAATTACTAAGAAGCATGTACGAAAGCTTCCTAAACTCTCTTAAAGATGGTTTATCTAAATGTAAAATGTTTTAAACGTAATCCTAATAATAAAAGCGTCATACAATATATACTGGTTCCAATTAAAATAACTATTAACATCCGCCATAAACGACCAAGCATTGTCCAGATTTGCCAATCAGGTATTAAAGACATTATAATTACTAAGCTGGCAGCCATGAGAGTTACAGAAATAGTTAACTTAAGCATAAATTCTCTCCAACCTGGTTGAGGTTGGTAGATATTTTTTTTACGTAATTGCCAATAAAGAAGAATGGCATTCAAACATGCTGAAATACTAAGAGAAAGAGATAAGGCAAGATGTTTGAGGATTCCGATATATAACAAATTAACTAATTGACTGATTAATAGTGTAATCATCGCAATTTTTACTGGAGTTTTAATATTTTTACAGGAATAAAATCCGGTTGATAATACTTTTACTACCATTATACCAATTAATCCGACTGCATAGGTTCTCAATATTTGTTGAGTCATCATCACATCAAATGATGTAAAATTTTTATACTGAAAAAGCACTACCGTGAGTGGTTTAGCTAAAATTACTAAAGCTAGCGCACTCGGAACTGCCATAAGTAAGCAAAGTTTTAATCCTCGGTCCATCAGAATGGAGTATTCTTCAGGTTTACTACTGATAAATTTTTTAGTTAATGATGGTAATAAAATGGTACCTAGTGCTACACCTAATACTCCAGAAGGAAATTCCATTATACGATCGGCATAATATATCCAAGAAACTGAGCCAGATACTAAGAAAGAAGCCAAGATTGTATTAATAATCATTGCTATTTGATTTACAGATACTCCAATTAGAGCTGGAACCATTTTTTTAAAAATCCGATATAAAATGGTATCTGGTAAATCAATTCTGGGCCAAACTAACATGCCAATTTTTTTTAAAGATGGTAGTTGATAACATAACTGCAAGATTCCACCAACTAGTACAGACCAAGCTAGAGCTAAGATCGGAGGATGAAAATAGGGAGCAGCGAACAATGATGAAATAATCATACTAATATTTAGCAATACTGGTACCAAGGCTGGTACATAAAATAGATTCCAAGTATTAAGAATTGCTCCGGCCATTGAGGTAAGTGATATCAGAAATATGTAAGGAAAAGTAATTCTAAGCAGAGATGAGGTCAGCAAAAATTTCTCTGTGGAGTTAGTAAATCCTGGCGCCGTTACCAAAATAATCCAAGGGGCAGCTAAGATTCCAATTAAGGTAACCAAGAATAATATTAAGCTTAAGATTCCTGAAATTCTAGCAATTAATAATTGAGTTGCTTGATTACCATTTTTATTTTTATACTCTGATAATATAGGGACAAATACTTGATAAAAAGCTCCTTCTGCAAAGAGACGCCGTAGTAAATTAGGAATTTTCAAGGCAACGAAAAATGCATCAGTTTCCATTCCTGCACCAAAGATTCTCGCTATTAGTGTATCTCTTACAAAACCTAAAATCCGTGAAAAAATTGTTATTGAACTCACCAGGGCCAATGATTTTAATAAATTCATATCTGAAATGAATCTTTGTTTTATATACTGCAATTAATATATATAATTAACGTAAGATTTAGGAAAATTAAACTAACAACATTTTTAATAAATTAAATAGATATAATTATTAGCGGCAGGTTTGTAAATTTTTACATCTTAAATAAGGTGATTATTTGAAAGCTAAATTTTCAAGATTTTATTTACTACGTCGCCAATGAGTAGTCCCTTGGGGACCATCTTCAATAATAATTCCCATTGCATTTAATCTCTCACGTATTAGATCAGCCATTCTCCAATCTTTTAATTTACGAGCATCATGACGTTTACTGATTAATTGTTCAATGATTACTATATCTAGACGATTATCATTCAATATTGCACCTTGTAAAAATTTTTTTGGATCTTGTTGTAGCAATCCTAAAATTCCGGCTAAATAACGTAAACGCATCGCTAATTTATTGGCATTTTGTCGGTCGGTGGTTTTCAAAATGTTGATTTTTCTGGATATCTCAAAAAGTACGGCACAAGCTTGAGGAGTATTAAAATCATCATCCATAGCACTACGAAATCGTTGTTCAAAAACATCATCAAATTCTAAGATTTTATGAGAAATTTTAGCATCGCCGAAATCTAGTGCGGTATATAAACGTACCAAGGCCCGCCTGGCTTGATTGAGACGATTATAGCTATAACGTAATGGACTACGATAGTGGCTAGAAATTAATAAATACCGCAGTGTTTCTGCATCGTAATATTTTAGAATTTCACGAATCGTTAAAAAATTGTTTAATGATTTAGACATTTTTTCATTTTTAATAGTAACCATACCTGAATGTATCCAATAATTTATATAATGATTTTTATACGCGCAGTATGACTGAGCAATTTCATTTTCATGATGAGGAAACATAAGATCGCTACCACCACCATGAATATCAAAATGTTTTCCTAAATACTTCTTAGCCATTGCTGAGCATTCCGCATGCCAACCTGGTCGTCCAATTCCCCATGGAGAATCCCAGCTGGGTTCATCATGATTTTTAGTTGATTTCCATAACACAAAATCAATCAAATTTCGTTTGGTATTTTTAATGCTACTATTACGTTCACTATTTTTTAATTTTTTTAATTGTTGACGTGAAAGAATACCATAATTAGGATAACTATCCACATCGAACATAATATCACCGTTATTTGCAATATAAGCATTTTTACGTTGTAATAGCTCCCTAATCATTTCTATAATCGTGCTAATATTTTGTGTCGCACGTGGTTCAATATCAGGTTGTAAAATATTGAGAGCTCTAAAATCCATATGCATGGCAGCAATCATTTTGTTAGTCAATGATTCAATATCTTCATTATTTTCAATTGATATTTTAATAATTTTATCATCGATATCAGTAATATTACGTACATATTTTAATTTATAACCACAATAACGCAGATAACGAGCAATAATATCAAAAACAATAAATGTACGACTATGACCAATATGGCAGAGATCGTAAACTGTAACGCCACATACATACATTCCAACTTCATCTGAATGAAGAGGTTTAAATTGTTCTTTTTGACGACTTAATGTATTGTAAATTTTAAGCATGTAATCATCCTACATAGTTATTCTTTACTAAATTTAAAGTGGTAAGCCACGAAGATAAAATTATTTAAATGGATAAAATCTCTTCCTTTTTTAAGAGTCTCGCCAAACTTTTTTAGCCAATCATTCAAGATATTTTAAGCACTTAACCAGATTAATTCATTATATAATAGTATTTCTTATATCATCAGCTTGTTTATTATTATACATCTTGGCAAATCACCGAGTAGTTACGCAGATGGTCAAAATAATCTTGATAATGCTGACAGAATAACTTATTTTACAAGACAATTTATGTCTAGCCTAGCTATTGATAAATTCATGTATCTCATTTGGTGATAGGTAGAATCTCCAGCCTAAAATTACATTTTATTATTATCACCAGATTTTTAAAGATACGGATATTGATATCAGGTGATAACCAAATAATTTGGCGATAGTTATTGGAGATTTTATGGTTACAGCGTTTCCCTTTATAATGATAAGTTTAATGATTATCTGTTGTAGTATTAAGATTGTACCACAAGGCTACCAATGGACGGTAGAACGTTTTGGACGCTTTACTCGAACTCTCTACCCAGGACTGGGTATCATCTTTCCATTTATGGATCGCATTGGTCGTAAAATCAATGTTATGGAGCAGGTCTTAGAAATTCCTCCACAAGAAGTGATATCTAAAGATAATGCCAATGTTACCATTGATGCAGTATGTTTTATTCAAGTAGTAGAAGCTTCTAATGCTGCCTATGAGGTCAGTAACTTAGATCAGGCTATCATTAATTTAACTATGACAAATATTCGTACGGTGATAGGTGCCATGGAATTAGATGAAATGCTATCTCAACGGGATAGTATTAACAACCGTTTATTATGTATTATTGATGAAGCAACTAATCCATGGGGAGTTAAAGTCACACGTATTGAAATACGTGATGTACGTCCTCCTGCGGAATTGATTGAATCTATGAATGCACAAATGAAAGCCGAACGTACCAAAAGAGCAGATATTCTAGAAGCTGAAGGAATTCGGCAAGGTGCAATATTACGTGCCGAAGGTGAAAAACAATCACAAATTTTAAAAGCTGAAGGTGAACGCCAAGCTGCTTTTTTACATGCCGAATCTAGAGAACGCGCCGCTGAAGCTGAAGCTCATGCTACTAAAATCGTATCCGAAGCTCTTTCTACAGGAAATATTCAGGCTATCCATTACTTTGTAGCACAAAAATATATTGATGCAATACATAGCATTGGGGTATCCCATAATAGTAAAGTAATCATGGTTCCATTTGAGTCTAATAATTTATTAGGGTCGCTGGCTGGAATTACGGAATTGCTCAAGAATATTTCTCCTACAAAAAATGAACCAAATAACTCCTAAAACTCGTGTTGTTATTATTTTTTTTAGATATATTTAGTCCATCTCTTCTTTGATTAATGGATTAGATTGACTCAGGATGTTTACTAAGGCGGCATTCACTGCTTTAATTTCAGCAGTTCCATCAATTTGGTAATACTTGATAAATCCTGTATCTGCTTCTTTGAGATAATAAGAAGTTAAAGGAACCGTTTGTTGGTGATATTCAATTAAACGTTGACGTATCATATCTTCGTGATCATCTTGACGAATCGAAAGATTTTCTCCAGTTAAATCGTCTTTACCTTCTATTTTTGGTGGTGAAGATCTTATATGATAAATGCGACCAGAAGGTAAATGTATTCTCCGTCCAATAATCCGTTCAATAATTATCTCATCAGGAACCACAAATTCAAGTACATAGTCTACAATAATATCTGCTTGATTCATAGCAGATACTTGGTTAATAGTGCGTGGAAAACCATCCAACAGAAAACCATGACGACAATCTTTATGACCAAGACGTTGTTTTACAAGATTGATCACCAGTTCATCTGGTACTAATTTTCCTACTTCCATAATTTTTTTAGAGGTTTGAGTCAAAAGATCATTATTTTTAAAATACTCACGTAACATATCCCCAGTAGAAATTTTTGGAATCCCATATTTTTTGCAAATAAATTGTGCTTGAGTTCCTTTACCAGCACCTGGTGCCCCAAGAAGAACAATCCGCATATTCTAATCCATTTTAGAAAAAATCCAGTTATCCATTTAACTCCTCGATAACCATTTTTTAATCACTCAGCTGTTATTAGTAGCTGATTAAGGCGCCGGATAAACTGATTAGGGTCATCTAAAGTACCCTTTTCCGCAAGTAGAGCCTGATCTAGTAATAATTCAATTAAGTCCACAAATTTTGCATGATTTTTAGTTTCGGCGATCGCCAGCTTTACTAGAGGATGATTGGGATTCAATTCTAAAAAATACTTTAATTCTGGAACTTTTTGCCCAGCTTCAGTTAACAATTTGACCATCTGAGTACTCATATCATGAGCTTCAGTAGTTACAATAGCCGGCGTGTTAATAAGCCTGTAAGTTAATCTGACATCTTTGACTCTATCACCTAATATTTTTTTTACTTTTTCTATAAAAGATAGAAAAGATTTTTCAGGTTGATGTATTACTTCATTTTTTAAATCTCCTATTTTATTGATTGATTCATCAATCTTACTCACTAAATGAAAATTTTTACCATCAAAATTAGTTAGATAGTTCATCATCCATTCATCAATCCGATCAGACATTAATAATACTTCAATCCCTTTTTCTCGCATAAATTCAAGATGCGGACTGCTATTAGCAGCTAGATGACTATCAGCGGTAAGATAATAGATCTTATTTTGTCCTTTAACCATCCGGCTGACATAATCTTTTAAAGATACAGTTTGTGCATTACTTTTACTCTTCGTAGAAGCAAACCTTAGTAAGTTGGCAATCTTTTCCAGATTACTACTGTCTTCTGCAGGTCCTTCTTTTAAAATTAAACCAAAATTTTGCCAAAATTTTTGATATTTTTCCGAATCATCTTTAGCTAATTTTTGTAGCATCTGTAAAACTCTTTTAGTTAGCGCCTGACGCAAGTTTTGAGTAATTTTAGTATCTTGTATAATTTCACGAGAAATATTTAGGGGTAAATTATTGGAATCAATTACACCACGCACAAATCGCAAATATTGTGGTAAAAATTGCTCAGCATCATCCATAATGAACACACGTTGAACATATAATTTTAGACCATGTTTATTATCCCGGTTCCATAAATTTAATGGTGCTTTAGAAGGAATGTAAAGCACACTAGTATATTCATGCTTGCCTTCAACTCGGTTATGGCTCCATATCATAGGTTCACTAACTTCATTTGTAAGATGTTTGTAAAGTGCTTGATATTCTTCATCACTAATATCTGATCTATTACGGGTCCATAAGGCTTGAGCTTTATTGATAGTTTCCCAACGAGTGGTATTATTCTCCTTATTATGAAATTCCATCTCTACCGGTAAAGAAATGTGATCAGAATATTTACTAATAAGATTACGTAAGCGCCAGGGATCCATAAACTCTTCCGAATTTTCACGAAGATGTAGAATAATTTCTGTACCGCGCTGAGGTTTGCTAAGATCGGCTATGATATAATTACCTTCTCCTGTAGATTCCCAGAATACTCCTTGTTCTGCAGGCACTCCGGCAGCTCGTGTACGAACGGTTACTTTATCTGCTACAATAAATGCTGAATAAAATCCGACCCCAAATTGTCCAATCAACTGGCTATCTTTAACTTGGCTAGTGCCTAAAGATTCAATAAAAGATCTGGTTCCAGATTTAGCAATGGTTCCTAAATTTTCAATAATTTCCTCGCGGCTCATGCCAATACCATTATCAATCAAGATCAACTTACGTTGTTCTTGATTTACAGCAATGCGCAGCCTTAGTTGACCATCACCTTCATAAATTTCCGGTACTGATAGGGCACGAAATCTTAATTTATCGGCGGCATCTGACGCATTAGAAATTAATTCTCGCAAAAAAATTTCTTTATTTGAATAAAGAGAATGAATCATTAACTTTAAAAGTTGTTTTACTTCAGACTGAAAGCTATGGCTCTCTTTTCTTTTCATCTGATCTGTCATAAATAAATACCTAAATAAAATTTAATTTCTAAGTTTGATGTAAAGGTGCTACCATATGATTAAATTGGAGTCGATTCAAAAGGTGGTATTTTGATAATTTATATCAAATTGTCAATTTTAAATCAGATGGTAATCCCATGGCGGCCATTTTCTCGCGGCGGGCTTCTTCTAAACGTCGTGCTGCATCGTTTAATGCCGCGGTAATTAAATCTTCAAGCATTTCTATACAATCATTACTCTCCTTTATCAAACTGGGATCAATTTTTACACAGCAGCAATGATATATACCATTTATTATAATTTTGACAAGTCCCGCTCCAGATTCACCCTGTACTTCTAAACGAGCTATTTCGTTCTGGGTCTGCTGCATTTTATTTTGCATCTGTTGTGCATGTTTCATTAAGTTTTCCATACCATGTTTTTTATTAAACATTATTATTAATCTCGCTTATGACTTTGGTCTACAAATTGGTAAAATACTTTCTTCATCAATGCTAGAATTAAAACTTCTACATAATATCTGGAGATATTTATCATTATTGATTGACTGTCGTGCATGTGCTAGTTTTTCTTCATAAATTATCTTTCTCCACTCAAGAGGTGTTCTGAATCTTAGATTATCATCTTCTATAATACTGATTTCAATAGCTTTTCCGATAAATTGGCTTATGGCATCTGCTAAGATTTTTTTTGATTCAGGGGTATTCAAGTGACGTTGATTAGATCTAAGATGTAAGTGTATCACTATCACATCTCCTTGCTGTTGTTCTCTCCAACAATTTAAGGCTAATTTGCGTACTAATGGTGGAAGAGAAAGTTGAGCAATGTCAGCGGCCCAGAGATCTTTTAATCTTACTTCTTCATCAATTATTACAGCTAGTTGTGGATTTTTAATCTGGAAGTTTTCTAATGGTAAGAGGTGATTTTTTTTTAAATCCAAAGGCGGTCGGGTTGCTAAAACTCTTGATTTACTTTGATTTTCTTTATATAGATTATCATCTGGTTTGTCGTTTTTACGACAAACCAGCTTATTTAAGGCCTGTAAAATCTGATTGGTATTTTTTTGCAAAACTGGATTATTAGTCTCAAGATTTTCTAAATTACTAACATCAGATGGATTGTGACTGTCTCTTACCGCAAAATTAGATGTAATTGGAAGTGCTGGTTCCCGGTTTGGTGATAATAAATATGTATTGATAGCTTGATTTTTATCAAGGTGATGCGGTTGATTAAGTGTCAGTGCTCGTAATAGTGTCATCTCTACTCCCATCTTTTTATTAGGGGCCAGTGAAATTTCTTGGCGACCGCTAAGCAAAATTTGATAATATAATTGCACATCTTCGGTTGACATAGTATTGGCAAGTCTTTGAAGACGTTGTACAATATTAATTTCTTTATCGTGATCGCAGTATTTATCAGCTAGAAATTGTACCATGGCAATATGATGCAACAAACATAACATTTCTATTAAAATGGACTCCCAATCTATTGCACGTTTGATTGCTAGTTGATTTAATAAATGAATAACTTTTTTACCATTGGCTTCAAAAAGTGCTTCAATTAATGCTAATGGTTCATCATCATCTAAACTCTGCAGCATGAACTTAACTAGATTAACTGTAATTTTTCCATTTCCTAAAATAATCGCTTGATCTACCATACTGAGTGCATCGCGCATACTACCGTCCGCAGCTCGTGAAATTAATTTTAACGCTCGAGATTCAGCGGTAATCTGTTCTGCACTACAAATTCTTACCAATTGAGAGAAAATATGATCAACATCCAAAATTTTTAGATGAAATTGTAGACAACGTGAAAGAATAGTTATGGGTAATTTTTGTGGATCAGTAGTTGCCAATAAAAATTTTACATGGACCGGAGGTTCTTCTAAAGTTTTTAATAAAGCATTAAAGCTATGTCGTGATAACATATGCACTTCGTCAATCAAATAAATTTTATAACGTCCCACTACTGGTGCGTACTGGATATTTTCAAGTAATTCCCGCATTTCTTCAACTTTAGCACGTGAAGCCGCATCAATTTCAATAAGATCTATGAAGTTTCCCTGAGTGATTTGCTGACAGTTGGTACATTGCCCACATGGTGTTGCAGTAATACTCGTTTCACAGTTAAGCCCTTTAGCTAATAAACGAGCAATAGTTGTTTTTCCGATGCCACTGGTACCAGAAAAAAGATAAGCATGATGTATTCTACCCAATATTAAGCTATTTTCTAAAGCTGAAATAACATAGTCTTGACCGATAACCTCAGAAAAAAACTTGGGACGCCATTTTCTAGCAAGTACCTGATAAATCATTATGATCCCTTATTACTTAAAATATACCAAGATGGTTTCTTAGATTAAGAATCTATTTGTAATAAAAAAATAAATATGTTGTTATTATATGGCATGAGGTTATCAAACACAAAAATTCCAGGTTAAAATAAAACATCAAGTAAAATACAATCTTAGACCGTTTATTGAATGAGATACAGTAGTATTATACACCACTGGCCTGGTAACGTTATTTTGAACTTAAACATAACCGTATTCACGAGGTGTTGATTAATGAAACCATTCCCAATGACTTTACGAGGTGCTGAAAAATTACGTGAAGAATTAAATGAACTTAAGCTAATCCAGCGCCCTAAAATTATTGCATCACTTGCTGAAGCACGAGAATATGGTGATCTTAAAGAGAATGCTGAGTATCATGCTGCTAGAGAACAGCAGGCGTTTTGTGAAGGCAGGATTCAAGAAATTGAAAATAAACTATCTAATGCACAAATTATTGATATTACCAAAATTCCTTACAGTAATAGAGTTATATTTGGTACTACAGTAACATTATTAAATATCGATAACTATGAAAAATTTACTTACCGCATCGTAGGTGATGATGAAGCAGATCACAAACAAAATTTGATTTCTATCAATTCTCCAATAGCACGTGGATTAATAGGCAAAGAATTAAATGATACAGTAATCATAACAACTCCAGGTGGAGTTGTTGAATATAAAATTTTAAAAATAGAATATCTGTAATAAAATCAATAATATTAGATTAGACATCTAAATTAATTTAGATAGATTTTTAAAATTTATTAAAAGCAATCATCGATAAATGCTTTAGGCGAGAGATTTATTAATTGACTGGAAAATCATGAAAAATGAGGAATCATAAAAAGTTGACTACGGGATCAAAGATATGGCTAAAAGAGCATTTTAGAGATCCATATGTACAAAAAGCTAAAGCTCTGGGACTACGTTCTCGCGCTTGGTTTAAACTAGATGAGATACAAAGATGCTATCATTTATTAAAACCGGAGATGAACGTTATTGATCTTGGGGCAGCTCCTGGCAGTTGGTCAAAATATACAATAAAAAGAGTCGGATTCAATGGTACTGTGATTGCTTGTGATATTTTACCGATGAATCCAATTATTGGGGTTGATTTTTTACAAGGAGATTTTACTGATGCCTCGGTTCGTCAGGCTTTGCTAAATAAGGTGTGCAAGCTTAATGTTCAGTTAGTGATGTCGGATATGGCTCCTAACATTAGTGGTTTTTCTATAACTGATAATACTAGAATTATCTACTTAGCGGAACTAGCATTACAAATCTGCTGTATGACTTTAACTATGAACGGTAGCTTTTTAGTTAAAGTATTTTACGGAGAAGGCTTCGATCAATATTTACAAAAAATTCGTTTAATATTTAATAAAGTAAGAATTCGAAAACCTAGCGCTTCACGGCCTCGTTCGCGTGAAGTCTACATTGTAGCGACAGAGTACAAATTATAGTACTCTATGCTATCTGTTCCAATGTAAAATCTAATATTAAGAGGCTAATTTCTTGAGTGATATGGCTAAAACCTTAATTATTTGGCTGTTCATTGCAGTTGTCATCATGTCTATTTTCCAAAATTTAGGTACCCGAGAAACAAATGGACACCTAGTGGATTATTCAACTTTTATCTCAGATGTTAATCAAGGACAAATTAGTGAAGTTAAGATTAATGGACGGGAGATAAAAGTCTTAAAAAAAGATACTAATAGATACATAACCTGGATACCTGCTAATGACAATAAGCTCTTAGATAATTTATTAATCAAAAATGTTAAAATAATAGGTGAACCAGCAGATGAGCAAAGCTGGCTAACTTCCCTATTGGTTTCATGGTTTCCCATGATAATGTTAATTTGCATCTGGATGTTTTTTATGCGGCAAATGCAAGGTGGTGGTAGAGGTGCAATGTATTTCGGAAAAAGCAAAGCTCGTATGTTAACTGAAGATCAGATTAAAACCACATTTGCGGATGTTGCTGGTTGTGATGAAGCGAAAGAAGAAGTAGCTGAATTAGTAGAATATTTACGGGAACCACATCGATTTCAAAAACTAGGAGGAAAAATTCCCAAAGGGATATTAATGGTAGGTCCTCCTGGAACTGGTAAAACTCTCTTAGCAAAAGCCATTGCGGGTGAAGCTAAAGTTCCATTTTTCACAATTTCTGGATCAGATTTCGTAGAAATGTTTGTTGGGGTTGGTGCTTCTCGTGTGCGTGATATGTTTGAACAAGCTAAAAAAATTGCACCATGTATTATTTTTATTGATGAAATCGACGCAGTTGGACGTCAACGAGGTGCTGGATTAGGTGGTGGTCATGATGAAAGAGAGCAGACCCTTAATCAAATGTTGGTTGAAATGGACGGTTTTGAAGGAAAGGAAGGTATTATTGTAATTGCTGCTACTAATCGGCCTGACGTTCTAGATCCAGCACTACTACGTCCTGGACGTTTTGATCGTCAGGTAGTAGTGGGCTTACCTGATATACGCGGCCGTGAACAAATTTTGAAAGTTCATATGCGTCAGGTACCGTTAGCTAAGGATATTGACGCTTTAGTTATTGCTCGTGGGACCCCGGGTTTTTCAGGAGCCGATCTGGCTAATTTAGTAAATGAAGCCGCCTTATTTGCGGCTCGTGATAATCAACATGTAGTATCTATGGTGGAATTTGAAAAAGCTAAGGATAAAATTCTGATGGGTACTGAACGGCGTTCTATGGTAATGACTGAGGCTCAGAAAGAATCGACGGCTTATCATGAGGCAGGGCATGCAATTATTGGACGTCTAGTACCCGAACATGATCCCGTGCATAAAGTTACTATTATTCCACGTGGACGTGCCTTAGGGGTAACTTTTTTCTTACCAGAAAGTGATTCTCTTAGTGCCAGCCGGCAAAAATTAGAAAGTAAGATTTCTACCCTATATGGAGGACGATTAGCTGAAGAAATTATTTATGGTATTGATCATGTTTCTACTGGAGCTTCCAATGATATTAAAATTGCTACTTCTATTGCGCGTAATATGGTAACCCAATGGGGATTTTCTGATAAATTGGGACCATTATTATATGCTGAGGAAGAAGGAGAAATATTTTTGGGGCGTTCCGTGGCTAAAGCCAAACATATGTCTGATGATACTGCACGTATCATTGATCAGGAAATTAAGTCATTAATTGATAAAAATTACTTGCGTGCCAGAAAAATTTTGCACCAAAATATAGATATTCTACATGCTATGAAAGAAGCATTAATGAAATATGAAACGATTGATGCCTTACAAATTGATGATCTTATGGCTCGGCGTGAGGTGCGTTTACCCGCAGCATGGTTAAAGATTGATCATACTTAAGAACCAATGTCCCCGCTAAAAAGCATAGTATCACTATCAAGCTCAAGCTATCGAAATTTTCTAAGAGTAATTATTTAAAACTGCCCTACAATAATCCACGATTTTTGTGATCCAAATTCAATACTAACCAGGAGATAGATATATGAAGCTCTATGCGCGAGATTCAGTACTTGATTTGTCCTCTATACATGTAATGGGAATTTTAAATATGACTCCTGATTCATTTTTTGATGGTGGTAAATATAACTCGTCTCTTAGTAAAGCTTTAAAGCATGTCAATGAGATGATTAGTGCTGGGGCCACAATTATTGATATAGGTGGTGAATCTACACGTCCGGGTGCATCTGAAATAAGTGTTGAAGAAGAACTGGATAGGGTTGTACCTATAGTATCAGCTATTGCTTCAAGATTTGAAATATGGATTTCAATTGATACCTCTAGACCAGAAGTGATGCGTGAAACTGCACAATACGGAGTACATCTGATTAATGATATCCGTGCTTTGCAGCTACCAGGAGCTTTACAAGCGGCGGCTGAGATTAAATTACCCATCTGTCTGGTGCATATGCAAGGGCAACCAAAAACCATGCAACATGCACCAATATATAAAAATATTTTCATGGAAATTGATAAGTTTTTTGCTAAACGGATTGCATCTTGTGAAAAAGCTGGAATCAAAAAAAATCAATTATTAATAGATCCAGGATTTGGTTTTGGTAAAACTGTTGATCATAATTATCAATTATTAGCATATCTTACCCATCTACATCATTTTGGCTTACCATTGCTTGTAGGTATATCTCGTAAATCTATGATTAATCAAATACTACAAGTTAGTCCTCTAAAAAGCTTAATTGGGAGTGTTACAGGTACAATTATTGCTGCTCTACAGGGTGTTCATATATTGCGAGTACATGATGTAAAAGCAACTATAGAAGCAATGCGTATCATTCAGGTCACCTTAGCAGCACAAAAAATTGCCTTAGATACCAGATGATCTAATCTTTAATATTAAGATTAGATATGGAAACTTCTGAAATCTAATAATAATCACCTCTAAAGAGTAGTATTACAAATATTGAAGATAGCAATTGATTTATGTTATTGTATAAGGTATTGAGGTCACTAAATTGAATTACAGTAAATAGAGTTATTATAATGCGTAGTTGAAGATTACAGATTTATGATAGTATCTTTTAATTTAGAAGAATAATCTATGCAAAATGGTACATATTATGTATGAAATTTTTTTAACCTTTTTTATTATTATTGCAATAATTTTAATTAGCTTAATTATGCTACAGCAAGGTAATGGAGCTGATATGATATCTTCAAGTAATTATGCGGCATCTACAATTTTTAGATCTCATCTATCTGGAAAATTTCTCAATCGCATAATTACCGTGCTAGGAATTATGTTCATTATTATTAGTCTGTTTTTAGATAATATCAATAGTAATGGAGGTAAATGGTCTAAATTAACTCCTCCTACAGAAGTAAAAGGTAAATTAAATAAAAAATAGCACAGAGTACTACTACATCAGTTCATGATAACTAAATCATAGCAACCATATAAATATAATCTAATGGCCGGGGTGGTGGAACTGGTAGACACGCTACCTTGAGGGGGTAGTGCCTAATGAGGCTTACGGGTTCAAGTCCCGTCCTCGGTACCAAATTTAATATAATAGTTAATATTATTTGCATTTTATGTATACACAGCGTAATATTCAATTAATTTGTAAACGCGGGGTGGAGCAGTTTGGTAGCTCGTCGGGCTCATAACCCGAAGGTCGTTGGTTCAAATCCGACCCCCGCAACCATTTATTATGAGGGACAATTTGGTTTGATATCCAGTTTAGAATACAGACTTGTATGTAAATTGATCAGCAACTAAAAATTAGTATACAAGTAGCTATTTAGCAGTTTATAACAAAAAACCCCGAAATTCGGGGTTTTTTTATAGTTGATGGCCTAAATTGATTTTAGGCCAGGATTACAATTACCTAGCCCTTGTTAGATTTTGGTAGGCATTATGTCTGCTGCATTATATAGAAAAATCGAAAATCAATTTATATATCGTACCAATATATGAATTGATTTTGATGAAATTTATTTATCAGCATTATAATTGGTATATTTATATTGAGATTAAGGTTAACGGTAGATGTACATAAAAATTGATTCTGAATTGAGGCAACGAAGATGAACAAAGAGATTCTTGCTGTAGTAGAAGCCGTTTCCAATGAAAAAGCGCTACCGCGTGAAAAAATCTTCGAAGCATTAGAAAGTGCCTTGGCGACGGCAACCAAGAGAAAATATCAAAAAGATATTAATGTACGCATCTGTATTAATCGTAGAACTGGTGATTTTAATACCTTTCGAAGATGGTTAATTGTCAAAGAAGTTATACAACCAACTCTTGAAATAACCCTAGAAGCTGCGAGATTTGAAAATCTCTCATTAAATATCGGTGATTATATTGAAGATCAGATTGATTCAGTAACTTTTGATCGCATTACTACTCAAACAGCAAAACAAGTGATTGTACAAAAAGTGCGTGAAGCTGAACGCGCTATGATAGTTGATCAATTCCGTAAACATCAAGGTAAAATTGTTCCTGGTATTGTCAAAAAAGTCAATCGCGATAATCTTAGTGTTGATCTGGGTAATAATGCTGAAGGTATCCTTCTTTATGAAGATATGTTGCCTAGAGAAAATTTCCATCCAGGTGATCGAATACGCAGTGTATTGTATGCGGTACGCCCGGAAGCTAGCAGTGCTCAATTATTTTTAAGTCGTTCTCGTCCTGAAATGCTAAAGGAACTGTTTCGTATTGAGGTTCCAGAAATTAGCGAAGAAATAATTGAAATCAAAGCCGCAGTGCGCGATCCAGGATCTCGAGCAAAAATTGCTGTAAAAACTAATGATAAACGGATTGATCCGGTTGGAGCATGTGTAGGAATGCGAGGATCACGTGTGCAAGCGGTTTCCAGTGAGTTAGGAGGTGAAAGAATAGATATAGTTTTATGGGATGAGAATCCCGCACAATTCGTAATTAATGCCATGGCTCCTGCTGAAGTGAGTTCGATTATTGTTGACGAAGATAAACATACTATGGATATTGCAGTTGAAGCATCTCATTTAGCTCAGGCCATTGGTAGAAATGGTCAAAATGTGCGTTTAGCATCACAACTTAGTGGTTGGGAACTGAATGTAATGACAGTAGAAGAGCTAAATGCGAAACATCAAGCTGAGACGCATGCTGCTATCAACCTGTTTACCAAAGATCTAGATCTTGATATAGATTCTGCTAAGATATTAGTAGAAGCAGGGGTTTACTCATTAGAGGAGCTCGCTTATCTTCCCATGAGTGAATTGCTTGAAATTGAATGCTTTGATAAAAAAATGATGGAAAAGTTACGTCAGCGTGCCAAAGAAGTCTTAAATAATTTAGCAATCGCTGCTAAAGAATCCGCAAAGTTTAAGAATCAACCTGCAGATGAATTGCTAAATATTAGTTATGTGGACCAAATTTTGGCATCGAAACTTGTAGCAAAAGGTATTTACACGCTGGAAGATTTAGCTGAACAAGGAATTGCCGATCTGGCTGATATTGAAGGCATAAACGATGAAAAGGCCGGTAAGTTAATTATGGCTGCTCGTGAGATCTGTTGGTTCAGTAACCATAGATAATCATAGGAAATAAACCGCATGACAAATGTAAGTATAAAAGCTCTGGCAACAGAAATTAAAATTCCAGTCAAGCTGCTAATCAAACAGTTTGCTGCTGTAGGAATATGCAAGTTAGAGACTGATTATGTTAGTCAACAGGAAAAAGAGATATTATTTAATCACATTAATAATAAATCTGGCATCTTAGAACAGTTTACTTTACAGCGTAAGACACGCAGTACCTTGAAGATTCCTCGTAGCGGAGGGAAAATGAAAGCCATCAAAATAGAATTCCGCAAAAGTCGAACATATTTAAAAGAACAACCTGTAGCTCTCTCAGATGTTGAAAAAAATTTTCAAAAAAAAATTCCATTCAATAAATTAGAAAAATCGAAGAACCATACTCAAGATGAAATTATCAATAATCATCAAAAATTAAACAAAACCTTACGAGAAGTAGAAACCGCTAAATTTAAGCGTAAAGTGGAAGAAGTAGTTCTTTTAAAATTCGAAGAAGAGGCACGTCGCGTTGCTGAAGAAGCTCGTAGAATTGCTGCTGAACAACAGAATGATTGGAATGAGTTGTTATTAGAGGAAGATAAAGATACCCATGATTATCATCTCACTACATCTCAACATGCTCGGCAAGCGGAAGATGAAAATGAGAGACAGCTAGAATGTGATCGCCGTAATCGTACCGCAAAATTACCACGGCAAAGAAAAAACCATAAACATTATGAATCTAAGGCTGAGAGAGAAGAAGCTAGAGCGGTCGCTCGAAGTAGCAAAAAACGCAAATTTAATCTTTTACAACCGAGTTGTACTAAAAATTTAGTAAATCGTGAGGTTATTATTGGTGAAACTATTACTGTAGCTGAACTTGCCAATAAAATGGCTGTCAAAAGTTCACAGGTCATAAAACTGATGATGAAAATGGGAGCAATGGCAACTATTAATCAAATTATAGATCAGGAAACAGCTCAGTT
Organism: Candidatus Dasytiphilus stammeri; assembly: GCA_041944325.1. Taxonomy (GTDB): domain Bacteria; phylum Pseudomonadota; class Gammaproteobacteria; order Enterobacterales; family Enterobacteriaceae; genus Dasytiphilus; species Dasytiphilus stammeri_M. Next base: position 373,775 of record CP145878.1, on the reverse strand, counting down.
AGTTGCAGAAGAAATGGGACACCAAGTAATCTTGCGTCATGCCAATGAGTTGGAAGAAGCTGTAATGAGCGATCGAGACATGGGTATCATACCTGAATCTCGAGCTCCGGTAGTAACTATTATGGGACATGTAGATCATGGAAAGACTTCTTTACTCGACTATATTCGCTCTACTAAAATTGCTTATGGTGAAGTCGGAGGTATTACCCAACATATTGGTGCTTACCATGTAGAAACCGATAATGGAATGATTACATTTATTGATACTCCAGGACATGCCGCATTTACTGCTATGCGTGCTAGAGGGGTTCAAGCAACAGATATTGTGGTTTTAGTAATTGCCGCTGATGATGGTGTAATGCCACAAACGATTGAAGCTATCCAACATGCTAAAGCCGCTAAGGTTCCAATAGTGGTAGCAGTTAATAAAATTGATAAATCTAGCTTTGATACTGATAGGGTTAAAAATGATTTGTCTAAACATGGTATTAGTCCAGAAGAATGGGGGGGTGAAAATCAGTTTGTTTACGTTTCAGCAAAAACTGGCCAAGGCATTGAAGATTTATTAACGGCAATTTTATTACAGGCCGAAATGTTAGAATTAACAGCTATCCGTAACGGGATGGCAAGTGGTCTAGTAATAGAATCCTTTCTTGATAAAGGAAGAGGTCCAGTAACAACAATAATAGTACGTGAAGGAACCTTAAAAAAAGGTGATATCGTATTATGTGGTTTTGAATATGGACGTATTAGAGCTATGAGAGATGAACTAGGCAGGGAAATTTTTCAAGCCGGACCTTCTCTGCCCGTAGAAATACTTGGTCTTTCTGGCCTGCCTTTATCTGGTGATATACTAACCGTAGTCAGGGATGAGAAAAAGGCACGTGAGGTGGCATTATATCGTCAGGGAAAATATCGTGAAGTTAAATTAGCTCGGCCGAAAACTCCCAATATAGAAAAAATGTTTGCTCATTTAAATAAAAATGAAGTTGAGGAGCTCAATATTATCTTAAAAGCTGATGTCAAAGGGTCTGTCGAAGCTATTATTAACTCCTTAACACAGATTTCTACCAATGAAGTGACAATTAAAATTGTCAGTTCAGGAGTTGGAGGTATTACAGAAACCGATGCTACCTTAGCTGCAGCATCTAATGCTATTATCATTGGGTTTAATGTACGGGCAGATAATTCAGCACGTCGAGTCATTGAAAGAGAAAATCTAGACCTACGTTATTATTCTGTAATATACAATTTAATTGATGAAGTTAAACATACCATGAAAGGAATGTTAATACCAGAATATAAACAGAAAATTATTGGGATGGCAGAAGTACGCGGGGTATTTAAATCTCCTAAATTCGGTGAGATTGCCGGCTGTATGGTAATTGATGGTATAGTAAAACGCCATAAACCAATTAGAATTTTGCGTAATAACATTGTGATTTACGAAGGAGAACTTGAATCTCTCCGTCACTTTAAGGAGGATATTAATGAAGTTCACCAGGGTGTAGAATGTGGGATAGGACTAAAAAATTATCATGATGTGCGTACTGGTGACATAATTGAAATATTTGAAATGGTTGAATTAAAACGTCATAACTGATATTTGAGTTATTAGATTGGCACCCCAAAAGATACCTTGGTTATTTAAAAGAAAATCTTCAGGAAAAAATTTTATGGTAAAAGAAAAGGAAGTTGAACGTTTACAGAGAGTAGCTCAAACTTTGAAAAAATATCTTACCATTATTTTACAACGTGAAATAAATGATCCAAGGCTAGAAACAATTGTTACGGTAACTGATGTGGAAATTTCATCTGATTTGAGGTACTCTAAAGTATTTATTACTTTTTTAGATGATCAAGATAATGATCTTCTTAGAAGAAGAATGAATTTATTACAGAATGCTAGTGGATATATTCGTATGCTACTTAGTAAAATGATGTCCATACGCACTATACCTAAAATAACTTTTATTTATGATAAATCTATTAAGGACGCGGTATATATTTATAATTTGATCAATCACGTTATGACTAAGAGTATTGGATAAATTAATGAGTGTCTCTTACGGTAAGAAGATTAATGGTGTGCTCTTACTTGATAAACCTTCAGGCATTTCTTCTAATATGGCTCTACAACAAGTAAAACAGATTTTTAATGCTAAAAAAGCTGGATATATAGGTACTTTAGATCCCCTAGCTACTGGCATGTTACCGGTTTGTTTCGGTGAAGCTACTAAATTAGCACAATATTTGCTCGATTCGGATAAACGTTATCGTGTGACTGCTAAACTTGGTCAACGTACTAATACCTATGACGCTCATGGTATAGTGATTAATGAACGTCCTATAAACATTAATACTTCCATTTTGCAAGATACATTACAATATTTTAGAGGCAAAATAAAACAAATACCTCCGATGTATTCCGCAATTAAATATAAGAGTAAACCATTATATAAATATGCACGTCAAGGGATTGCTGTGTCACGTCAAGCACGTTATATTATGATTTATGATTTACAGTTTATTTGTTTAGAAGGAAATCAACTCCAACTAGAAATACATTGTTCTAAAGGTACGTATGTACGTACCCTAATTGATGATTTAGGAGAAAAATTAGGATGCGGGGCTCATGTGATTGCTTTAAGACGTTTAAATGTAGCTGATTATTCAATAGATCGCATGATCACCTTAAATCAACTTAAGACTATAAAAGATCCATCTTTGAAACCAGATGAAGATGCTGCTAGCATCTCTAATTTGCTTGCCCTATTAATGCCAATAGAGAGCATAGTTTCCATTTTACCCGAAATAAATTTAATTAGTGTCATAGCAAATGATATTAAACAAGGAAAAAAAATCTTTATTCCGAAATTACATTTTACTGGATTGGTAAGAGTTACCGAAGGAAAAGAAAGAAGATTTTTTGGTTTAGCAGAAATTAATAATGGATTCATACAACCACGTCGTTTACTAGTAGATAGTTAAAATAAATACAAGTAGAGATTTGCCTTGACACCTTATTGAATCTATAATAATTGTTTTTATAGATTCAATTCCGCAGAATTGTGCTATTATATCCTGGAGTCAGGTCATGTCTATAAATTTAAAAAATAAAGATCAAATTATCACTGAATATGGACGTCATGTAAATGATAGTGGTTCTACTCAAGTTCAAGTAGCTTTACTAACTAATAAAATTAATCATTTACGCATACATTTTATAAAACATAAAAAAGATCATCATAGTCGTCGTGGTTTATTGCGGATGGTTTCACAAAGACGTAGCTTATTAGCTTATTTAAAGCATGATGATTTAGCGAGTTATTCAATTATGATTGAACGTCTTGGTTTACGTAGATAAATGGTAGGAGTAGATTTAATAGTAAAGGTTAGTCATAGTATTAAATAAGCTTGATAACCAATAGTTGTACTAAAAATACAAATTCAGTTTATAACCATTAACATGTTAATGGTCAGGAAGTTAAGGATATTATTTTGCTGAACCCAATCAGACGTACCTTCCAGTACGGAAAACATACAGTAACATTTGAAACTGGTATGATAGCTAGACAAGCCACAGCTGCTGTAATGGCTAGTATGGATGATACGGTAGTATTTGTAACTGTAGTAGTTACTAAACCACTAGAACACGGACAAAAATTTTTTCCAATGACTGTAAACTACCAAGAACGTTCATATGCAGCCGGACGAATTCCGGGGAGTTTTTTTCGGCGTGAAGGTCGTCCAACTGAAAATGAAATTATAATTGCACGACTTATTGATCGTCCGATTCGTCCTTTATTTTCAGAAGAATTTTTTAATGAAGTTCAGATTATTGCTACTGTAATTTCCTTAAATCCACAAATTAATCCCGATCTTGTGGCCATAATGGGGGCTTCTGCAGCTTTAAGTCTTTCAGAAATTCCATTTAATGGCCCTATTGGTGCCGCCAGAGTTGGATATATTGGAAATCAATACATATTGAATCCCACTACAGAGGAACTAACAGATAGTAAGTTAGATTTGGTTATTGCAGGAACGGAAAAGGCCATCTTAATGGTAGAATCTGAAGCAGAATTACTTAGCGAAGATCAAATGCTAGATGCGGTAATATACGGTCATGAACAACAGCAAGTTGTCATTGAAAATATTAATTTACTAGTAGATGAAGCTGGAAAAAAGCGTTGTCATTGGAAACCAGATGATACTACCATTACAAGTAATGCTGAAATTTATGCCAGAATTGCTGAACTTTCAGAGGGACGTTTGAGCAATGCCTATCGTATTATTGATAAAAAAATGCGTTATGCTGAAGTTGACCTTATAAAGTCTGATGTAAGATCAGCACTACAATCAGATGATTCAACGTTGAATGATGATGTAATTAATATCATTCTACATAAGATTGAAAAAAAGATCGTTCGTCATAGGGTATTACGTGGAGAACCTCGCATTGATGGACGTAATAAGGATATGATTCGTAGTTTAGATATAAGGACTGGTATCTTACCAAGAACACACGGATCGGCATTATTTACTCGTGGAGAAACCCAGGCCCTTGTAACTGCTACTCTAGGAACCGAACGTGATGCACAGAAGATTGAGGAATTATTAGGTGAAAGCAACGAGTCCTTCATTTTTCACTATAATTTTCCTCCATACTCAGTAGGTGAAACAGGAGTAGTAGGAGCCCCCAAACGTCGTGAAATAGGTCACGGTAGATTAGCTAAACGTAGTGTATTAGCTGTTATGCCCAGTCTAGATATTTTCCCATATACGATACGTATCGTATCTGAAATTACTGAATCCAATGGTTCTTCTTCAATGGCCTCGGTATGTGGTGCCTCTTTAGCGCTTATGGATGCTGGAGTTCCCATTAATTCAGCGGTTGCTGGAATTGCTATGGGATTGGTAAAAGAAGGTGATCAATATGTAGTTCTTTCTGATATTCTTGGCGACGAGGATCATCTTGGAGATATGGACTTTAAAGTGGCAGGTAGTTGTGAAGGGATTAGTGCACTACAGATGGATATCAAAATTGAAGGGATTACTCGCGAAATTATGCAAGTTGCACTGAATCAAGCAAAGGAAGCTCGTATACATATATTGAATATCATGCAAAAAGCCATCGGCGGGACACGTGTAGATATTTCAAAATATGCACCACGCATACATACTCTTAAAATTCATCCAGAAAAGATTAAAGATATAATAGGTAAGGGTGGATCGGTTATTAGAGCATTAACTGAAGAAACTGGTACCATTATTGATATTGAAGATGATGGGACTGTAAAAATTGCGGCACTTGATACTAAAAAAGTCCAAGTTGCTATTCAACGCCTTGAAGAAATTACAGCCGAAATTACAGTAGGACGGATTTACTCTGGTATAGTTTCTCGTATTGTAGATTTTGGCGCTTTTGTGGCTCTTTTGGGGAGTAAAGAGGGATTAGTGCATATATCTCAAATTTCCGACAGACATATAGTAAAAGTTAGTGATTATTTAAAAATCGGTCAGGAAATAACGGTAAAAGTTATTGAAGTGGATCGTCAAGGTCGGATCCGTTTGAGTATTAAGGAAGCCACTAATTAAAATAGTGTCCATATATGTTTTTATAATCTCATAAATCTGATAACCCGAGATTTTAGTCATCATTCATATATAATAGATCAAGTAAATAATAGCCACGGTTCTTCTAAAGTAGAAGTAGTAATGAATCTCACCTGCTAAAATTTAATTGGATAAAATTAGGTTATATCAGGTGTAATATATAAGTTGAGCTGGAATATAATTTTAAGGATATAAACTGGCCGTAAAATGTAAGAGGCATGTATACTAAATGGCAAAAAATCAAACTAATTTTGCTGATTTGGGGCTTAAATTATCACTTATAGAATCGCTAAAATTTAGCGGTTATGTAAAACCTTCTCCTATTCAAGTAAAGTGTATTCCATACTTACTTAAAGGATCAGATGTGTTAGGGATTGCCCAAACCGGAAGTGGTAAAACTGCAGCATTTACCTTACCACTCCTAAATAACCTCGAGTTAAATCTCAAATATCCACAGGCGCTAATCTTGACACCTACACGTGAGCTAGCTATTCAGGTAGCTGAAGCGTGCACTAATTTAGCCAAATATCTACCTGGAGTACATATATTAGCCATATATGGTGGTCAGCGTTATGAGGTGCAATTACGGGCCTTACGTCGGGGTCCACATATTATAGTGGGTACTCCAGGTAGATTGCTAGATCATATCCAACGTGGTACTTTGGATTTATCTAGATTACGTAGTTTAGTATTAGATGAAGCTGATGAAATGTTACGCATGGGTTTTATTGTTGATGTCGAAAAGATTTTCGAGAAAATTCCCAAAGAGAAGCAAACCGCTCTATTTTCTGCAACTATGCCTGAAGCAATTCGTCGTATCACTACCAATTTCATGAAAAATCCGCATGAAATAAGAATTGATACGGATATCACCAAGCGTCCGGATATTAGCCAGAGTTACTGGAAAGTTTGTGGTGATAAAATTAATGCCTTGGTGCGTTTTTTAGAAGTAGAAAAATTTGATGCGGTACTGATCTTTGTAAGGAAAAAATCTTCGACCATAGAAGTAGCTGAAATACTAGAACGTAGGGGATATAGTACTGCGGCACTTAACGGTGATATGAATCAGACTTTACGTGAACAAACGTTGGAACGTTTCAAAGATGGACGTCTTGAGATTCTTATTGCAACTGATGTTGCAGCTCGTGGTTTAGATGTTGAACGCATTAGTCTAGTTGTAAATTATGAGATACCTCTCGATGCAGAATCTTACATTCATCGGATTGGCCGAACCGGACGTGCAGGTCGTCCTGGTCGTGCCTTGTTATTTGTAGAAAATCGGGAGCGCCGGTTATTACATAATATTGAACGCCTGATGAAAATCACCATTCCAGAAATCGAACTACCCAGCTTAGAATTTATCAGTCAACGACGGCTAGAAAAATTTTATGCTAAAGTTCAACAACAGCTTGAAAGTAATGATCTGGCTCAATATCGCACTTTATTACCTAAGATCCAACCGGATAAAAATATTGATGTGGAAACTTTAGCCGCGGCTTTGCTTAAAATCGCACAGGGCGAACGTCAGTTAATTTTATCACCAGAGAAAGTTGAGCGTCGTAGTGATCGTTATTCTAATCGTTCCGCACGAAGAGAACGTCGTCTTGGAGAAATGGATTTATATAGAATTGAAGTTGGTCGTGATGATGGTGTAGAAGTCAGACACATTGTTGGTGCCATTGCTAATGAAGGCGAGATCAATAGTCGTTATATTGGTAATATAAAGTTATTTGCTTTTCATTCAACTATAGAACTACCTAAAGGTATGCCAGGTAAAATTTTACAGCATTTTACTCGTACACGTATCTTCAATAAACCAATTAATATGCAATTCCTTGGGGATGCACATTCATTAAATAATAAATGCGTAAATAAACAACGTCATGAAAATAGTCATAGATTTAATCGTGAACGTCGCGGTAAAACTCGCCATTCTTACAGTAGTGACCGGTTATCACACCGTTATAGTTAGAATCTTTAAAAAAATCTAAAATTTATGAATCGCGCAATAATTTGGCATGATGTGTTAGCACGTGAAAAATATTTTCTTCAAATCTTGCAAACTGTAGCCGTTGCACGTTCTGCAGGAAAAATTATTTACCCCTGTCAAAAAGATATTTTTAATGCTTTTCTCCTAACCGAACTTCACCAAATTAAAGTAGTAATAGTTGGTCAAGATCCATATCCTAGTCCAGGCTATGCACATGGTCTAGCTTTTTCGGTGCGTCAAGGCATACCTATTCCACCTTCACTTAACAATATCTATAAAGAATTAGAAAACGATCTCGTTGAATTTACCCGACCTAATCATGGTTGTCTTGAAAGTTGGGCAATACAAGGGGTCATGTTGCTAAATGCTGTTTTGACTGTAGAAGTAGGAAGCGTACCTTGTCAGGTAAATTATGGTTGGGAAAGATTTACGGATAAAGTTATTTCAGTTATTAATAAGTATCGTAATAACATAGTATTTCTACTATGGGGAAAAAAAGCTCAAAAAAAAGTAAATTTCATTGATTACCAACGCCATGCTATTTTACAAGCATCACATCCATCTCCACTTTCTGCTCATAGAGGTTTTTTTGGCTGTAGACATTTTTCTAAAGCAAACCATTGGCTTACAGAACGTGGCATACCACCTATTGACTGGACGCCACGTCTACTGAATAATAAGCCAATATAATTTATCACTCATTCGATTGATTCTGACTTAACTTTAGAAACAATAACCATAGCAGGTCGCAATAAACGACCGTTGAGAGTATAACCTCGTTGCATTACTGCAATTATATTGTTAGGTGCGATTTCTTGGGTTTCTTGTATTGACATTGCTTGATGTAGATCTGGATTAAAAGGAACATGTATCTTATTGACTACTTCAACTCCAAATTTACTCATAGCATCTAGTAAAAGTTTTAAAGTGAGTTTAATTCCTTCAATCATTACATCTAGCTCAGTCTTCGATTTCTCGGCAATTTCTAAAGCACGTTCTAGATTATCAATGACTGGTAATAATTCACTAACAAATTTTTCTAAAGCAAATTTATGTGCTTTTTCAATATCTAAACAAGTACGACGACGGAGATTTTCTAATTCCGCCTGTAAACGCAACATGTTTTCACGCTCTATTTTTTTAATTTCAGAAAGTTGCATTTCAAGTTTAGCAATGTGTTTCTCACGAGCATCTACTTCTAAATTACCCCGGATTTTTTCAGAGTTATTATCTAGTCCAATCTGATCTAAATCCGACTCATTTAAAGAATTGACATGCTCGGTGGTTTCATCTGGTATTGGATGATCGTTCGGTGATTTTTGTTCTTTAATCATGAATTTATCCACGTCTCCACATTCATTTGAATTTACTGATTAGCTTATTATTATGGGGATCATAATAATAGTTTCAAGGTAAATTGTTAGATTGATCACATATTAAGGAATCCTAGTATAATGAAAAAAATTTTTAATTGCATTGGTATTATAGGTAGTCCACGTGATCCTAAAGCTTTAGAGACTCATAAAATGATTTATAAATGGCTAGAAGCAGAAGGTTATCATGTGGTAGTGGAACATCAAATCGCACGTAAATTAAAAATTCATAAGGTAGAAACTGCTTCTATATCAGAAATCGGTAAGCAAGCAGATTTAGCCGTAGTTGTAGGAGGTGATGGCAATATGCTAGGAGCCGCCCGCCTTTTAGCGCCATATAACATCCAGGTTATAGGTATCAATCGTGGCCAACTAGGTTTTCTAACTGATCTTGATCCTGATCATGCCAAACCACAATTAATGGAGGTGTTAAAAGGCCACTATCTCAAGGATAGTCGTTTTTTACTTGAAGCAACAGTATCCTGTAAAAACATACAACGATGCTTCAGTATTGCAATGAATGAGGTAATCTTACATCCAGGAAAAGTTGCTCATATGTTTGAATTCGAAGTTTATATTGACGATAATTTCGCTTTTGCACAACGTTCTGATGGTTTAATTATCGCTACTCCAACAGGATCTACAGCTTATTCACTTTCAGCTGGTGGTGCTATTTTAACTCCTTCACTAGATGCGATCACTTTAGTTCCTATGTTTCCACATACGCTGTCTTCTCGTCCATTAGTGATTAATAGTAATAGTACAATTCGTTTACGTTTCTCTAGTCGGCAACACCAATTAAAAATTAGTTGTGATAGTCAAATTATTTTACCAGTTTTTAAAGATGACGATATCTTAATTCGCCGCAGTAATTATCATCTGAATCTTATTCATCCTAAAAATTATAATTATTTTAGGATATTAAGTAATAAGTTAGGTTGGTTAAAAAAATAATTTTGAATTAGAGGAAACCGCATAAAATCCATAATAATTACAACCAATTTTTAAGCTTTGACAATGATAGATAATTAATTAATATTAAAAAAAGCTAAGCGGTTGGATTATAAATCCAATAAAGATAACTACTATGAAAAACTTATGCAATCAAAATACTACGATTACTATTAATAAACGTGCTTATCACGAATATTGGATTGAAGACCAATTTGAAGCTGGACTAGTATTACAAGGCTGGGAAGTTAAATCAGTTCGTTCAGGTAAAGTTAATATCAGTGAGAGTTACGTATTACTACAGAATGATAATGCTTACTTATTGGGTGCGATTTTTCAGCCTCTAATTACAGTAATCTCAAAAGATTTGATCTGTGATTCAAGTCGTACGCGAAAACTCTTACTTAACCAACGTGAACTAGCTTCTATCTATGGTCGTGTTAATCGTCAAGGTTATACAGCGATAGCACTATCTTTATATTGGAAAAAAATTTGGTGTAAAGTAAATATTGCTATTGCCAAAGGTAAAAAACAATATGATAAACGTGCCACGATTAAAAATCGTGAGTGGCAGGTAAATAAAGCACGTCTTCTAAAGTATGTGAAGAAAAACTAGTAAATAATTGTAATATTAGTTATCATATCAGTATGGGGCTGTTTTGGATTCGACGGAATTTGCGAAATCTAAGGTGCATGTCGAGGAACGGTAGGCCTCGTAAAAAAACCGTAAAAATAGTCGCAAACGACGAAAATTACGCTTTAGCAGCTTAAGAAACTGCTTAAAGCCCTTGTATCTTTAACCTCTTCTCTTAGGAAGAAGATGAAGCAAGGTAAAATTATCAAGAGATCGCGTCAACACTTCACCTAGGGTTAGACGTTAAATTAAATAGGTTAGTTTATTAGCAGTTTGTCGGTTTACTACTAATTAAACGAAAACCAAAAACTAGACTAAACATGTAGTACCAAGGACAGAGGAGTTCCGGACGCGGGTTCGAATCCCGCCAGCTCCACCAAAATAGATTACCATATCTAATCAATACTGGTTCCGTTATTTACCTAGAGATGAATGAAATAATTATTAGATTATAAATTTACTTTATTTAAATTAAGCTGGCCTATTGTAAATAGGATTAGGTATAAATTTATTTAATTGAAAAGTCATGAGTACAATTTTCAGGAATCAGTAATATGAAAAAAATTAATAGTTTAATGTCTCACCTTAATGAAAAAGTTATTTTGACACCAGAAGAATTAAAAGAACTGTATCCTTGTAATGAGCGCTTGCAAAAACAAATCTCGACTTCACGCAAAACTATTTCGTCTATTATAAAAGGATCTGATGACCGATTTTTATTAGTATGTGGTCCTTGTTCTATTCATGATACTAAAGTTGCAATGCAGTATGCTTGCCATCTTAAAAAACTGGCAGATCAAATTAAGGATAGAATTTATCTAGTTATGCGGGTCTATTTTGAAAAACCTCGGACTACAATAGGTTGGAAGGGATTTATTAATGATCCATATATAGATAATTCTTTTGATATTGAAGCTGGATTAAAGATAGCACGTCATCTGTTGCTGGAATTATCCCAACTAGGGATCCCATTGGGAACTGAGACTTTAAATCCTTATACACCTGCATATTTAGCGGATCTTTTTAGCTGGATGGCAATTGGAGCTCGAACTACTGAATCACAGACTCATCGTGAAATTGCCTCTGGACTATCAATGCCTGTAGGTTTTAAAAATAGTACTCATGGTAATCTTGATACCGCCATTAATGCCATAATTACATCCGCTATTCCACATCGTTTTGTAAGTATTAATCAAAAAGGTAGGGTTTGCTTGTTACAAACTGCTGGAAATCCTGATGGACATATCATTTTACGCGGAGGAATAACACCAAATTACGATTCTCAATCTATTTCAAAATGTGAAGATACCATGATACAGGCCGGATTATCTCCTGCAATTATGGTAGATTGTAGCCATGATAATTCTAATAAAGATTATCGTCAACAACCTAAGATTGCTAAATCAGTAGTGATTCAACGTAAAACAGGTAATCGTTCAATCATTGGATTGATGTTAGAAAGTAACTTATATGAGGGAAATCAGCCCTTTGAACTGTCATCAGAAGGTAGGCGTTATGGAGTTTCCTTAACGGATGCTTGTATTAGCTGGGAAACTACCGAGGCCTTGCTCAAGGAGCTCTATAAAGATTTATCATGATTTTATCTCAAGAGGCATAATTTATGGTTGCAGAACTAAATGCACTACGTGATCAAATAGATCAAGTAGATAAAGCTTTATTGAAAATAATAGCTAAAAGAATCCAATTAGTTACTAAAGTAGGCGAAGTTAAACATCGTCATGGGTTGCCTATTTATGTTCCAGAAAGGGAAAGTTCAATACTTCATTCCCGCAGAAAAGAAGCTGAATATTTAGGGATTTCTCCAGATTTATTTGAAGATGTTTTACGTCGTATTATATGTGAATCTTATAATAGCGAGTATCTTAAAGGTTTTAAGCCAATTTATCCATCATTACGCCCAGTTGTTATTATTGGCGGCAAAGGTAAAATGGGAGATTTTTTTGCGAAACTATTTAAAATTTCTCAATATCAGGTTAAAATCTTTGACAAAGAAGATTGGTCAAATGCCGATAAAATTTTAAGAGATGCTGTAATGGTAATTATTAGCGTCCCTATTCAGCTTACTGAACAAGTCATCACTCAATTACCTAAATTACCCCAAGATTGCATTTTAGTAGATCTCTCTTCGGTAAAAAATCTTCCACTGCAAGCTATGTTAGCAGCTCATAAAGGACCGGTACTTGGATTACACCCCATGTTTGCTCCGGATAACGAGAATCCAGCTAGACAAGTAGTTATTTTATGTGATGGACGTGATCCTCAAGCTTATGAATGGTTTCTAAAACAGCTTAAAATTTGGGGGATGCGTTTACATCGCATTAGTGCTATAGAACATGATCATAATATGGCTTTTATACAAGCCTTACGTCATTTTTCTACTTTCGTATATGGATTAACTTTAGTACAGGAAGATGTACAATTAGAGCAGTTACTCATACTGGCATCACGTATGTATCGAATTGATTTGATCATGGTAGGGCGATTCTTTACACAGGATCCGCAGCTTTATGCAGATATTATTATGTCTTCGAAATTTAATTTAGCATTAATTAAACGTTATTATCATCGTTTTGGAGAAGCTATTAAATTAATTGAACACCGAGATAAGCAGGAATTTATAGATACCTTTACAAAAATTCAACAATGGTTTGGTGCATATACCAAACAATTTCTTATTGAAAGTCGTTCATTATTACGCTGAAGAACTATTATGGACAACTTATCGGATCGCATCCATAATATAATCTTAACGTTATTAGTAATTCTTGGCTAATAAAATCGGTGAATTTGAATTCACCAGAACAGTGTGATCAATAGGATAACATCCTAATATTTTTAAGTTGTGAAGGTTTTTTTTCATAATTTTTAATGCTTGTTGCATTTCAAGGGAATTTAAATTCCCTTGAACATCCAGATAAAACATATTTTCCCCGGTTTGATTCAGCATCGGCCAGGATTCTATATGAATCAGAATTATATTATATTGACGTAATATCATTAAGATTTCTACCAAAAAACTCAAGGGCTGTTGGGTAGAAATTATTAGTGTAGTTTTTGCTGGAATATTAGTCGCGACTTCTATTAGTTTCCGAGAAAGTATAATGAACCTTGTACTGTTTCGTTGCTGATTACAAATATTACGTGCTAAAATTTTTAGATGATAGTATTGACTTCCATCTTCACTTCCTAAAGCAGCGATTTTCGAAGATTTTAGAGTGGCTACTTTCTCCATAGCAGCTGCAGTACTTACTGTATATTCTATTTTCCATTGTGAAAATTTACTAATAAAATTACTACACTGTTGGAAAGGTTGTGGATGACTATAAATTTTTTCAATTTTTTCTAGACAAGCTTTAGTTGAAACTAACATACAATGTTTAATAGGTAAAATTAGTTCTCCAACAATGAAAAGATGAGTATGTTGCAATAAATCATAAATTTCCTTAATAGAACCAGCAGTACTATTTTCAATAGGTACGACTGCATAATCCGCTTGTCTAGTTTCTACTTTATGAAAGATAGGGGCAAAATTAAAAAAACTCATTTCTAAAAAATTCTTGAAATAACGCGCCGCATATTTATGCGCCGCAATATGAGAGTACGAACCTCTTGGACCAAGAAAAGCAATACGCGGAAAACACATAGACATCTAAAAATCTATTAAATTTTATCAAATTTACACTAAATATTGTGCCTTGACAACAATTATTTAGTATATAAATTGCCGCAGATTCATTTAATATAATATAATTTTTTATAAGCAGTTTTCATAATTGAGAGTGCCATATATGTTGATTTGGTATGAGGATAATCTAACATCATTTGCTTTACACGATTGATAACTGCTACATAAGCACATCGTTTCAGATAAAAATCTGCTACTAATAATTCATATTTTGCTAAGCGTTCTTTAAGATAGATTAGATGTTTTCTAGCATCAGGTATATATTGACTATTTGGGTATCTACGCATGAGGTGATAAAAATCATATAAAGCGGCTCTAGCATATTCCGGATCCCGATCTGATGGATCTATCTTAAAAAAATTTAGAATGAGATTATAATCTAATCTCATATCTATCATTCCACGCAGATAGAGTACATAATCCATTTTGGGATGATTAGGATTAATAAGTATCAGACGTTCAATTAGAGCCCTTGAGAGGGCTAAATTCGCTTTTTTATAATATATATAGATCCACTGTATTTGATTCAAATTAGAACTCAATGAGTAATTATCAATATTTTCCAGTTGATTCATTGATATTATGTTTTTATTATAAATACTGGAACAACCTTCTAGTAACAAAGTTACTAAAATAATTGTCATTAATAAGTATTTCTTACACATCTCTATCACAAGATTTGCTGTAAATTTAATTAGCACAATTATACCATGAAATTTTCTTACCAATAAAATTACAACTATTAATAGCCGTTTATGACATCAAAACTTAGACTAACTGCAACTATATCTTATTTACAGAATGGACAACGTTTAGATAAAGCTTTAGTAACTTTGTTTCCCAAATATTCTCGTTCTTGTATTAAGAAATGGATATTAAGACGATATGTTGTAGTTAATAATATAGTTTTTGATAAACCTAAAATTAGAGTATTAAAGGGAGCGAAAATTAATATTCATATTGATGATAGTACTTTATTAGAAGCACAAAATATTGCCTTAAATATTATTTATGAAGATGAATATTTAATAGTAATTAATAAACCGCCTCATTTAGTCGTGCATCCTGGTGCTGGTAATCTAAATGGAACTCTGCTAAATGCTTTGCTTTATCATTATCCAAATCTTGCTAATGTTTGTCGGGCTGGTATTATTCACCGCCTTGATAAAGATACCACTGGTTTAATGATCATCGCCAAAACTGTTTTAATACAAAAAAGATTAATAGAAGCGATGCAGTGTCGAACAATCATTCGGGAATATGACGCGGTTGTCATAGGATCCATGAAATCTGGAGGCTGTATCAGTCAACCTATTAGCCGTCATCCTAAAAAACGTACTATCATGACAATTAATCCCGGGGGGAAAATGGCCATTACTCATTATCGCATCATAGAAAGGTTTAAAGCTTATACACATCTTGCTTTAAGGTTAGAAACCGGCCGCACACATCAGATACGTGTCCATATGGCCTACCTTAATCATCCCTTAGTAGGAGATCCTATTTATAAAGGAAAAGTCTCCAATAAATTGCCATTGTTGGGTAGAACCGGTTGTCTCTATCAATTTAATCGACAAGCCTTGCATGCTTCTAGGTTGCGTTTTTATCATCCTCATCTTGGCATCGAAATGGAATTGCATGCACCATTACCACTAGATATGCTTAATTTAATTAATTTCTTGAAAGAAGACATAACATGATTTAGATAGTGATTAATTATGGTTGATAAGCAATTTGAGGTTCTAATAAATTTTCTACAACTGGAGGAATATTATTATGCGTTTTGATCTCCTTACTAAAAAATTTCAGCAGGCTTTAGCGGATGCCCAATATATAGCAATTGGGCAATCTAATCAATTTATTGAACCTTTACATTTGATGCGGGCTTTTTTAGACCAAAAAAATAGTACCGTATCTTCGTTAATTACGAATTTAGGTATTGATTATTCAATACTGCGGAATCATATTAATAGAGCTATTCAACATTTACCTCAAGTAGAAGGAAATCATGGAGAACTTCAATTATCTCAAGATTTAGTGCGTATACTTAATCTTTGTGATAAATTAGCGCAACAAAGAGGTGATAAATTTATTTCATCTGAATTATTTCTTTTATCTGTAATTAATACACACAGTTCATTATCTGAGATTATCAAACATCTTGGTCTAACTACTGATCAGATAAATCAAGCTATTGATAACTTACGTAAAGGAGAACCGGTGAATAATCAGGATATAGAAGACCAGCGCGATTCTTTAAAAAAATATACGCTTAATCTTACAGAACGTGCAGAACAAGGTAAACTGGATCCAGTTATTGGACGTGATGAGGAAATTCGGCGTACCATTCAAGTGTTACAACGACGCACTAAAAATAATCCCGTACTTATTGGTTCACCTGGAGTAGGAAAAACTGCAATTGTTGAGGGATTAGCTCAACGCATCGTTAATGGGGAAGTACCAGATGGCTTAAAACATCGCCAAGTATTAGCATTAGATATAGGAGCATTAATAGCTGGTGCTAAATATCGTGGTGAATTTGAAGAACGATTAAAAGCTGTCTTGAAAGATTTAGCCAAACAGGAAGGCAACATTATATTATTTATTGATGAACTACATACTATGGTAGGCGCGGGGAAAACCGACGGTGCTTTAGATGCTGGAAACATGCTGAAGCCCGCTTTAGCCCGTGGTGAATTACACTGCGTTGGCGCTACTACACTAGATGAATATCGTCAGCACATTGAAAAAGATGCTGCATTAGAACGTCGATTTCAAAAAGTATTTGTGGCTGAGCCCACCGTAAACGATACCATTGCTATTTTACGTGGATTGAAAGAACGTTATGAATTGCATCATCATGTACAAATTACCGATCCTGCCATTGTGGCAGCAGCTACATTATCTTCGCGTTATATTTCTGACCGTAAATTACCAGATAAAGCCATTGACTTAATTGATGAAGCCGCTGCAAGTATACGGTTACAAATTGATTCCAAGCCAGAACCTTTAGATCGTTTAGAACGCCGGATTATTCAGTTAAAATTAGAACAGCAAGCATTAAAAAAAGAAACTGACGATGCTAGTATTAAACGTCTTGCCGCACTAAATCAAGAAATTATACATAAAGAGCAGGAATCTGTAGAATTAAATGAAGAATGGAAGAATGAAAAAGCAGTGCTTTTGAGCACGCAATCAATTAAAGCTGAATTAGAACAAGCTAAAATAGGTTTCGAACAAGCTCGTCGTTCAGGAGATTTAGCACGTATGTCTGAATTGCAGTATGGTAAGATACCAGAACTAGAAAAAAAATTAGAAGCCTCTACCAACCAGTATAACTCGACAACAATGCAGCTACTACGTAATCGAGTTACCGATATAGAAATCGCCGAGGTTTTATCACGATGGACCGGAATTCCTGTATCTCGCATGATGGAAGGAGAACGTCATAAACTATTACGTATAGAAAACTCGCTGCATCAACGTGTTATTGGTCAAGATGAAGCTGTGGAAGTCATTGCAAATGCGATCCGCAGGAACCGAGCGGGATTATCTGATCCTAATCAACCTATTGGTTCTTTTCTTTTTCTTGGACCTACTGGAGTTGGAAAAACCGAACTTTGCAAATCCTTAGCCAATTTTATGTTCGATAATGACGATGCTATGGTGCGCCTTGATATGTCAGAATTTATGGAAAAACATGCGGTCTCTAGATTAGTTGGTGCTCCTCCTGGTTATGTAGGCTATGAAGCCGGAGGTTATTTAACTGAAGCGATTCGTCGTAGACCTTATTCGGTAATTTTATTTGATGAAGTAGAAAAAGCACATGTAGATGTTTTTAATCTTTTACTACAGGTATTAGATGATGGTCGGTTAACTGACAGTCAAGGCATAACTGTAGATTTCCGGAATACGATTCTTATTATGACTTCAAATCTAGGATCAGATCTTATTAGAGAAAATTTTACTACTCTTGATTATAGTCAAATGAAAGAAATGATCATGAAAATCGTTAGTCAACATTTTCGTCCCGAGTTTCTTAATCGTCTTAATGAAGTAGTAGTGTTCCATCCATTAACTAAAAAGCATATTACTTTAATTGTCAAAATGCAGTTACAACGATTATCTAATCGATTAAAAGCACAGGGCTATAACATCCATATTTCTGATAAGGTGTTACAGCTTCTAGTAGAAACGGGCTATGATCCGGTATATGGAGCACGACCACTAAAGAGAGCTATCCAACAAAAACTTGAGAATCTTTTAGCTAATAAGATACTATCTGGCAGTCTGGTACCAGAAAAACTCCTTGAAATAGATTATATAAAAGGTAAAATCATAATTAAGCAATGAGAAATTAATGTCCCCTTCGTCTAGAGGACAAGGACATCGCCCTTTCACGGCGGTAACAGGGGTTCAAATCCCCTAGGGGACACCAATAATTTAAATAACACGATTAATTAGCTTATCTAGGTGAATACGCCGCAGAAACCGAATTAATTCGCGAATTTTTTTAGGATAATCAATGATACTTTCTAGTTCGCTAAAATGTGTGATTTTAAATGTATTTTTTCGGATTTTTTCGAGTTCATCATCTCGTTGGAATAAAAATTGATGTTTCGGGTCGTGAATAAGGAGCGCGTTTTCTAGATCTAATTTCCAAGCCCGGGGATTAAAATTGTGACCTGTAATTAGCATCCATTCTTTATCTATCCATATTCCTTTTATATGATAACTATTTTCACCTTCCTTCCATATGCGGAAGGTAAGTTGTCCATTATTAACATAGTATTGTAATCTCCTTAGAAAACTGCGCAAATTAATTTCATATAGATAAGGTAAAATCCCAATTAGTTTAAATGGCTCGTGATCAGGTATATAAAAATCGTTAGCGGTCTTATCACCAACAATGATTTCAACTTGTTTACCTTCACGTAATAAAGTAATTAGACTATTTCCTAATGGAGGAGGTAAATTAAAGTAAGGCGTACAGAGAGTTAATTTATGTTGTGTAGATTGCATTAAATTAGATATAGTCTTATTTAACAAACTGCGCTTCCCTAGACCAACTAATGGTGTTACTGCTAATTCCTGATTATTAGCATTACCTTCTAACTGGTAATTGGCATTCCGTAATTTATAGCGAAACCTACTGATTTTATAATTATTAGGACCTGTAGAATGACTAATAATATGTACTGCTTGAGCTAACCTTAAATTTGTTTTAATCCATGTAAACATTGTGTTGGTTAACTTTTGGTTCTGAATGATGTGATATCGATCGTAGCGGTAATTTATATCTTTATGTAAGTAAAGATTATTTAAACTAGCGCCACTGTATATTAAAAAATCATCGACAATAAATCCTTTAAAATGTAGAACTCCTAAAGCTTCACGTATATTTATAGGAACGCCATAAATTGGTATAAAAATCTCTGGATTTTTTATAGCTAGTTCATAATACAAATCCGCATTATTATTTTTTATGTCAGTACCAATACGGCTGCGGTGAGCACGATGCCAATCCACGAAAATGCTGATATCTAAATTCGGACGGAGTTTTTTTGCTGTATATAATGCTGACAGAATTTCTTTTCCACCATCGTCATTTTCAATAAAAAGGGCAACGATACAAATCTCGCGTGTTGCTTGTCTGATTTTTTCAAGCAATATCTTACGTAAATCTTTAGGATTATATAGGATTTGAATTTGTTGAACAGGTTGAGAAATTTTTGGCAATTGAGCAAGTTGCGTAATATGTTGTTGATGCCGATTTTTTTTAAATTTTTGCCATATCACAAAGTGCTTCTTCTATAGTCTAGTAATCTGATTATGATAAAATTTTTTTTAAGGTTTTACCAATCTCTGTTAGATTTCTAACGGTTGTAACCCCGGCTTCTTCCAGTGTAATAAATTTGTCATCGGCGGTTCCTCTACCTCCAGATGAAATAATCGCACCTGCATGTCCCATGCGCTTACCTTGAGGTGCAGTAACTCCCGCAATATAAGCTATGACTGGTTTAGTGAGAGATTTTTTTATATATTCAGATGCTTCTTCTTCTGCATTACCACCAATTTCACCGATCATCACTATTGCTTCAGTTTGTGAATCTTCCTGAAATAGTTTTAGAATATCTTTAAAATTCACTCCTGATATGGGATCACCACCGATACCAACACAAGTAGATTGTCCATATCCTATATCAGTAATTTGTTTTACTGCTTCATAAGTTAAGGTACCAGAACGTGAAACTACCCCCACATTTCCAGATTGGTGAATATAACCAGGCATTATTCCAATTTTACATTCCCCAGGAGTTATAATTCCTGGGCAATTTGGGCCTATCATGCATACCCCAGTTTGATCTAATTTCATTTTTATGATGAGCATATCCTGTATTGGAATTCCTTCAGTAATAGTAACAATTAGACTTATTCCCGCATCGATTGCTTCTAGAATACTATCTTTACAAAATTGCGCGGGCACATATATTACCGAGGCGGTGGCTCCTGTAACTTCAACTGCCTCATGCACAGTATTAAATACTGGTAAACCTAAATGTTTACTACCTCCTTTACCAGGAGTTACACCTCCTGTCATTTTAGTACCATAATCTATGGCCTGTTTAGAATGAATCGTACCTTGGCTACCAGTTATCCCTTGACAAATAACTTTAGTATTTTTATTAATTAATATTGACATTAATTGTTTCCTTGGTTGCAGCAACTACTCGCTGCGCTGCATCTTTTAAACTAGTTGCTATAATAAGATTCCTACTACCGCTCAAAGAAATTTTTTTTGCTCCACAAGAGGATTGATTGCCCTCTAAGCGTACTATAATGGGCATGTTTACATCTATCTTAGCTACCGCACTGATGATCCCATCCGCTATTAGGTCACAACTAACAATCCCCCCAAAAATATTTACTAAGATCGCTTTGACTTTTTTATCTGATAAAATTATTTTAAATGCTTCAGTAACTCGTTCTTTGGTAGCAGTCCCACCAATATCTAGAAAATTAGCTGGCTGTCCTCCATAAAGTTTAATAATATCCATTGTACCCATGGCTAAACCAGCACCGTTAACTAGGCAACCTATATTTCCATTTAAAGCTACGTAGTTTAGTTCCGATTGTGCAGCATAGGATTCTATTGGATTTTCCTGACTAGAATCATTCATTTGACGTAGTTCTGGTTGTCTAAATAAAGCGTTATCATCAATATTCAATTTTCCATCAAGGCAAATAATATCTCCATTTTCAGTAATAACTAAGGGATTAATTTCTGCTAGGATTAAATCACGTTCTAGAAATAATCTTGCTAATCCCATAAATATTTTAGTAAATTGACTAATTTTTTTTCCCGTTAGTCCTATTTTGAAAGCTAATTGACGTCCTTGATAGGGTTGCGGACCCATTAGAGGATCTAAGGTAACCTTATGAATGAGATGTGGTTTAGTTTTGGAAACTTCTTCAATATTAACACCACCTTGAATTGAAGCGATAAAGATTATGCTACTGGTACTACGATCAATTACCGCACCTAAATAGAGCTCTTGAGTGATATTTGGTGTGGTTTCAATTAGTAATTGATTAACTAGTTGTCCTTTAGAGCTCGTTTGAGCAGTGACCAAACGCTTCCCTAACCAATACTCGGTAAAATTTCTGAGTTCTGTTTTTTGGCGTATTAATTTTACTCCACCAGCTTTACCCCTACCACCAGCATGAATTTGGCATTTAACCACCCATGGTCCTGGCCCCATTTTTAACAACGCTTCTTCAGCTTGACGATATGTAGTACATACATAGCCCATTGGTATTGGTAAACCGTATTTTAAAAATAATTGTTTTGCCTGATATTCATGTACATTCATTTAATTTTATCCACCATGCGATAAATTATCGTTCGTAGTGCAGTGCAATCGTGATTAATTTGATAATTAAATCTCTAATAATAATCGAGTTGGATCTTCTAACAGATCTCTGATAACTACTAAATAGCTCACTGACTCCTTACCATCAATTAGACGATGATCATAGGAAAGTGCTAGATACATCATTGGCAAAATTACTAATTTTCCATTAATAGCCATTGGTCGTTCTTTAATAGCATGCATGCCAAGAATACCGCTTTGTGGTGGGTTAATAATAGGAGTGGACATAAGTGAACCAAAGATCCCTCCATTGGTAATAGTAAAATTACCTCCAGTAAGTTCATCAATTGTTAATTTTCCTTCAGCTCCTTTCACCGCAAAATATTTAATTTTTTTTTCGATTTCTGCCATACTCATTAAATCGGCATTATGCAATACTGGAGTAATCAGACCGCGTGGTGTTGAAACTGCAATACTGATATCAAAATAATCGTGGTAAATTATATCTTCACCGTCAAGATACGCATTAATGACTGGAAACCTTTTTAGTGCTTCTACTACTGCTTTAACATAAAAGGACATAAATCCTAACTTTATTTGATGAATTTTCTGGAATTGATCTCCATAGCGTTTGCGTAACTCTATGACCGGCTTCATGTTAACTTCATTAAATGTAGTTAACATCGCGGTGTTTTGTTTGGTTTCTAGTAATCTTTCTGCAATCCGCTTACGTAAACGTGTCATCGGAACACGTTTATCCTTACGTTTATTTTGATAAGAATTGAATTCATATTCTATGGCACTCTTTTTAGGAATAGTATCTTTCTGTTCTAGATAATGATTAATATCCCTTCTGGTAATACGACCTCCTACACCGGTACCTTTAATAGTGGACGAATCGAGATGATATTCTGAAATCATACGTCGAGCGGTTGGGCTAAGAGTTGTCAAAGATTCTTTAAATTGTGCTCTTAAAGGTTTTTTTGAGGTATTAATATTACCTTGATCTACGGTGTTATCATTGTGAGGTAATAAATTTTTACTATCAATTTTATTACTCTCTATAAATTTACCAATTATCTGTTTTGAAATTACAGTAGCGCCTTCATTCTCCAGGATAGCAATCAGAGTACCATCGGCAGGAGCTGGTACTTCTAATACTACTTTATCTGTTTCAATTTCAACTAAAATTTCATTACAGTGGAAAGATTCCCCGGGTTTTTTATTCCAATTTAATACAGTTGCGTCAACAACAGATTCTGGAAGGTCCGGAACTATGATATCTACATTACTCATTAATCCATCCTTATTATATTGACTAAATAATTAGTGCTTCATTAATAAGTGCTTGTTGTTGTTGCTGATGAACAGAAAGATAACCTACAGCGGGGGAAGCTGATGAAGGACGAGCAACATATTGTAATGAAGCTTCCGATGGTATTAATTCTTTAAGATAGTGCTGAATGTAATACCATGCTCCCTGATTTAGTGGTTCTTCTTGGCACCATACAAAATTCTGGACATGTGAATATTTTTGCAACATGTTAGACAACATTTGTTGAGGAAAAGGATAAAGTTGTTCGATACGCATGATGATAATGTCTTTTTGCTTATTTTGACGACGTTGCTTAATTAATTCATAGTACACTTTACCAGAGCATAGAATGATGCGTTTTACTCCTGATTTGTCAAAGGTGTCAATTTCATCAATGGCTAGTTGGAATGTTCCATTGGCTAATTCTGTTATTGAGGAAGTTGCTAAAGGATGACGAAGCAAAGATTTAGGTGAGATTACAATTAGTGGTCGTCGCATTTTGCGAAGTGCTTGCCTGCGTAAAATATGATAAATTTGCGCTGGTGTAGAAGGAATGCAAACTTGCATATTCTGTTCCGCACACAATTGAAGGTAACGTTCTAAACGTGCCGATGAATGTTCAGGACCCTGTCCCTCATAGCCATGAGGTAAAAACATTACCATACCACAAAATCTGCCCCATTTTTGTTCACTTGAACTAATAAATTGATCAATGACTACTTGAGCACCATTCGCAAAGTCTCCAAACTGTGCTTCCCAGATAGTTAATGTTCTAGGTTCAGTAGTGGCATAACCATATTCAAATGCTAATACAGCTTCTTCGGACAGAACGGAATCCCATACTTGAAATTTACCTTGTTTCTTGTTAAGATTCTGTAATGGAATATAAGTAGAACCATTAATCTGATTATGAATTACTGCATGTCGATGAAAGAAAGTACCACGTCCTACATCTTCACCTGATAACCGGATAGCAATCCCTTGATCTAATAAGGTGGCATATGCTAAATTTTCTGCACCTCCCCAATCGAAGGGGAGATTACTAACAGCCATTTCAGCACGATCATGATAAATTTTAGCTACTCTTGACTGCATTTTAATAGATTGAGGAATGTTACTAATACATTTTGCAAGTTGTTCAAGACGTTCTAATTCAACCGAAACTGGATACCTTTCATTCCATTGATGCGGTAAATAAGATGACCAAATCCCTTCTTTTAAATTACCAATATGTTTTTCCTTGACTACGCATTTACCAAGATCTAATGCTTCACGATATTGATTGAGCATTTCTTGAGAATCTTCCATAGAAATCACTTGCTCAGTTACTAATTTCTTAACGTAAATCTGACGGGTCGTAGGATGATGTTTTATTTTTTGATACATCATTGGCTGTGTTGCACTTGGTTCATCCGCTTCATTATGTCCATTACGTCGATAACATACAAGATCAATAAAAACGTCTTTTTTAAAGAGATTACGAAAATTTAAAGCCAAGCGCATTACAAAAACCGTTGCTTCTATATCATCAGCATTTACATGGAAAATAGGGACTTGTATCATTTTGCCAATATCGCTACAATACTGTGTAGAACGTGCATCATTTAAAGAAGTAGTAAATCCAATTTGATTATTTATAATAATACGGATTGTTCCGCCAATTTCATAACCTCGTACCTGTGACATATTTAGAGTTTCTTGCATTACTCCTTGACCTATTACTGCCGCATCTCCATGAATAGTAATAGGTAGTATCTTATTACTGTTAGGTAGTTTTAAGCGCTCTAAGCGAGCACGTACTGATCCCATTACTACGGGATTGATAATTTCTAGGTGAGAAGGATTAAAAGCTAAAACTAAATGAATCTTGCTGAGTTCCATTTTCACATCAGAAGAGTAACCCATGTGATATTTTACGTCTCCAGTACCATATCCTTCTTTAGATTTACCAGAGAATTCATCAAAGATTACCCGAGGATTTTTACCTAAAATGTTAACCAGTACATTTAAACGACCACGATGTGCCATACCAAATACTATTTCTTCGATGCCAATGATTCCCGCATAGCGCACTACTTCTTTTAACATCGGTAGCAGCGCCTCACCTCCTTCTAAAGAAAAACGCTTGGCTCCAGGAAACTTCGCCCCTAGATAGCGCTCAAATTCTTCAGCGGCAGTTAACTCTTTCAAGAAAATCTTTTTTTCGCTGTTACTAAATACCCCAGGTACCCTTACTGATTCTAGATTCTGCTGAATCCAGTTTTTTTCCTTTACATTAGATATGTGCATATATTCAACACCAACTGAACTGCAATACGTAGTTTTCAAAGCTAAATAAAGATCTCCTATATTCAGGAGATTCTTATCATAAAAATCATTTTCTTGAAGACTTTTATTGAAATCGGCTTCTTTGATATCATGAAATAAAGGATCTAGTTCAGGAACTCTTTCCTGGTTCCATAGTCCAAGAGGATCAAGATTAGCATGTTGATGTCCTCGAAAACGAAAGGCCTCAATTAATCGTAGTACTTTCATTTGTGTTGAAGAAATTTGTTCCTTAGAGATAAGTTCATCATCTAAAACATCTTTTGCAAAATTTTGCCTAAATATGGAACTCCAGTAATTATCAACAGAACTCGGATCTTTTAAAAAATCTTTATAAAGCTGCTCTATCCATAACTGGTTTATGCCAGTTAGCCAAGAAGTTTCTAGCCAGTTTTTCATACTGTTCGGCATTGTAATTTAACCCTTATTAAATGTTGAATTTTTCAGGTTGATAACTGAAATCTTTCTTCTGAGTAACATTAACTTAATCTTATTAATAGCATGTGTAGGATTTAATCCTTTAGGACATACATTGACACAGTTCATAATACTATGACAACGAAATACGCTAAAAGCATCACTTAGATTATTTAAACGTTCTTCCGTTGCTGTATCTCGGTTATCTACAAGGAATCGATAAGCAGCTAACAATCCAGCCGGACCTATAAATTTATCTGGATTCCACCAAAAGGATGGACAAAATGTTGAACAACATGCACATAAAATACATTCATATAAACCATTAAGCTTATCGCGTTGTGTAATGTTTTGTAAGTATTCTCCTTTTTCAGGAAGTTCCTTATTTAATAGATAAGGCTGAATTTTTTTGTACTGATTGTAAAATGGTCCCATATCGACAATTAGATCACGTATTACTGGTAATCCTGGCAAGGGACGAATAATGATTTTTTGGTGATGATTTTTAGTTAATGCCGAAACCGAAGTAATGCAAGCTAATCCATTCTTACCATTAATATTCAAACCATCTGAACCACAGACTCCTTCTCTGCAAGATCTGCGAAACGATAGTGTCGGATCTTGTTCTTTCAACAATAATAAAGCATCTAACAACACCAGATCATCGCGGTTGTCTTCTACCATCAAACTATAATTTTGCATATGCGGGCAGTTATCAATCTCTGGGTTATAACGATAAATCGAAAATTTTAATTTCATTACCTTATCTCTGTAATTAATAAGTACGTACCTTAGGAATAAATGCTTCACGCAGTTTAGGTTGCAAATTAACTTGACGACGGGTCATGCCTTTGGTTTGCGGTATATATAATGTGTGACATAACCAATTATTATCATCTCTTTCTGGAAAATCGTAACGACTATGTGCACCGCGACTTTCAGTACGAAAAATTGCAGCACATGCCGTCACATAAGCGGTTTCCATAAGATTATCTAGTTCAAGGCATTCTATAAGATGAGTATTAAAACTATGTGATGTATCGTTAAGATAAGCGTTTTTCAATCTTTCCGTAAGAGATTGTAACTCTTCTAATCCAGTGTTCATAGTCTGGCTTTCACGGAAGACCGAAAAATTTTGCTGCATGCAATTTTGTAAGATTTTCCGGATTTCTACCGGATCCTCT
The DNA here is from genome assembly GCA_041944325.1 of Candidatus Dasytiphilus stammeri. Taxonomy (GTDB): domain Bacteria; phylum Pseudomonadota; class Gammaproteobacteria; order Enterobacterales; family Enterobacteriaceae; genus Dasytiphilus; species Dasytiphilus stammeri_M. The sequence goes on along the minus strand of CP145878.1, from coordinate 346,390 downwards.
TTACCATATTTATTATTATAATGCCAGCGCTTCAATCGTTTCAATGATGCTACAATATCATCACCTGATGCCTGACGTAGAACTCCTTGTCCTTGAATAGAATTACTTAAATGTAGACCAACCGATCGTCCAAAAACTATTAGATCGAGCAAAGAATTGCCTCCCAGACGATTTGCACCATGCACCGATACACAAGCTATTTCACCGACCGCAAAAAGACCGGGAACAATGATATCTGCACCTTGATCATTGATGGTAATGACTTGACCAGTAATTTTAGTTGGAATTCCCCCCATCATGTAATGACATGTAGGTATTACTGGAATGGGATCTTTAATAGGATCAATATGAGCAAATTTACGGGCCAATTCTAGGATTCCTGGAAGACGTGATTCTATAATTTCTCTTCCTAAATGATCTAATTTTAATTTGACATGTGGACCCCAAGGAGCTTCATCATAGCCACGTTTTTCTCTTATTTCCATCATTATGGAACGTGCTACAACATCACGTCCTGCCAAATCTTTAACCTTAGGTGCATATCGTTCCATAAAACGTTCATTATGGCGGTTAATTAAATATCCTCCCTCTCCTCTACAAGCTTCAGTTATCAAAATACCACAGCCAGCAATCCCGGTAGGATGAAATTGCCACATTTCCATATCTTGTACTGGTATTCCGGCACGCAATGCCATTCCAATACCATCTCCGGTATTAATGTGGGCATTAGTAGTAGATTGATAAATCCGGCCAGCGCCTCCAGTGGCTAAAATAGTCGCCGCCGATTTAAAATATACTACTTCACCGGTTTCGATACATAACGCGGTACAACCCACAATTCCGCCATCCTGATTTTTAACTAAATCTAATGCATACCATTCAGAAAAAATGGTAGTGTTATTTTTTAGATTTTGCTGATAAAGTGTATGCAATAGTGCATGCCCAGTCCTATCAGCCGCCGCTGCAGTGCGTGCCGCTTGTGTTCCACCAAAATTCCTGGATTGTCCGCCAAATGGCCGCTGGTATATAAGACCATTTTCTAGTCTGGAAAATGGTAACCCCATATGTTCTAATTCTAAAATAGCAGAGGGACCATTTTTACACATATATTCAATAGCATCTTGATCACCCAGATAATCAGAACCTTTTACTGTATCGTACATATGCCATTCCCAATTATCCTCATGTTGATTACCCAGTGTAACCGTAATGCCACCTTGAGCTGATACGGTATGAGAACGTGTGGGAAAAACTTTTGAGAGCAAAGCGCAAGAATGGCCAGTTTGAGAGATCTGTAATGCGGCACGCATTCCAGCACCACCGGCACCGATAACAATCGCCTCAAATTGTTTCACTGAACAATTAATTAAACACTCCATACTACAATGATTCCATAAATCATATATCCCAAAATGATTATCAAGTGTACTAATTGCAACATAATACGCGTTTTCAAACCCTTAATATAATCAGTTAATACTTGCCATATACCAATCCAACTATGAATCACCATGGAAATCAGGGTAATTGCCGTGAAAAATTTAGTTAGATAAGAAGTAAAAAAAAATCGCCACGTCATATAGTTTAATCGATCTACGGTAAGAATAAAACCCATGAGATATAATATATATAGAGCCATTACTATTGCTGCGGCACGTAATAAGAGCCAGTCATAGACACCTTGAAATCCTAGTGCCGAAGTATTCTTTACCATAGAAACACTCCAATCAGAATTGAAAATATCATTGTCAAAATAAATACTACCTGTGCTGATCTGGTTCCAGATTTATTGCTATCAGCAATGTATCCAAAATCCATTAGGATATGACGAATACCGCCAGCAATATGATAAGTGCTGATAGTTAAAATACTCCATATGATCAATTTCAAAGACATTCTCTTCATCAAGATTTGAGCTTTTATAAAACCTTCAGGTGAAGATAAAGAAATATCAAGTAATCGGATAAAAATTCCTACAGTAATAATGTTAATTACGCCAGAAACCCGTTGAAGTATAGAGGCAATCGCATTCAGAGGAAATTTTATGGTGGTTAGATTTAAATTTATTGGTCTTGGTTTTTTCAAAATATTAACCTTAAATTTTTACTTCATCATGAATTAATATTTTCATAAATTGTAAAAGTATAAAATTATCACATAATTATAACAATTATCTTATAATTAATTGGTAAACTTATAAACTTGAGGGGTATCACGACCCATCAGATATTTTCAGTTATACAATACTACATTAATTAGCATTATCTTGTTGATTTATCAATCAACTACCTTTTAGTCCTCATAAAAATGTACTATTATTAAATTACAGTTAAATAGATGATATAAAAATTTCAAGGCTAATCTCATTAAAGATGAGAATTATGGTAAAGCACATATGTTTATGTATCTTCCATTTTTAATCGCGTTTCTAACAGTGATGAGTTTTTTATTAGATAAAAAACAATTGGGTTATATATTATGGGGGATATTATTAATAGTTACTGTTACTTGGTTTAAGTACCATAGCACTAGCTCACTAAATTTATCCTTTTAATGATGTAATGCAGAGAAAATAAATAACATGAAGAATTTTGGAGGTTATGCTGAGAAGCAATTTAATACACGTCAAATATGTTATTTTCTAAATATAGTAGGCATGCTAGTTAATAATCTTATCTTAACCATTGCATTTTATTACCAGCTAGTTAAGGATGAGTTACCTTGTCCAATTTGCTTACTACAGCGCGTTGGTGTGATTATGATTAGCATCGGATTTTTTCTAAATGTGCGCTTTGGTATCAGTAGTAGCCACTATGGAATAGCGCTACTAGGTAGTATTATCACCGGTATAATTGCAACACGTCAAGTACTTTTACATATTCTTCCTGCAGATCCAGGTTACGGAAGTTCAATATTTGGACTTCATTTTTATACTTTAGCATTGTTAAGTTCATTAGTTACAATTATTGCTATTGCTATGCTGTTAATCTTACAACGCTGGGAAGAAATTGATCGGAATTCCATAAATTTAACATTTGAAGGTAAAATGGCTATTATAATTTTTATGGTGTTAATTACTGCAAACCTAGTATCTACACTATTCGAGTGTGGGCTTGGACCGTGCGATACTAATCCTACGAAGTATAATTTCATGCCTTGAATTTAAGCGGGATTTAGAATATCTATAAAAATAACATCAAGAGCATAGTTTTGTTCCAACCATAAGCTTAACGCCTTAATTCCTCCACGTTCGGTAGCATGGTGACCGGCTGCAAAAAAATGTAACCGATTTTCACGGGCGCTATGGATAGTTTGTTCTGATACTTCACCTGTAATAAAAGCGTCTACACCAAAAGCTGCAGCATCATCAATAAATTTTTGTCCTCCTCCAGTACACCAGGCAACACTACTTATTAAGCTTGGTGCATTCTTATCACCATAATGCAATGGAACCCGACCGAGCTTTCTTATAAGACGTGCTAACAGGGATTCACTAGTTAATGGTTGTATAAATTTTCCCCAATAAAGCAAAGGTACTATTTCTCCTTGTACTATTATATTCAATAATTTAGCTAATTGGGCATTATTCCCCAATTGTGGGTGAGCATCTAATGGTAAATGCCAACTATACAAGTTAATATCATTTAATAATATCGTTTTTAGGCGGTTTCGTTTCATTCCGTATATGATGGGTAATTCATTTTTCCAAAAATACCCATGATGAACAATGATAGCGTCTGCATGATGATAAACTGCTTCATCAATTAAGGCCTGACATGCGGTTACTCCCGTAACTATTTTAGTAATCTCTTCTCGTCCCGTAATTTGCAACCCATTAGGCACATAGTCATTGAAAGAAGTACTACGTAGTTCCAGGTTAATTAATTTTTCTAATTCTCGATTGTGCATATCTATTTTGTCACTTTGTAAATTAATCTAGATCCCAAGATAATTAGTAGTATATAATAATATTAATTTTATGAAGATAAAATCCATTTAATTATTAGGTTAATAATTTAACTCTATTGATCTTATGAAATTAAAGATTTGTTTACATTCAGTAAAAAATGTGACTAATACAAGAATGACACCAGTTCTGATGATTCATGGATTATTTGGTAGCATGAATAATTTGAATAGATTAGTACATGGTTTAAAGTTTTATAGGACCATTCTTCAAGTTGATGTACGAAATCATGGTTTGTCCAACCATAGTGAAGAAATGAATTATCAGGTAATGGCTCAAGATATGCTGGAAACACTAAATGCTAATAGTATAGAGCGTGTTATTGTTGTTGGGCACTCGATGGGAGGTAAAATTGCTATGAAAATGACAGCGATTGCTCCAGAAAGAATTGAAAAACTTATTATTCTTGACATAGCTCCGGTATCCTATGAAAGACAACCTCCTGAAATATTTTCGGCATTGAATGCTGTCACCAATGCTAATACTAATTCACGTCATCAAGCAGCTGTTATAATGCAACAGTATTCAATTGAAGATAAGACCATTCAGTTTCTCTTGAAGTCTTTTCATAATGGTGGTTGGCGTTTTAACCTGCAAGTCATTCAAAAACAGTACATGGAAATTCTCGATTGGCAATCTATATCTTCTTGGCAAAATCCTGCCTTGTTTATTCGAGGAGAGTATTCTAATTATGTAAATGAAAGGTATTATCCTCTATTACTTCAGCAGTTTCCAAATGCCTATATTAAAATGATTAGTGGTTCTGGACACTGGTTACATATTGAAAAGTCAGAAATCGTTTTAAGTCTTCTGGATCATTTTTTGAAATTGTGAATTTATTAAGATTTGATTCCAGTACTTACTCTGATATTTATCATTAAAGTGTTATGATCTTCTCTAATTTTATTGATTAATAATAGTAGGATAGGATATAAATGCTATGAAAAAATTCGGGATTTTTTTTGGTAGTGATACCGGGAATACAGAAAAGATTGCAAGAATGATTCATATCAAACTAGGTAAAAGCATTGCTGAAATTTATGATATTGCTAAAAGTACAAAACAAGATCTTGAAAAATTTAAGATTTTATTATTAGGTATTCCAACCTGGTATTATGGTGAAGTTCAATGCGATTGGGATGATTTTATACCCGCTTTGAAAAATATAGATTTCAATGATAAATATGTGGCAATCTTTGGGTGTGGAGATCAAGAAGACTATTCAGAATATTTTTGTGATGCTATGGGAACATTACGTGATCTCATAGAACCAAATAGAGCACACCTTATTGGACGCTGGCCAACCGCTGGATATCATTTTGACTCATCTAAAAGTTTAGTAAATAATGATTATTTTATTGGTCTGGCGATAGATGAAGACCGACAACCAGAATTAACTAAACAACGTGTTAATAATTGGGTCGAACAAATTTGTAGCGAATTACCCTCCAATTTGTTGTAGCCTATTATAAGTTACCATACCAGGATTAATATTTTTGATCTTTCCAATTCGAGCGCAACTTAACGGTACGATTAAATACCAGATTATCAGCCGAAGAATAATAGCTATCAGCACAAAAATAGCCTTGGCGCTCGAATTGAAAAGGAGTATGAAATGGTGCTTCTTTTAAACTAGGTTCTACGAAACCATTGCATATCTTTAATGAGTATGGATTAACTTGGGATAAAAAATCTTCGGTAGCCTCAGGATTAGGAATCCTAAATAAACTTTCATAAAGACGAAATTGTGCAGGTAGAGCATGTCTAACTGAAACCCAGTGAATTACCCCATGGACATTTTCCGTAAATTTGTTAAGAGTGTCTAAATCACAAGTACAGTATAACCTAACAATATTACCGGCATTGTCTTTGACGATACGTTCTGCTCTGATAACATAAGCATATCTAAGTCGCACTTTTCTACCAAGTATCAAACGTTTGTATTGCGGGAGAGCTTCTTCACAGAAATCAGTACGATCAATGTATATTTCTCGACTAAAGGGTACTTTACGATCGCCCATTTCAGCTTTCTTGGGATGATTACTCATAGTTAATATCTCTGTATAACCCAAAGGTAAATTCTCTAACACTACTTTTAATGGATATAAAACTGCCATCGCACGTGGAGCATGTTCGTTTAACTCATCACGTATACAGGCTTCCAATGAAGCCATTTTAACAAGACTATGCTGTCGAGTAACGCCAATCTGACGACAGAATTCCCGAATTGAAGCCGCCGTATAACCCCGTCGTCGCAACCCAGAAATAGTTAACAGACGGGGATCATCCCACCCTTCAACAATCTTCTCAGATACAAGCATTTTAAGCTTGCGTTTTGACATTACTGCCCTTTCTAAATTTAATCGAGAAAATTCGTATTGTTTGGGGTGCGTTGAAATAGTAATACGATTTAGTATCCAGTCATATAAATATCGGTTATCTTGGAATTCTAGTGTACAAAGTGAGTGAGTTATACCCTCAAGCGCATCGGAAATGCAATGAGAAAAATCATACATTGGATAAATGCACCATTTATTACCGGTCTGATGGTGTTTAGTAAATTTTATTCGATATAATACCGGATCACGCATCACAAGGATACTTGAAGCCATATCAATTTTAGCGCGTAGGCAAGCGCTTCCTTCACCGAAACCACCTTGACGCATCTTTTCAAAGAGACGGAGATTAAGTTTGACACTACGAGAACGGTAAGGACTATTTTTACCTGGAGTAGTTAGGGTTCCCCGGTACTCTCGCATCTGTTGCGGAGTTAATTGATCAACATAGGCTAAATCTTTTTTAATTAATTCCACAGCGTAGTCATATAATTGTTCAAAATAGTTAGATGAATAACGAATGTCGCCGCTCCATTGGTAACCTAACCAATGTATATCATGCTTAATAGATTCTATATATTCTTGATTTTCTTTCACTGGATTAGTATCATCAAAACGAAGATGGCACTTTCCATGATAATCTTGTGCAATTCCAAAATTAAGGCAAATCGATTTAGCATGTCCAATATGTAAATGACCATTAGGCTCAGGTGGAAAACGAGTAGATACCATGTGATATTTTCCATCAGCTAAATCTTGCTCAATAATTTGAAGAATAAAATTTTTCGGCGATACTTTTCCTTTATTCATAATTTTATCCAATCATTTTAATAAAATTTAATATTTATTGAAAAATCATTAACTAACATATAGTTAAGTAAAAAAATTTATTGACGCTCATAGGATAACTTAAGCATAATATTATTTAAAGTAAAATATGGCTACGTAGCTCAGACGGTTAGAGCACAGCACTCATAATGCTGGGGTCACAGGTTCAAATCCCGTCGTAGCCACTATAATTTTGCGGAAGTGGCGGAATTGGTAGACGCACCAGATTTAGAGTCTGGCACCGCAAGGCATGCGAGTTCAAATCTCGCCTTCCGCACCAGATATTTATTTGGGTGGGGTATAGCCAAGCGGTAAGGCACCGGGTTTTGATCCCGGCATTCCCAGGTTCGAATCCTGGTACCCCAGTTTAAAAAACTTATGGCGTTGTGGGGTATAGCCAAGCGGTAAGGCAGCGGATTCTGATTCCGCCATTCCTAGGTTCGAATCCTAGTACCCCAGTTATAGATGCGGCTCAGCGCCGATTTTCACCCGTCTTAAGAAGATACAGAAATTACTATTTTAGTGAACGGTCAATTAATTCTATGACAAAAAAATTATATATTAAAACGTGGGGCTGTCAGATGAATGAATATGATTCATCTAAGATTATAGCTCTTTTAAAAAAAACGCATAGTTATTCAATTACTAATGTATCTGAAGAAGCCGATCTTTTGCTCCTCAATACATGTTCAATCCGTGAAAAAGCACAAGAAAAAGTATTTCATCAGTTAGGTCGATGGAAAAAGCTCAAGGAAAAAAAACCCCAGATAATTATTGGTGTAGGAGGATGTGTAGCTTCACAGGAAGGTGAATACATTCTTAAGCGCGCTAATTACGTTGATATGGTATTTGGACCACAAACTCTGCAACGTCTACCAGATATGATTGATACGGTTACTAGCTTACATACACCAGTAGTAGATATCAGTTTTCCTCAAGCAGAAAAATTTATTTCTCTTCCTCCTGTCATCTCGGCTAGTCCCACGGCCCTAGTTTCCATTATGGAAGGTTGTAATAAATATTGTTCTTTTTGTATTGTTCCTTATACACGTGGTAGAGAAATTAGTCGCCCGTGCAATGAAATTTTAGATGAAATTTCACAGCTGGTAGAACAAGGGGTACGAGAAGTGAATCTATTAGGACAAAATGTTAATGCATATTACGGTACCTTCTTTAATCATGGTTTCTGCTCTTTTTCAAATCTTTTACGTCAAGTAGCAAAGATTAATGGTATTGATCGAATACGTTTTACTACTAGTCATCCTATAAATTTTACTGATGATATAATCGACGTTTACCGTGATACTCCTGAACTGGTTAGTTTTTTACATTTGCCAGTACAAAGTGGTTCTGATAGGGTGCTCAAGCTAATGAAACGCGGATATACTTCATTGGATTATAAAAAAATTATTAATAAATTACGTACAGCACGTCCTGATATTCATATCAGTTCAGATTTTATGGTAGGTTTTCCAGGAGAAACTCCTGAAGATTTTGAACAAACCATGCAACTCGTCAGTGACATAAATTTTGATATGAGTTTTAGTTTTATTTATTCTCCAAGACCAGGGACACGAGCTTCTCGGATGATCAATCAAATTAGTGAAATTGAGAAAAAACACCGGTTGTATCTTTTACAAAACCGGATTAACCATCATACGAGATCTTGGAGCAGACGGATGCTTGGTACTATACAGCGAATTCTGGTTGAAGGAATTTCGCGGAAAAATATTATGGAGCTTTCAGGTCGTACCGAAAATAATCGAGTAGTAAATTTTGAAGGGTCTCCAGAACTCATTGGTAAATTTATTGATGTAGAGATTGTTGAGATTTTACCTAATTCTCTGCGTGGCAACAGGGTTAGTACTTGAATCATCCGGGTTGAACGATTTTAAATAAAATACATAATTAATGAGCACTCTAATTCTAAATATGCAAATGGCCTGTAGTAATAAGACTAAATCACCAAATAAAAAAGATTTTTATCAATGGCTCGATGCAGTTTTTTTTCGATATAAAGAAGATAAAGAAATTACTATTCGCATAGTAGATGCATTGGAAAGTCAAATCCTCAATTTTAGATATCGAGGTAAAAATCAACCCACTAATGTCTTGTCTTTTCCTTTTAATCCACCATCGTACATAGGTTTACCATTCATTGGGGATTTGGTGATATGCTGCTCTATTGTTGAACAGGAAGCAAAAGAACAGAACAAAGAATTACTAGAACATTGGGCTCATCTGGTGATTCATGGTAGTTTACACTTATTAGGTTATAATCATATTCAGGATTCAGATGCCGTCGAGATGCAATTAATAGAAAAGCAACTCATGCTTACTTTGGGATATTCTGATCCCTATGTTATTAGAAGTGAATCATGAGAAACTAATTGAATTTGGATCCGGGTTTTATTTTTTTTTTGTAAATTGCTCAGTTAATTTTACCATTAAAAAGATTACTGCACCAGTTAGCTCCATTGATAAAGTTAATTAAGTAATGGTTGATACTTTACAATCATGCCATGTCCATCACTAACGCGATTTGCTATGAAATTATTTTGGAACAGCAATTTCTGGAGAATTATCGATATTATAGCCAATGATGCTTGGTTAGGTAATTAATTATAGATGGCAACCATTTTAATGGCACTTTCAGGCGTGATCCTTGAACTAGGAGGACCTTTCTTATATATTACAACTCATGGAGATGGAGTTACAGTAGTTATTAGATTCCGCAGTTTCAAGTAAGTTATTACTATGCTAGATAGAGGCCATAATATGGATCATTAAACTCAGAGTTGTAGTAAGAGGTATTATTTGATGCTTTATCAAAAATAATGATTAATATAAGATTTTTAATCCTAATGAAAATTACTTTAATCAGCTATCATGCATGATCAATATATTCCGAAAGAAATAGAACCTGGCGTACAGCTTTACTGGAAAAAACATAAAACTTTTCAGGTTAAAGAAGCAGAAGACCAAGAAAAATACTATTGTTTATCTATGCTTCCTTATCCATCTGGAAATCTACATATGGGGCACGTCCGTAATTATACTATTGGAGACGTGATTGCTCGTTACCAACGAATGTTAGGAAAAAACGTATTACAACCCATAGGTTGGGATGCATTTGGCTTACCAGCAGAATGTGCAGCTCTAAAAAATAAGATTGCACCGGACCATTGGACACATAGCAATATACATTATATGAAACACCAGTTACAATCCTTAGGATTTAGTTATGATTGGAGTAGAGAAATCGTGACCTGTTCTCCTCAATATTATCGTTGGGAACAGTGGTTTTTTACTAAATTATATGAAAAAGGACTAGTATATAATAAATCTTCAAGGGTTAATTGGTGTCCTAATGATCAAACGGTATTAGCCAATGAACAAGTTGTGGATGGCTGCTGTTGGCGTTGTGATACCCAGGTTGAAACTAGAAAAATTCCTCAATGGTTCATCAGAATCACAAATTATGCTGATGAATTACTTAATGGGTTAGTTCAGCTAAAATTTTGGCCAGAACAGGTCAAAACTATGCAACGTAATTGGATTGGTCGTTCTGAAGGATTAGAAATTAATTTTTATTTGATTGGAGATGATAAAAAAACCATAACAGTATTCACTACACGACCAGATACTATTATGGGTATAACCTGTATTGCTATTGCTTATGATCACCCTATTGCGGTGAAAGCTTCACTTAAAGATCCGCAATTGGCGGGTTTGATTACACAGTGTAGTAATCAAACCAAGGAAAAAATAGGAATGTCGACAGGAATTTTTGTTATTCACCCATTAACGGGTGAACATTTGCCGGTTTGGGTAGTAAACTTTGTGCAACTTGAATTTGGTACTGGTGCTATTATGGTCGTTCCAGCGCATGATCAACGCGATTGGGAATTTGCTAAGAAATATAATTTACCAATTAAAGCCGTAATCTTAACGGCAAATGGTACTATTCCCAATGTTAAATTACAGGCTATGACTAAAAAAGGTAGGTTATTTAATTCAGATGAATTTAGTGGTCTTTCTAATGAAGAGGGAAGTAAGGCAATTATAAAAAAAATTATTACACAGGGTATAGGAAATTACAAAGTTCATTATCGTCTCCGGGATTGGGGGATTTCTCGTCAGCGTTATTGGGGGGCACCGATTCCCATGATTAAAATGGAGGATGGTTCTTTTATACCAGTTCCAGAAGATCAACTACCGGTTTTACTACCAGAAATTGCACACCATAGATCTATGGCTATGGATGGTACCACGAATTTCATCAAAATAGACCCAGAATGGGGTAAAATTATGGTAAATGGCCAGCATGGAGTACGTGAAACTGATACTTTTGATACTTTTATAGAATCTTCTTGGTATTACGCACGTTATACATGTCCTGATTATAATCAGGGCATGTTAGATCCTAAGGCTGCCAATTATTGGTTACCTGTAGATCAATATGTTGGTGGAATAGAACATGCTATTATGCACTTAATGTATTTCCGATTATATCATAAGCTTCTTCGCGATGCGGGATTAGTTACTTCGGACGAACCAGCTAAACGCTTATTATGTCAAGGTATGGTGTTAGCCGACGCTTTTTATTATAGAAATCATAAAAATGGGGAACGTCATTGGATTTCTCCTCTTCAGGTTACAGTAGAACGTGACGCCAAAGGAAGGATTATAAAAGCTACTGATAAAATAGGTCGGGATTTAGTTTATGCTGGATTAAGCAAAATGTCTAAATCCAAGAATAATGGAATCGATCCAAATATAATGATTGAACGATATGGGGCCGATACGGTACGTCTATTTATAATGTTCGCCTCGCCACCAGAAAAACCACTAAAATGGTGCTCGTCAGGAGTAGAAGGTGCTCGGCGTTTTCTAAAAAGACTTTGGAATTTAGTATATCATCATACAAAAAAAGGACCTACCTATCCCTTAGATAATAGTATCTTAAATGAAGAGCAGAAATCTTTACGGTGTGAACTACATAAAACCATTGCTAAGGTAACTGATGACATTGATCGCCGCCAAAATTTTAATACAGCAATTGCTGCTATTATGGAATTGATGAATAAACTCTCCAGCAGAGTGATTATAGATAGCGAACCAGATCGAGCAGTGATGCAAGAAGCCATGCTTGCCATAGTGCGTATGCTCTACCCCTTTACACCACATATTTGTTTTGTCCTGTGGCAGGCTCTACATAATTCTCATTATGGAAATAATCAGAATATAACTACTATTGATGAGGCAGTATGGCCTAAGGTGGATGAAGAATTAATTAGAGAAAAAACTAAGATCGTGGTAGTCCAGGTTAATGGAAAACTTCGGGGTAAAATCACTGTTCCAATAGAATTTACCCACGAACAAATACAACAACTTGCAATCAAAGAACATAGCGTTGTTAAATATCTCAGCGGTTTTCGGCTCAGAAAAACGGTTTATGTAGCTGGCAAGCTCATTAATTTTATTGTTGATTGAAATCAAACGGAACGATAATTCACCAATTACTACAATAATCGAGAGATAAGCTACATTATGATTCAGATATATCCTGAACAACTTAATGCACAGTTACACCAGAAGTTAAATTATTGCTACATTCTAATAGGTCATGATCCTTTGCTATTGCAAGAAAGTCAGGATACCGTGCTCAGTTTTGCTCAGCAACATGGTTTTCATGAGCATTGGCATTTGACCTTTAATAAAAATAATACTAACTGGAATGAGATTATTAATCATTTTAATACCCCCAGCTTATTTTATAGACAACGTACACTGTTGCTGAAGGTGCCAGAAGAAGACAAAGGATTTCGTCCCAAAGTAAGTGAGAGATTATTGAAACTTATAAAATTATTGCATTATGATATTATATTAATTATTATTATTCCTTATCTTACCAAAGAACAAGAAGAAAGTTATTGGTTTGCTTCATTAAGTCAGAAGAGTGTAGTTGTTCATTGTTTTACGCCTGATAGATTTAAGTTACCACAATGGATCTCCCAAAGAGCAAATGCCATAGGATTGATAATTGAAGAAAAAGCTCTAGATTTTCTCTGCTATAATTATGAAAATAATTTATTAGCCTTAGTTCAAACTATGAATCTGTTTGTTATGCTATGGCCTGGTAAAATGATGACACTTCAATGTATCACCAGATTAGTGAATGATGCTGCGCATTTTACTAATATAGATTGGGTAGATGCTATCCTTGAAGGTAAAAGTAAACGAACCTTGCATATACTTCATCAGTTACGTATCAACGGAAGCCAAATTAATTTACTATGTTACCGTTTGCAACGCGATTTAATTAAAGTGCTAACTTTACAACGCAAAATAATACAGGCACCTTTATTTTGGGAGCAAATTGACTATAAGCGTCGTATTCCATTTACTAAAGGTATACAACGCTTGAATTCTCAACGTATTAAACTAGCTATATGCTTATTAGCACGTATAGAAATCGCGCTTAAAAAAGAGCACCAAGATACCTTATTATGGTGTCAAATAGAAAAGATCTCATTACTGTTAAGTAATCAGCGATTTCCGGAGAGCTTTGCTCATTTATGATCTGATAGTAACTTTTGGCTACTCTACTTAATTTACATCATAATATAATAAATAGTTTAGATATTTACTAGAGGTAGATTATAAATCAAGATGCGTCGGGAACCCAGGATTTAAAGAATCATCATTGAGGTTTTAAAAATTCCAACAAGGTAAGAATTACTACTGTCTGGTAATGACTATTCTCAAAATGATCGGACTATGGTACTATTAGTTTGGTGATAAAAATTAATAAACCACCTCTAAATTGTACCTTACAGCGCGTCTAAAAAGATAACCATACATGCCTTACAACAATAAATTTATTATTCGCCATCTCGGATTACAACCTTGGTCCAAGGTGTCTCATGCCATGCATCAGTTTACTCAACAGCGTCATGTAATAACAATTGATGAATTATGGTTAGTAGAGCACTTTCCAGTTTTTACTCAGGGAACTCGAAGAGATCCTAAACATCTCATTAATACAGGTGAGATTCCAGTACTCCAAAGTGATCGCGGAGGAAAGGTTACTTATCATGGCCCTGGTCAACTAATTATGTATATGATGATTGATTTAAAAAGGCGTCAAATTAGTGTTCGGAGGTTAGTTACTGCAATTGAGCAAACTGTTATCGATACTTTAAAATTCTTTAATATTGAAGCTCATGTATACTCTAATGCTCCAGGGGTTTATATTAATGATAAAAAAATTTGCTCGTTAGGTTTGCGAATTCACCATGGATATTCTATGCATGGATTGGCACTGAATGTAGCTATGGATCTCTCACCTTTTGAACGTATCAATCCCTGTGGTTATGCAAATCTTAAAATGACACAATTAAGCATATTTAAGCCAGAGATTACTATTTTACAAGTTCAGCCAGTACTCATCGAGTATTTTCTCAGGAATTTTTCATCTGATTTTAAATCAAATGAAATTAATAAATAAATATCATATACTTTGAAATTTTCAAAGGATAATCATTCTATGCAGGTGTGAAATGAACTTTAAATCTAAATCTATCGACCGTGGTGTAAAATATCGTGATCAAGATAAAGTAAGATTAATTTCTAATAAAAATAATCTAGATAGTAGTACAGCTCAATCAAAATTACTAAAAAAACCTGAATGGATTAAGATAAAATTACCGGTTAATTTTAACCGTATCCAAAACCTTAAAGCACTAATGCGTAAAAATCATTTATCTTCAGTTTGTGAAGAAGCATCCTGTCCTAATCTTGCTGAATGTTTCAACCATGGTAAAGTTACTTTCATGATTTTAGGGGAAATTTGTACTAGGCGCTGTTCATTCTGTGATATCGCACATGGAATACCATTGCCTCCCGATCTCAATGAGCCTAAAAATTTAGCAAAAACTATTAATGAGATGAATTTACGCTATGTCGTTATTACTTCTGTTGATCGTGATGATTTACCTGATGGTGGGGCTCAGCATTTTGTAAATTGCATACGTGCTATAAAGGAAATGAACTCTTTAATTAAAATTGAGATTTTAGTTCCGGATTTTCGTAGATGTCTTAATCGTGCACTTGATATTTTAAGTACTATGCCACCAGATGTCTTTAATCATAATGTGGAAACCGTTCCTGATATGTATCGTCAAATTCGTCCCGGAGCTAATTACGATTTATCTTTAAAATTACTTGCAAATTTTAAAGAAGCACATCCTAATATCTTAACTAAATCTGGTATCATGGTTGGTTTGGGTGAAAATTATAATGATATTATTACTGTGATGCAAGATTTACGTAATAATGGCGTCAACCTAATAACAATAGGTCAATACTTACAACCAAGTCACCATCATTTCCCTGTAAAACGTTATGTTAGTCCAGATGAATTTGAAGATTTAAGACAAAAGGCTTTAGCAATGGGATTTACGCATGCAATCTGCGGTCCTTTTGTCCGTTCTTCTTATCATGCTGATATATATGCATGCATGTGATCAATTAAAAACCCGACATTAAGACGGGTTTTTAATTCTGACTGTTAACTTACTTACACAAGAATAACGTTAGCAGCAGAAGGGCCTTTAGCGCCATTAGTGATTTCAAACTCTACACGCTGTCCTTCAGCCAGAGTTTTAAATCCATTACTCTGGATAGCAGAAAAATGAACAAATACGTCTTTACTACCATCTTCAGGAGTAATGAAACCGAATCCTTTAGATTCATTAAACCATTTAACGTTACCTTTAATCTTGGACATTAACTTTACCTTTAAAAAAATTAAAATTTGACACTAAAACCGTATCAATTGTTTGTTAAATACATCAATTATATCGTATTTTATCCAGTATATCATAATAAAAATACTAAGTATTAAAAATTTTTATGTTGATATGGTGTTATTGAAGTTAAATTACCTTAATGTTATTACATTCCGTATCTAAGATTATATATCATCAATAATATTTGTCCAAATGATAATTAATCTAAAATCAATTTATAGTTAAAATTATTTGATAGTTTCAGGCAATTAAGAATGTTTTTTCTCTAGTTACATCAATTACAACATTTAAGACGTTGAATCAATTCATTTTTACACTAAATAGCAACCCTATAGATATTAGGAGAATTGCTACATAACAAAAAACTTCAAAAAGAAGAATACTGCCAAATACCACCGACAGTGAATTTTTTAAAGATTAATATCTGCTTTCAACCATTAGACATCATATAATTAAGATTCCACATGATCCACAATGAACCCATTACTAGTAACGCAATTATTAGTATACTAAATATTAAAGCTAATAAGTTCCAACGTACTTCCTCTTTGGCAGAGCTATTAAGATGTAGGAAACATACTAAATGGACAATGATTTGTACTACCGCACAAGTTACAATTATAAATAAAGTACTATGATATGGTAGTTTCCTAGTCATTACTATCAAAAATGGGATCATCGTTAAAATTATTGACAGAATAAACCCTATTAAATAATTTTGAACGCTGTTATGAAATTGAGATTCTATTTTAAAATTCAATGTCTTTATCGGCTTCATTATAAACTTCCAATTAAATATACTACAGTAAAGACACAGATCCATATGATATCTAAGAAATGCCAGAATAAGCTCAAGCATTCCATCCGAGTTCTGTTGATTGTCGTAAGACCACGCTTATATAGTTGATAAATCAATACTACCATCCATACTAATCCTGAGATTACATGTAGACCGTGGGTACCTACTAGTGTGAAAAAAATCGATAAAAATCCGCTGCGTTGGGGACCATAATTTTCAGTAACTAATTTATGAAATTCATACATTTCCATGTAGATAAAACCAAGACCTAACATCCAAGTTAATCCTAACCATATTATTCCCTTAGTTACATTAGAAGTTTTACTAATACTAACCATAGCAAAACCGTAACTTACCGAACTTAATAGCAAACATGCAGTTTCCAACAATACCAATGGCAGATTGAAAATTTGCTTGCCCATAGGACCATCAGCAGTTCCATTAACTAAAACTGCATAGGTAGCAAACAGAGATGCAAAAAGAATGCAATCACTCATTAAATATATCCAAAAACCAAAAACTTTATTAGCATTTATCACATAGTGAGAGATAGCTTTATTTGACATGGTTTGATCCTAATTTGGCTAATACTTGAAAACGTTGATTCTCAATTTTTACAATCTCACTAAGAGGTACATGATATTCTAGATCTTCATCAAAGCTTTTAACAATCCAAGATATAATGATTCCTAAAAAAGATATTATAGCTAACCACCAAATATACCAGATCATCGCAAAACCAAATAATGCACTAAAAGCGGCAATGATAATCCCCAGAGTACTATTTTTCGGCATATGGATTTCTTCATAAGGTAAATTATTTATATAAGCTTCATTTCGTAGTTTCATTTCCCAGAAAGCATCACGTTCCGTTACTTTTGGTAGCATAGCAAAATTGTAAAATGGTGGAGGCGACGAAGTTAACCATTCTAACGTGCGTCCATCCCACGGATCTCCAGTAAAATCTTGAGTTTGATGGCGATCAACAATAGATATATAAATTTGTATTAAGAAACATAAAATTCCAATCGCAATGAGTACGGTACCAAAAGCCGCAATTACTAAAAGGGGATGAAATTCTGGATCGATATTTTGACTAAGTCGGCGGGTCATTCCCATTAAACCTAGGAGATACAAAGGAAGAAAAGCGATTAAAAAACCAGTAAACCAAAACCAAAACGCCCGCTGCCCCCAAACTTCATTCAACTTGAAACCAAATGCTTTAGGAAACCAGTATGTTAATCCTGCAAAACAGCCGAAAATCACCCCACCGATAATCACATTATGAAAATGTGCAATGAGGAATAAACTGTTATGTAATACATAATCAGCACCTGGTACCGCCAATAGAACACCTGCCATACCACCAATTGAAAAAGTTATAATGAAACCTATTGTCCATAGCATAGCGGAGTTTATCTGAATACGTCCTTGATACATAGTAAATAGCCAGTTAAATATTTTAACCCCGGTTGGAATAGCTATGATCATAGTACTAATTCCAAAAAAAGCATTAACATTAGCCCCGGCTCCCATAGTAAAAAAATGGTGCAGCCATACAATAAATGAAAGAATAGTAATAACTATAGTTGCCCAAACTAGAGAATTATAACCGAATAGTCTTTTTTTAGAAAAAGTTGCGACTACTTCGGAGTAAATTCCAAAAACTGGCAGAACTAATATATATACTTCAGGATGGCCCCATGCCCAAATTAAGTTAATATACATCATCATATTTCCACCCAGATCATTAGTAAAAAAATGAGTACCCAGGTAACGATCCAGAGTTAGTAAAGCAATAGTTGCAGTCAATATGGGAAATGCGATAATAATAAGAACGTTAGAGCACAACGCTGTCCAAGTGAAGACAGGCATTTTGAACATGGTCATGCCTGGAGCACGCATCTTAATAATTGTCACTAAGAAGTTAATCCCTGTTAACGTAGTGCCAATACCTGAAATTTGTAAGCTCCATATCCAATAATCCACTCCAACACCTGGACTATATTCAATACCGGAAAGTGGAGGGTAAGCAACCCAACCAACCTTAGCAAATTCTCCCACTAGAAGTGAAATATTAATCAATGCTACACCGGCCGCTGTCATCCAAAAGCTCAAATTATTAAGAAATGGAAAAGCAACATCACGTGCTCCAATTTGCAGCGGTACTACAAAATTCATCAAACCAATAATCAATGGAGTTGCCACAAAAAATATCATAATTACACCATGGGCCGTAAAAATCTGATCATAGTGTTCAGGTGGTAAAAAACCTGTGTCACCGGCTGAGGCTAAAACTTGCTGACCACGCATCATAATAGCGTCAGCAAAACCACGAATCATCATTACTAAAGCTAAAATAATGTACATTATCCCTAATCGCTTATGATCTACGGATGTCATCCATTCTTTCCATAGATATTTCCATTTTCCCGAATAAGTGATTACCGCTATTATTAAGAAACTTATTACTATAAGGGTAGTTACTGTGCCCATGATAATAGGCTCTTTGTATGGGATAGCATTTAGGGTTAATTTTCCAAACATTACTTTATTCCTTAAATCTATTTGATTTTTGAGTTATGTGAGATTGACTCGGAATTAGGCTTAACAATCTTTCTAAGTTTTCTAGGTTTCATAAATTTCTTTTGAATATCTGTAAACAAACTAGGTTTAACACTAGAGAAAAATTCTACTGGATGATTTTCGCTAGGTGTTGCTAGTTTTTCTAACGATTCCATTGTATTTAAAGTTGCTGGTGCCTGTTTTGCTTGAGCTATCCAATGATTAAAAGAAGCGACATCAGGTGTCGCAATCACGGTAAATTTCATCCCAGAAAACCCTTGACCACTATAAGCCGAAGATATTCCTTTATAAACTCCTGGTTCATTTGCTATCAAGTGTAATTTTGTCTGCATCCCCGCCATGGCATAAATTTGACTACCGAGACGCGGAATAAAAAATGAATTCATCACAGACCAAGAAGTTATTTTAAATTCAACCGGAGTATTAACTGGAAAAGCCAGTTGATTAACGGCAGCCACGGATTGCTTAGGATATATAAATAACCATTTCCAGTCCATTGAAACCACTTCAATGGTTATCGGCTTGACATTAGAATGTATGGGTGTCTTAGGTTCCAGTAAATAAGTAGTTTTCCATGTAATAATTCCTAGTAAAATGATAATTAAAATAGGGATTATCCAGACGATTGCTTCAATTTTGTAAGAATGTGCCCATTCTGGACGGTATTTAGCATGAAGATTAGTATTTCGATACTTGACCGAGAAACTAATAGCCATAATGATAGCAGGAATAACTACAATTAACATTAAACTAAGAGCAGTTAATATGAGTGAACGTTGTTCAATACCAATTTGTCCTTTGGGATTTAACAAAGCAATATCACAACCACTTAGCAATAAAGTTATTGCAATTACCGACGATAATAAAATATTTTTACTATGTCCCATTTGATACCTCAATGACAAGGATTATCTTGTAGCTTAAGATTATTATATAGTGATTTATTTTACGAGAAGGTGTTAATGCTGTAAACATAATTGCAATTGCATGTTTGTCTATTGTATTGTTGGTTGCTATCAAGTGCTTCTCTATAAATAAAATGTTATAATTTACTGCGATTAGACTAAAATTCTAATTAGAGTATCGATATAATGTATTGAAATGTTATGCTACATGCATTTTCCCTATGAGTCGATTAAATAGCAACCCCCCTGGTTTGTGAGGTAAGAATATGCCAATATCAGTCGAAACTAATCATCGCCTTAGGCGGAAAATCCAAATCACTATACCTGCAGATCATATTGAAAATATGGTTAAAAAAGAACTCTTCAAGTTGGCATCAAAAATTTCTCTGGACGGGTTTCGGAAAGGTAAAGTACCCCTAAAAATTATAGCACAGCGTTATGAATCTTCTATTCGCCATGATGTCTTAAAAGATCTCATGCAGAACCATGTTAGGACGGCAATAAATCAACAAAAACTTCGTCCAGTAGGCCAACTGAAATATGTTTCAAATGAATATCAAGTTGGTCAGGATTTTACCTATTTAGTAGAGTTTGAAGTATATCCTAACATTGAAATTAAAGAATGGGAAAATTTTCACCTTGAAAAACCACTGGTTGAAATTACCGAATTAGATGTAGATAATATGTTAATGACTCTTCGCCAACAGCAAGAATCGTGGAAAAAAGCTACTCGGGCAGCCAAAGCGGGTGATCGTGTAACAATTGATTTTATTAGTGTAGAAGACGGTAAAAATGTTGAAAAATTCACTGATACGGTTCTGGTCATTGGACATGGACTGATGCCTTTAGATTTTGAAACCGGTATTATCGGTCATCAATCAGGAGAAACTTTCAGAGTTGAAGTGCGTTTATCTGAAAATCCTCAAGCTGATAATCTTCAAAGTAAACTTGCAAATTTCTCGATTTTACTTAAAAAGGTAGAAGAGCTGGAAATTACCGAATTCAATCTAGATTGGATTAAAAATTTTAGGCCAGATGAAGGCTCTATATCAGAAATCCGCAATAAAATACGCCAATCCCTGGAACGTGAACTCAAATGGGCAGTGCGTAGTTATATTAAATTGCAGGTATTTAATGAATTATTAAAATCTAATACAATTGATCTTCCGGTTTCACTTATTGAAACCGAAATTGAAAGATTACGGCGCCAAAATAGTCTTTATTTAGTAAATAATGGGAACCATTTTTTATCCTTACCCAGGAGTTTTTTAGAAGAAAATGCCAAAAAACGTGTTGCTATAAGTTTATTATTAAGTGAATTTATTCGGATTAACCATATTCAAGCTGAAGAATCTAAGATTCAAGCATTGCTGGAAGATTTATCAGCTAGATATGACAATCCCAAGAAGGTAAGGGAAGATTTTAGGAAAAATCATGAGATAACCAATCATTTTTATAACCTGATTTTAGAAGATCAAGCAATAAACATGATTATTAATAAATCGATTGTTAATGAAACAGGAATGTCATTTAGAGATCTTATGGGTCATATAAAGAATAACCGTTGGATTGAGATTTACTAAATAATGAAAAAAAATCTCGCCTCAGCCACCTCTAATCATTAAAATGATCAGGTTGTTATTTCAGTAACAAGACGATGAGGAGATTAACATTATGTCATATCATGGCAAAACTGTAACAGGAGCAGACATCCCATCTCAGATGATGTTAGTTCCTATGGTTGTTGAACAGAGCTCTCGTGGTGAGCGTGCTTATGATATTTACTCACGCCTACTTAAAGAACGCATCATCTTTTTGACTGGTCCAGTAGAAGATTACATTGCAAATTTAATTGTGGCACAATTATTATTTCTTGAAGCTGAAAATCCAGATACAGATATTTATTTGTATATAAACTCACCAGGAGGCGCAATTACGGCAGGAATGTCTATTTATGACACCATGCAGTTTATCAAGCCTAAGGTAAGTACAATATGTATAGGAATAGCAGCTTCAATGGGTGCCTTTTTACTTACAGCGGGTGCTAAAGGTAAACGATTTTGTCTTCCTAATTCACGGATTATGATTCATCAACCTTCAGGAGCTTATCAAGGGCAAGCCACTGATATAGAAATACATGCCCGTGAAATTTTGAAAATAAAAACGATAATGAACAAAATCATGGCTCAACATACAGCGCAGCCACTTGAAGTCATAGAAAAAGATACAGACCGTGACTGTTTTCTTTCGGCGACTGAAGCAATAGAATATGGATTAGTAGATGCGATTTTGACACATCGTGCATAATCATCAAAATATTAAGATTATAATAGTAAACCTAAATTTTAGGAATTAAGAATTAAATATGTGCAGGTCCTAATTCGGGACCAAAATAATAATATAATAAAAGGGGTTAATTGATGACAGAGAAGCACAAAGACAGTTCAGGAAAACTGCTGTACTGCTCTTTTTGCGGTAAAAGCCAGCATGAAGTACGTAAACTCATTGCAGGATCGTCTGTATATATCTGTGATGAATGTGTTGATTTATGTAATGACATTATCATAGAAGAAATAAAGGACGTTACTACACACCGTGAAATCAGGGAGTTGCCAACTCCACATCAAATTCGCCAGTATCTTGATGATTATGTTATCGGTCAAGAACAAACTAAAAAGGTGCTAGCAGTCGCTGTATATAATCATTATAAACGTATTCTTCATCAAATGGATACTACTAAGAATACTGGTATCGAAATTGGTAAAAGTAATATACTTTTAATTGGTCCTCCTGGCAGTGGTAAAACTCTTTTGGCAGAAACTCTAGCACGCGTGCTTGATGTGCCATTTACTATGGCGGATGCTACCACCCTGACTGAAGCCGGATATGTTGGTGAAGATGTTGAGAATATTCTTCAAAAACTACTGCAAAAATGTGACTATGATGTTCATAAAGCACAATATGGGATTGTTTATATTGATGAAATTGATAAAATTTCACGTAAATCTGAGAATCCTTCCATTACTAGGGATGTTTCCGGAGAAGGGGTCCAACAGGCACTATTAAAAATCATTGAAGGGACAGTTGCAGCTGTACCTCCCCAGGGTGGTCGTAAGCATCCACAACAGGAATTTTTACAAGTAGATACTTCTAAGATTCTATTTATTTGTGGGGGTGCATTTGCGGGATTGGATCAAATTATTAACCAAAGAGTAAATATGGGATCTAGCATTGGTTTTGGAGCTAATGTTAAGGGAAAGAAACCAATAACATCTGAAAGTCAGTTGCTCGAACAGGTAGAACCAGAAGACTTAATTAAGTTCGGTTTAATTCCAGAATTCATTGGTCGTCTTCCCATTGTTACTACACTTCAAGAACTCAATGAAGAAGCATTAATTAAGATTTTAAGAGAACCTAAAAATGCCTTGATTAAGCAATATCAGGCACTTTTTAATCTAGAAGGTGTAAAATTAGAATTTAGTGAGGAAGCATTAACATCTATTGCACATAAAGCGATGCGGCGTGAAACAGGAGCCCGTGGGTTAAGTTCTATTATTGAAGACATGTTATTACATACCATGTACGATCTACCTTCCATGAACGATGTGGATAAAATCGTAATTGATGAATCAGTTATTGAAGGTCAGACCAAACCAAGGTTTATTTATAGTAAACAAAAACCAAAACAAGCATCTTGCGAATAGAGATCTTGATTGATCGCCTGAGGACGTAGTGAATTCAATAACTAGCAATGAGCCAAACGGTAAAATCCATGCATGTTGCAAGGTGCTCCAACAATCAGAGCGGAAAAAAATAAACTAAGAGAGAGCTCTATGAACAACCATGAGTGTTCTGAATGCATTATAATCCCTGTATTACCGTTACGTGACGTCGTGGTTTATCCGCACATGGTTATTCCATTATTCGTTGGTAGAGAAAAATCCATGCGATGTCTTGAAAACGCCATGGATCAGGGTAAAAAAATTATGTTAGTAGCACAAAAAGAAGCATTAATGGATGAACCAGGGATCGATGATATTTTTACAGTAGGAACTATTGCATCAATTTTACAAATGTTAAAACTACCGGATGGTACAGTAAAAGTATTAGTTGAAGGATTACAACGTGCACGGATTACTGAGTTAACTGACAATAGTGATTATTTTATTGCTAAAGCTGAGTATTTGATTTCACCATTGATCGATGAACGGGAGCAGGAAGTTTTAATCCGTGCAATTATCAATCAGTTTGAGGGATACATTAAACTTAATAATAAAATTCCTCCGGAAGTACTTACAGCATTAACTAATGTTGATGATGCAGCACGTCTGGCCGATACTGTTGCCGCACATATGCCATTAAAACTTTCTGAGAAACAATCCGTATTGGAAATTGCAGATGTTAATGAACGTCTCGAATATCTTCTAGCGATGATGGAATATGAAATGGAGTTATTACAGATAGAAAAACGCATCCGTAACCGTGTTAAGAAACAAATGGAAAAAAGTCAGCGTGAATATTATTTAAATGAACAAATGAAAGCTATTCAAAAAGAGCTTGGTGAAATGGATGAGACTCCTGATGAAAATGAAATCCTCAACAGAAAACTTATTGCCGCAAAAATGCCTAAGGAAGCCCGTGAAAAAGCGGAAGCTGAATTACAAAAATTAAGGATGATGTCACCCATGTCAGCCGAGGCTACAGTAATACGGAGTTACCTTGACTGGATGTTTCAGGTACCTTGGTATGCTCGCACTAAGGTCAAAAAAGATCTCCGTAAAGCGCAGGAGACATTAGATACTGACCATTTTGGTTTAAATCGTGTTAAAGAAAGAATTATTGAGTATCTGGCTGTCCAAAGCAGAATGAGTAAAATCAAAGGACCCATACTTTGCCTGATTGGTCCACCTGGAGTAGGCAAAACCTCTTTGGGACAATCCATTGCCAAAGCAACTGGACGTAAATATGTGCGGATGGCTTTAGGTGGAGTGCGTGACGAAGCAGAAATTCGTGGGCATCGTCGTACCTATATTGGTTCCATGCCTGGTAAATTGATACAAAAAATGGCCAAAGTAGGAGTAAAAAATCCATTATTTTTACTAGATGAGATCGATAAAATCTCATCAGATATGCGTGGAGATCCAGCTTCAGCGTTATTAGAAGTCCTTGATCCAGAGCAAAATCACGCTTTTAATGATCATTATATTGATGTGGACTATGATCTATCTGATGTAATGTTTGTTGCTACCTCAAACAGTATGAATATTCCTGCTCCATTATTAGATCGGATGGAAGTAATTCGTCTTTCTGGATATAGTGAAGAAGAAAAATTCAATATCGCTACTAGTTATTTATTGCCAAAACAAATTGAACGTAACGCCTTAAAAAAGGGTGAAATAATTGTAGATCCAAAAGCCATAATTAATATGATTCGTTTTTATACACGTGAAGCCGGTGTACGTAATCTTGAAAGAGAATTATCCAAAATCTGTCGTAAGGCAGTAAAAGCTTTACTAATCGATAGTAGTCTTAAGTATATTGAAGTAAATCACACTAATCTTCAATGCTATTTAGGAACTCAGCTTTTTGACTATGGATGTGCCGATCTTGAAAATCATATTGGGCAAGTATCTGGATTAGCATGGACCGAGGTAGGAGGAGAACTCTTAA
The DNA here is from genome assembly GCA_041944325.1 of Candidatus Dasytiphilus stammeri. GTDB lineage: Bacteria > Pseudomonadota > Gammaproteobacteria > Enterobacterales > Enterobacteriaceae > Dasytiphilus > Dasytiphilus stammeri_M. The sequence goes on along the minus strand of CP145878.1, from coordinate 320,483 downwards.
CTATTGAGACTGCCTGTGTTCCAGGGAAAGGTAAGCTATCTTATACCGGTTCCTTGGGAGAAGTCATGCAGGAGTCTATACAAGCGGCCCTTACTGTTGTTAGAGCCCGTGCGAATAAATTAGGCATTAATAGTGATTTTTATGAAAAACGTGATATACATGTGCATGTCCCTGAAGGTGCCACCCCAAAAGATGGTCCCAGTGCTGGGATTGCTATGTGTACCGTATTGGTATCTTGTCTTACTGGCAATCCGGTTCGTGCTGATGTAGCGATGACTGGTGAAATTACTTTACAGGGTCAAGTATTACCTATTGGTGGTTTAAAAGAAAAATTGCTGGCTGCCCATCGTGGAGGTATAAAGATAGTAATTATTCCTTATAAAAATCAACGTGATTTAGAGGATCTTCCGGATAACGTTCGTGCTAATTTAAAAATTTATCCGGTAAAACGCATTGAGGAAGTACTTAAAATTGCATTACAGAATGATCCAGAAAAATCCCAGGTAAATTAAGTACAAGGTGGTTATTAAGATTAAGTAATCGGAGTAAAATTATACATGATGGAAAAATTCCGGGCGGTGTCAAATAATTTGCTAATGAAAATCCTCATGGTATTTATCATATTGATGATTGCAATAACCGGTATAGGTAATTACTTAGGTAAACCTCAAAATGATTATGCGGTTATGGTTAATAACCATAAAATTAGTCGTATACAATTTGAACAAGCTTTAGCGTTGACGCTACTTCGAGAGCAGCAATTACTCGGTGAGCAGTTTACTGAATGGGCAAATAATGATAATTATATGCGACAGTTGCGTCAGCAGGTTTTACATCAGCTCATTGATGAAGTATTGCTACAACAGTATGTAAAGAATCTAAGAATGGATATGGATGATGAACAAATTAAAGAAGTAATTTTCCATCAACCAGAATTTATGATTGATGGACAATTTAACTTCGATCGTTATAAAAATTTTCTTCACCACATAGGATTGACCAGTCAGCAATATGCTGAAACCTTACGTAAAAAATTAACTGTCAGTCAATTACTTAATGCTATCGCAAATACTGAATTTATGCTAACTTCTGAAAAAGAAGTATTAACATCATTGATTAAACAAGAGCGTGTCATACATAAAGCAGTCATTAATGTTTCTGCTCTGGCTAAAAAACAATTGGTTAGCGAAACTGAAATTAAAAATTACTATAAGCAACACTCAAATCTTTTTATGCGACCAGAGCAATTTCGAGTGAGCTATATAAACCTCGATGCAGCAAAAATACCGAACCCACCAGTCAGTAACCTAGAAATTAAAAGTTGGTATAGTTTACACAAAACAGACTATATTCAACAACCACGGTATAAGTACAGTATTATTCAACTTAAAACCAAAAAAGATGCGGCGATTTTATTGGAACAACTCAAAAAAGGCGCTAATTTTTTCCAAATCGCCAAGTCAAAATCTATTGATCCGATTTCTGCACCTCGAGGTGGACAAATGGAATGGATGGACACCTCAGATATCCCAGATGAATTAAAAAATGCAAAATTGCAACAAAAGGGTCAAATTTCCGAAATCATCAATTCTTCCATTGGTTACTTAATTGTGCGTCTTGATGATATACAACCTAAAAGTATCATCCCATTAAATACTATACGTACAATGATAACTAATCAAATACAACAAGCCAAAATCATAAACGCATATTATAAATTACAACAAAAAATGATTGAAGCAGCTAGTAATAATAGTAAATCTCTTGCTCTCGTGGAAAAAGTCACGGGGATTAAAGCTGTAAAAACTGGATGGTTTAGTGTTGAAAATCTACCAAAAAATTTAAAGCCTATTTGGCGGCTACTGGGAGATAAATCATTCCTCTTAGGAAATAATTCGGAGGTGATTTCTCATGAAAATCACCAAGCTTTAATTGTGCGTCTTAGTCAACATAGATCAGCACGTTTGGAATCAATTAGTAAGATACATGATATTATATCCTTAGATATTAAGCGGGAAAAAGCTGAACGGCAAGCACAGGAGAAAGCCGAACAATTATTATCAGCGCTTAAGTTCGGTAAACCAGTTGATAATTTAATTTTTGGAAGCGCCATAGTTATGAAACGTGATAACCAAGATCGTATAACACAGACGGTTTTCGCTCTTAAGCCACCAGAAAAAAACTATATTTCTTATGGTATTGGTAAAGATTTGCAAGGTAATATAGTACTAATAGCTTTATATGAAGTGCATTATGGAAAACCTCATCAACTAGATAATAATTCCATATTCGACAGCATAAGACAACATAAAAACAATATGATTTTAACCTCTTTATTAAAAAATCTTCGCCAACAGAGTCAAATTAAGTACGGAATAATTAACTTATAGATATAAATAATTAACCTTATTTGAGTCCGATTTTATTTTTCATACTCTGCATAACTGCTTCAGAATTTTCATGATAATTTTTTAATCCTTTAGCACGTAAATAACAGGAGGCACAATTTCCACAACCATCACCTCTAATACCCTTGTAACAAGTTAGGGTTTGATTGCGAATTAAAGGCAGTTGCTTCCAATAATCAGCAAGTGCCCAGATTTCCGCTTTGTTCAACCACATTAGAGGGGTTTCAAACCTTATCTCACGAGCAATACCTAATACTATAGCATTATTTAAGATTTTAATAAATTCATTACGGCAATCTGGATAACCAGAAAAATCGGTTTCACCAATTCCGCTGATTATAAATTCGGCTTGCATTAAATATGAGTAAATCGAAGCTACGGTTAGAAACAATATATTACGACCGGGAACAAAGGTATTTGGGAGCCCTAATACCTTGGAGTCCCAATTTTTAATGGGAAGATTATCACGTGTCAGACTACTGATAGCTAACTCTTTTAAAAAATTAAGATCTATAATTTTATGTACCCTAATACCCATTAGAGCTGATAGCTGCTGTGCAACTTCTATCTCAGCCCGATGACGCTGACCATAATCAAAAGTAATACAGTGGACATCATCATATTGATGTAAGGCTTGAATCAGACAAGTGGTTGAATCCTGCCCACCACTAAATACGACTACTGCGGCAGCACGTTTCTTCATATGATTACGGGTTGGACGTTGAATAATGACATCATTTCGCATATTTTAAGGTTAGAAGTATCCCTAGAGTTAGAGGGATCATTAGCCATAACGTTTTTAAACCAATGCCCGATCCCATAAAGATATGATCTAGTAATATGGCAATTACCGGAAACATTAGAAAAACTAGTGAAGCCTGAAAAGGGATAGCTAATCGCTGTAAATAAAAATAACCAACCATTCCCAATACATTAGATACCATACCTAAATAAACTAGAGACAATAATGACGAAACCGATAAATTAGCGTAAATTGGCTTTTCTATAATAGAACCAATAAACGTTAGTAATAATCCTGCTCCTAAACAAGGTAAAGTATTATAGGTTAGTATAGAAACTTGTTCATCTCTTTTATTAAATAATACATACATAATAGCATGCATGATCACCGCCATAATTAAAGCCAAAATTCCTTTGAAACTATTTCCTACGATAGGATTAGTTTCTTTAAGCAAAATAACAATTAGAGATAACATACTAATTAATAATCCTACGGTTTGTTTAAAAGAAATTCTTGCTTTAACTAGGATAATAGATGCTAATAAAACAGCAACTGGCATATTTGCAAAAATAATAGCCGCTAAGCCAGCACTAGTATAACGTTCGCCATAAAACATTAGCGTGAATGGAATAGTAAAATAACACATACATATCATAACTTGGAAACTACGGCTTCCGGCAGCAAATAAAATTGGTTGTTTAGTTAACATCGCGATTAAAAGTAACACTGGTGAAGCACATAGAAAACGTAATCCGGTAGCCAAAATTGGAGGTACCGTTTGGAGGGCTATTTTCATAGCCATCCAGGTGGTTCCCCAGCTCAAAGAAACTATCATAAATAAGCCGATAATTTTCCAGGTTTTATTGATATTGATATTGATTTTCATGTTAATGTCTCTCTATTGGTATAGAGTGCTGCCAAAAGATCCTCGCATTATTGCCAATGACCTTATTTGTTATGAAATAAATTTCAGGATGCATGTTTTTATTACTATAGTTACTCAAGTATTACCTTAATTCATTACTACTATACTATTAATATTTCATATTTCCACATTGAGCACGATGGCGTAATAAATGATCCATTATAACAATAGCTATCATAGCTTCAGCTATTGGTACTGCACGAATTCCAACGCAAGGGTCATGGCGACCACGCGTCACAATTTCTACAGCATGACCTAATTTATTAATAGTCTCACCTGGAACCATAATGCTAGAAGTCGGTTTCATTGCCAAATGCGCTATAATTGGCTGTCCACTACTAATGCCTCCTAGAATGCCACCAGCATGATTACTTTTAAAACCATTGACAGAGATCTCATCACGATGTTCACTTCCACGTTTATTAATTACAGAGAAACCATCCCCGATTTCTACTCCTTTAACAGCGTTTATACTCATTAAAGCATGTGCTAAATCTGCATCAAGACGATCAAAAACTGGTTCTCCTAATCCTACCGGGATATTTTCAGCTACAACGGTAACTTTCGCCCCAATCGAATCTCCATCTTTTTTTAAGTTTCTCATCATACTATCTAAAGCAACTAATTGGTCGCTATTAGGGCAAAAAAATTCATTTTTATTAACTTGTTCCCAATTTTTAAAATCACAGACAATATTTCCTATTTGTGCTAAATAGCCTCGAATTTTTATGTCATGTTTTAGTCTAAGATATTTTTTGGCAATGGCTCCGGCAGCTACACGCATAGCAGTTTCTCTAGCAGAAGAACGACCACCTCCACGATAATCTCTTAAACCATATTTTTTTTCATAAGTATAGTCAGCATGACCTGGACGAAAGATATCTTTAATAGTACTATAATCTTTGGAACGTTGGTCGTGATTTTCTATCAATAGACCAATACTAGTACCAGTAGTTACTCCTTCAAAGATCCCCGAAAGAATTTTGACCCGATCTAGCTCACGACGCTGAGTGGTATAGCGCGAAAATCCGGGTTTTCGACGATCCAGATCGGGTTGAATATCTTCTTCTGCAGCAAGTATGATTCCTGGGGGAACACCATCTATAATACATCCTAATGCATTACCATGTGATTCGCCAAAAGTAGTTACCCGAAAAATTTGTCCAATACTATTGCCCGCCATTATAATTAGTTCCTTATTTGATGAAATCTGCTGCTGGATTGGTTAATCAATGCTCATATATTTATTATTGGCAAGTAATTGCGCTTTAGTCAACATAAAAACACCTTCACCGCCATGATTAAAATCTAGCCAAATGAATGGAATCTTAGGATACTGTGCTATTAGGTGCTCTTTATTATTTCCAACTTCGCAAATTAATATGCCATTATCATTCAGATAATCTGCTGCAGAGTAGATAATACGACGAATTAAATTTAGTCCATCTGTACCAGCTACTAAACCTATTGCGGGTTCAAAGTGATATTCATTAGGTAAGGTACTCATTTCATCTACCTTTACGTAAGGTGGATTGGAAATGATAATATCGTATTTTTTTTTAGGTATCTTACCAAAAAGATCTGAAAGTATAGGTGTCACTAAATTTTGAACGCCATGATCCGCAATATTTTTTTCCGCCACTGCTAATGCATCGGCAGAAATATCTACTGCATCGACTCTAACCTTCGCAAAGGCATGACTACATGCAATTGCAATACAACCGCTTCCCGTACACATATCAAGAAGATCTTTTGGTTCTCCTTCAATCAGTGAGGCAAAATGTCTTTCAATTAATTCTCCAATTGGAGAACGTGGGATTAATACTCGTTCATCAATATAAAATTCATGTCCACAAAACCATGCTTTATTAGTTAGGTAAGCTACAGGGATGCGTTCATTAACACGACGCATAATCCTTTTAACAAGATGTTGTCGTTCTTGGATAGTGAGTCTTGCTCCATAAAGATTTACCGGATAGTTTAATGGTAGTAAAATGGTAGGTAATACCAGTCTCAGTGCTTCATCCCAAGGATTATCTGTGCCATGACCATAACAGAGATTTGCTGCCGAAAAATAGCTAGTTGTCCAACGTAGTATATCTAGGATAGTATGCATATTACTTATTACTTCATCTTCATTAAATTCTCCCATATTTTATCCTTATTTTTTAGGGTTACTGCGTTTCTTCTAATCTTAGAAGATAGATAGGATACAAACCATCTATAATTAGAGATTCTTAGGTCATAAACAAATAATTCATGGTTAATAGTATGTATGCCTAATTTCAAAAATAGTGCAATAATCTTTGTAAGATGTGCAATATCTTGAAAAAACCATGCATATTTATATTTGCAACGGATAAATAAAAAGAAGAATAAAATGGCATTATTATTGCTATACCTGTAAAAGCCAGACCAAAGAATCGTTCAGAATTTTTTACTTTTGTAAACTTAATTAATGGTAACCGAAACCTCCGGCGCCATGGCCACAAAAGCGGAATACCATAAGGTGTAATAAAATCCGCAATTAAATGACTAATATAGCCTATTATCATTCCATGCAAAACATCTGCTGGCAGCAGATCTTGCATATTTATCGGAACTGCTTGATGGATGATTTCAATGCTAACAGCAACTACTAGTATACTGTGAGTGAAACCTCGATGTCCAAAAAAATATCTCAGAGGATAAGATAACCATTTTAAACGTCGACCCAGGGTCGAATGAGGATGATCTAAATCGGGCAATAGTGAAGTTAACAGTGCTGAAGGAATAATATGCCACCAGTCTCCATGAGTGAGAACTGGTGTTAAGTGAGCACGTTTAGCAAAAATCGCTATTGCCAGAGCAAAAATCAAATGACCTTTAGCTGTCATAGATATGTTATACCTGAAAGAATAATTTAGTAGAGTCTACTTTCTCAAAGAGAAGCTCTTATATATAATTCAAGCTAGTGATAAGTACCAGAAATTATGCATTGAATTTACAATTCAACCAACTTCTGGTAAAAAGTTAGCAAGTAATCTTCGTTCGGTATTGATTCCCACTACAACTAAGGATTCATAATGTTCTCTATTACTATTCATAACGGAACCGTGTATCATTTCAATCATGCGGTTAGCATCATTGATATTGCTAATCAAACTCTCGGTTATGACCTAGCTAAATTTTGTATCGCTGGGATTGTTAATGGTGAATTAAAAGATCTATCTGATCTGGTAACTGAGGATGCTATAGTGAACTTTGTTACTCCGAATGATGAAGTTGGTATAAAAATTATCCGAAATTCCTGCGCTCACCTGTTAGGTCATGCTATCAAACAATTATGGCCTGAAACTAAGATGGCTATTGGTTCAGGTTTTGAAAACGGTTTTTTTTATGATGTCGATCTTCATGATTCTCTAAATCATGGAGATCTAATGCTATTAGAACAGAGAATGCATGAATTAGCTGATAAAAAATACGACGTTATTAAGAATAACGTCAGCTGGCAGCAAGCTCGTGATATTTTTATTACCAGAGATGAACCATATAAAATTGCTATTCTTGACGAAAATATAAGTCGCGATGTTAGTCCTAGTTTGTATTATCATGAAGAGTACATTGATATGTGTCGTGGTCCACATGTTCCTAACATACGATTTTGTCACTACTTTGCCCTACAAAAAATCTCAGGGGCTTATTGGAGGAGCAACAAGAATAATAAGATGCTACAACGTATTTATGGTACTGCTTGGTCCGATAACACCAAATTAATTAAATATTTACAAGGCATGGAAGAGATTACGAAGCGAGATCATCGTAAAATAGGTAAAAATTTAGAATTATATCATATGCAGAAAGAAGCTCCTGGAATGGTATTCTGGCATAATGATGGTTTGCTGATTTTACGTGAAATTAAATCTTTTATGCGCTTGAAGCTCAAAGAATACGAGTATCAAGAAGTAAAAAGTCCATTGATATTAGATCGTAGCTTATGGGAAACCACAGGACATTGGAAAAACTATCAAGAAGCAATGTTTATAACTTCATCAGAAGAGCGGCAATATTGCATTAAACCAATGAATTGCCCAGGACATATACAAATCTACAATCATAAACTTAAATCCTACCGTGATTTACCCTTCAGGATGGCCGAATTTGGGAGTTGTCATCGTAATGAGCCTTCAGGTGCACTACATGGATTAATGCGGGTACGTAGCTTTACTCAAGATGATGCTCATATCTTCTGTACAAAAGATCAGATACTTCCTGAAGTAAATCACTGTATGAAAATGTTATACGAGGTATACAGCACTTTTGGTTTTGAAAAAATCCAGGTGAATTTCTCGACTCGTCCTGAAATTAGGATTGGCAACGATATGTTGTGGGATCAGGCAGAAGAGGATTTAGTCATGGCACTCAAAAACAGGAAGATTCCATTTAAATATCAATGTGGAAATGGAGCTTTTTATGGGCCTAAAATTGAATTTATACTACATGATTGTCTGGGTCGTGCATGGCAATGTGGTACTATTCAACTAGACTTTTTTTTACCTGAACGTCTTCAGGCTTTTTATATAGATGAATCTAATAGAAAACAGATACCCGTAATGATTCATCGTGCAATTTTAGGTTCATTAGAAAGATTTATAGGCATAATAACGGAAGAATATGCAGGTTGTTTTCCAGTTTGGTTAGCACCAGTGCAGGTGATATTAATGAATATCACTAATCGTCAATCTAATTATGTTAAGCAATTAGCTAATATATTTAAAGAATCTGGTATTAGAGTAAGAGTGGACTTGAGAAATGAAAAAATTGGCTTTAAAATTCGTGAACACACCTTGCGGAAAATTCCCTATATGCTGATATGTGGCGATAAAGAAATGGAATTAGGAGAAGTGGCGGTAAGAACGAGGTTGGGTAAAAATATTGGAAATATGAAAGTTAATAATCTACTAGAAAAGCTGTGGCACGAAATTAAGATTCGTAAGATTCAACAATAGGAGGGATAGAGTATTAAAATCGGAAAACCAATTCAACAAATACGTCCTAATAGGATTAATCGCGAAATATATGTAAATGAGGTTCGTCTGACGGACGTTAACGGCGAATCAATTGGTATTGTAAGTCTGAATGAAGCTTTAGAGAGAGCGGAGAAGGCAGGATTAGATCTAGTAGAAATTAGTCCTAATGCCGATCCACCAGTTTGTCGAATGATAGACTATGGTAAATTTCTTTACGAAAAGAGTAAAATATCAAAAGAGCAGAAAAAAAAGCAAAAAATTATTCAGGTAAAAGAAATTAAATTACGTCCAGTAACGGATGAAGGAGACTATCAGGTAAAACTACGTAGCCTAATGAGATTTTTAGAAGATGGTGATAGAGCTAAAATTACATTACGTTTTCGCGGACGTGAAATGATGCATCAACAAATTGGTATTGAAATGCTTAATCGCCTTAAAGGTGATCTCAAAGAAATCGCGGTAGTTGAATATTTTTCTACTAAAATCGAAGGAAGACAAATGATCATGGTAGTGGCTCCAAAGAAAAAAAACTAATCTTTAAAAGAGGTATTTTAGTATGCCAAAAATTAGAACAGTACGAGGTGCTCTTAAGCGCTTCAAGAAAACTGCTTCTGGCAATTTGAAACATAAAAAAGCTAGTCTTCGTCATATCTTGACTAAAAAATCCACGAAACGTAAACGTCATCTACGTTCAAAAGATATGGTATCTAAAGTAGATTTAGGATTAGTATTGGTATGCATGCCATACGCATAAAGTTAATATTCATAAAAGGAGAGCATATTATATGGCTCGTGTCAAACGCAGTATTGTTGCTCGTGCACGTCATAAAAAAATCTTGAAACAAGCTAAAGGATATTATGGAGCGCGTTCTCGTGTCTATCGAATTGCCCTTCAAGCTGTTATTAAAGCTGGTCAGTACGCTTATCGTGACCGACGGCAGCGTAAACGTCAGTTTCGAAAACTATGGATTATGCGCATTAATGCCGCAGCCAGAAAAAACGGGCTATCTTATAGCAGTTTAATGAACGGACTGAAAAAATCGTCGATAACAATAGATCGTAAAGTATTAGCTGATATAGCGGTTTTTGATACCCATGCATTTTCAGCATTAGTTAACAAATCGAAAATGACATTATCATTTTAAGTTAGATTTAAATTTAATTTGATTTTATATAATTGCTATGTAGTGTAATCCTACCTGTTGATTCAAATTATTCAAAATCTGCTAATTATTTTAGTTAGTATATCTATCTTAATGAAAATGAATGGAGTAGTAACTTTCTATAAAAATTGGAAGGATAAAAATGCTTCATCATATAAAAGAACTTATTTCCCAACTGCAGAAAAATATTGATAATATAAAAAAATTAAGTACTTTAGAAAAAATTCGTGTCGAATACCTAGGAAAACAAGGTATTCTTACACTATATATGAAAAATTTACGTGAGATCAAGCCAGAAGATCGTCCCGCTGTAGGTATTGTGCTTAATAGAGCAAAAAAACAGCTTTTAGAAGCTTTAGATTCTAAAAAAATCCTTTTAGAAAAGGAAACTCTGAGTGCTCTGATATTACAAGAAAATATTGATGTTTCATTACCCGGACGCAGTATGAAAAATGGTGGATTACATCCGGTAACGAGCACCATTGATCGTATAGAAAAAATTTTTTACGGATTAGGTTTTGAAGTAGTCACCGGACCAGAAATTGAAGATAGTTACCATAATTTTGATGCTCTTAATATACCAATTAATCATCCAGCACGTACGGATCATGACACTTTTTGGTTGAATGATAATCTTCTATTAAGAACACAAACTTCCGGAGTTCAGATTAGAACTTTGAAAAATCAGTTTCCTCCGATACGTATGATTACTTCAGGTAAAGTATATCGTAAGGATTATGATTCTACTCATACCCCAATGTTTCATCAAATGGAATGTTTAATGGTTGATAAAAAAGTAAGTTTTACTCATCTTAAAAATATCTTATACAATTTTCTGCAAAAATTTTTTGAAGAAGATTTACAAATTAGGTTTAGAGCATCTTATTTCCCATTTACCGAACCATCGGCTGAAGTTGATGTAAAAATTCAAGGTAAAAAATGGTTAGAGATTTTAGGCTGTGGTATGGTACATCCCAAGGTGTTACGTCATGCAGGCCTAGATCCCGATATCTATTCGGGTTTCGCTTTTGGTACTGGAATAGAACGGCTTATAATGTTACGCTATAAAATTAAAGATATACGTATATTTTATGATAATGATTTACGTTTTCTCAAACAGTTTAAATAATCAATAATGAAAGTAAGTGAATTTTGGTTAAGAGAATGGGTTAATCTAACTATTGATAGCGAAACCTTATATGAACAACTAGCTTTATTAGGGCTAGAAGTAGATAGTATGGCTACAATAGCCGGTAATTGTACAGGTATTATAGTTGGTGAAATCATCGAATGTGAATATAAAGCAGACTCCAAACTAAAGCTAACCAAAGTTGATATAGGGAGTTGTAATTTAATTAATATCTTGTGTAGTGCCTCAAATTGCCGCCAGGGGATAAAAGTAGTAGTAGCCACTCAAGGAGCAATACTTCCAAGTAATATCAAAATTAAAGCCCGCCAAAAAATCCCTGGAACGATTTCTCAAGGTATGCTGTGTTCGTTAACGGATTTAGGATTAGGAGAAGAAGATGATCAAGAAATTATTGAACTACCGGTAACAGCGCCATTAGGAATGAATATTAGAGAATATCTGCAACTGGATGATAAAATTCTTGAAATAAACGTGACACCTAACCGTGCGGATTGTCTAAGTATTCGTGGGATTGCACGTGATCTAGCTGCTATGAATAAATTAAATTTCAATGAACCTAAGATCTCGCCGGCAACCGTAAAATTAAATGATCAATTACCAATTGATATTGAAGTGGCTTCAGCTTGCCCACGATATTTAGCGCGCATCTTAAAGGGGGTGAATGTTAAGGTAGCTACGCCATTATGGCTTAGTGAAAAATTGCGGCGCAGCGATCTTCTTTCGGATAATGTAATTCTTAATATTACGAACTATATTTTACTGGAACTAGGTCAACCCATGCAAACCTTTGATCTCGAAAAAATTGACGTCGGGATAATAGTACGTCTGGCACAGCCCAATGAAATATTGAGGTCAACTGAGGACACCAAAATTAAATTACAAAAAGATACGCTAGTGATTGCAGATCATACTAAAGTGCTCTCAATTGCAGGAATTCTTAATGGAATAGATTCAATAGTCACTGATCAAACCCAAAATTTACTGCTGGAAAGTGCATTTTTAGATCCGTTAATTATGAAACCTAGTATAAACTACTATAATTTACAGACTCCGGTTTCACAACGTTATGAGCGGGGAGTCGATCCAATGTTACAGGATAAAGCTATAGAACGTGCCACCAGTTTATTATTGGAGATATGTGGAGGTCAAGTAGGACCAATTATGGAAATTAGGAATGCTGCCTGGTTGCCAAAGAGTCCTGTAATCACTTTGCGTCGTGAAAAGATTGATATTTTGCTTGGTCAGCAGATTGACACTAATGAAGTAGTGGATATTCTGTCTCGTCTAGGTTGCAAAATAAATTATGTTGAAAAACCAAATTTATGGAAAGTAATTCCGCCAAGCTGGCGTTTTGATCTTAGTATAGAAGAAGATTTAGTTGAAGAAGTAGCGAGAATTTATGGCTATAACCAATTGCCCTGCGTACCTTTCCAAAATGAAGTGATAAGCAATTGGAATCAGAGTAAAACTAAGATTTCTCTGAAGCGGATTAGGACGCTTTTAGTAGATAAAGGTTATCAAGAAGTGATAACGTATAGTTTTGTTAATCCAAGAATGCAAAACTTCCTCCATCCCAGTGAAAAATCTCTAAATTTAGAGAGTCCAATGTCTGTGGAAATGTCAGCCATGCGCCTATCATTAAGGAGTGGATTACTCTCTGCAGTTGCTTATAATCAGAACCGACAACAGAAAGTTATCAGACTATTTGAAATTGGTCTCTGCTTTGTACCGGATCTTGCTTCTAAAATTGGCGTGAAACAAGATTTGATGCTAGCAGGTGTGATGAGTGGTATAAATCATGAAGAACATTGGGATCTACCTTGTAAATCAGTAGATTTTTATGATTTAAAAGGTGATTTAGAGGTCTTATTGGATCTAACTGGCAAAAGAAAGGAAATTCATTTTCAAGCAGAGAAACATCCAGCGTTGCATCCCGGCCAAAGTGCCACTATCTACTTAGGTAGTGAGCCAATTGGGATTATTGGTGTAATTAATCCTCTCTTGGAAAGAAGGCTGGAACTCAATAGTAGAACAGTATTGTTTGAGTTATTATGGAATCGCATTTCAGATTATCGCCGGCCAATTATACAAAAAATCTCTAGTTTTCCATCAACTCGTCGTGATATTGCGGTTGTTGTAGCTGAAGATATTCCCGTTTCAGAGGTACTGAAAGAATGTCAACAATTTGGAGAAACTAAGCTAGTTGCAGTAAAATTGTTTGATGTCTACCGTGGTCATGGGATAGCTCATGGCTATAAGAGTTTAGGGATTAGCCTGATTTTACAAGAAACCCGGCGTACTCTGAAAGAAAGTGAAATTTCAGCTATTGTCACTAAATGTACGAATGCCTTAAAAAAAAGATTTCAAGCATACTTAAGATCTTAATCAAGAGTACTAATATTGATGGTAGATCAGTTAATTTTTAATTTAACATAATTTTCATAAAAATATCTTTCATTAGTCCAAAAAAATCTGAAACTGTATTTCGACTAAAAATGAGATTAATTAATTTGATAAGGAAGACTATGAAAATAGGAGTACCAAAAGAGCTAATTATTAGAGAATCAAGAGTTGCGGCGACACCTGATACAGTAAAACAACTTATCAGACTAGGTTTTGTTATTTTAGTAGAATCAGGTGCCGGAACATCTGCTAGTTTTGAAGATACTGATTACTCAGAAGCTGGAGCACTACTGACTAATTCTACCGAGATCTGGCAGTCAGATATTGTCATTAAGGTCAATCCACCAACAGAGGAGGAATTATCTTTAATACCATCAGGTATCCTTCTAATAAGTTTCATCTGGCCTACACAAAATTCGACATTATTAGCTAAACTAGCTAGACTCAATATAACAGTACTATCTATGGATAGTGTTCCGAGAATTTCACGTGCACAAGCTTTTGATGCACTTACATCAATGGCTAATATCGCTGGTTATCGTGCGATTATTGAAGCGGCTCATGAATTCGGAAGATTTTTCAATGGTCAGATTACTGCCGCTGGAAAAATCTTGCCAGCTAAAGTAATGGTAATTGGAGCAGGGGTTGCAGGTCTTTCGGCTATTGGTGTCGCAAGAAATTTAGGTGCTCTTGTACGAGCCTTCGATAGTAGATTAGAAGTTAAGGAACAAGTAAAGAGCATGGGAGCCGATTTTATTGAACTCAATATTACAGGACACTTAGAAAGTAGTGAGGATTGCTATGCTCGAGTGATGTCTGATAATTTTATGAAATCTGAAAGAGAATTATTGAATGATCAAGTAAAAGAAGTAGATATTATCATTACCACTGCTATGATCCCAGGGAAACCAGCTCCAGTTATTATTACCAGAAAAATGGTTGAAACTATGAAAACTGGCAGTATTATTGTAGATCTGGCTGCCCAAACTGGGGGGAACTGTGAATTAACCTTAGTGGATAAATTAACTATTACCAATAACGGGGTTAAAATTATTGGTTATACTGATCTACCTAGTAGGTTACCTACCCAATCATCTCAGCTTTATAGTAATAATCTAGTCAATCTACTAAAACTACTATGCACAGAGCAAAATGGTCAGATTAACATTGATTTTAATGACATAGTAGTGCGTCAGATGACGGTTATTAAGGAAGGAAACATCACTTGGCCAGCACCCGCTTTAAAAGCCAACACCGTAGTAGAATCAGTAAAATCGGTGTCACCATCTTCCGAATTACCAAAAATATTAAATAAAACTGGATTATGGCGACAATATCTTCTATTGATATTAGCTATTATAATATTTGGTGGAATAGCCACTTTTAGTACAATACCTACCGAAATGGTTTCACATCTTACTATTTTTGCGATGGCCTGCATAATTGGTTATTACGTAGTTTGGAATGTAAGTAATGCGCTACATACGCCTCTAATATCCGTCACTAACGCTATATCAGGCATTATCATTATTGGAGCGTTATTACAAATCGAACATGGAGGTTGGATTTCGTTTTTTTCTTTAGCGGCAATATTTATTGCTAGTATTAATATTTTTGGCGGGTTTGCGGTGACTCAGCGCATGCTTAAAATGTTTCGTAAAAATTAGGTCTATGGGTGATAATAACCATGTCAGGCGGATTAGTTACTGCAGTATATCTTATATCCTCGATATTATTTATTTTTAGCCTAGCGATGCTTGCAAAACCAGAAACTTCCAAGCAGGGGAATCTTATCGGCATGATTGGGATGAGCATAGCATTGATGGCTACCATATATAATTTAAATACGGTTTATTATATGGTTTGGATATTTTCAGCAATGATAATGGGTGGTCTGATTGGTGTATATTTAGCCAATAAAGTAAATATGACCGCTATACCTGAGCTGGTTGCTCTATTACATAGTTTAGTGGGTCTGGCATCAGTATTAGTTGGTTTTAGTAGTTATTTATCCAAAATATTTAGATTACCACTAGAGATAAATAATCTTCATTTAAGCGAAATTTTCTTGGGAATATTTATTGGGACCATGACCTTTACCGGATCTCTAGTAGCATTTAGCAAATTGCGGGGCTATATTTCTCCGCAACCCTTAATACTTGTACACCGTCACCAGATGAATAGTGCTGCTTTGTTAATTTCACTCCTGCTGATGATAATTTTCCTCAGTACTCCTAATCCTAGTTTAAAGAGTATGACATTATTACTCATGACACTTATAGCATTTATCTTGGGATGGCATTTAGTGATTTCCATTGGTGGAGCAGATATGCCCGTAGTTATTTCTATGTTAAATTCTTATTCAGGATGGGCTTCGGCATCTGCTGGATTTATTTTAGATAATGATCTGTTAATTATAACAGGGGCTTTAGTAGGTTCTTCTGGAGCCATCCTTTCTTATATTATGTGTAAAGCAATGAATCGTTCGTTTCTAGGTGTAATTACTGGTGGTTTAGGTGAAAAACAACCTGGTATACTTAATTATCAACAAATCGGAGAATACCAAACCACTGATGCTCAGGAAACTGCCGCTCTCTTAAAAAGAGCTTCTTCAGTTATTATAACACCGGGTTACGGTATGGCAGTAGCACAGGCACAATATTCGCTGGCAATGCTTACTAAACAATTACGTCAGCGCGGTATTAACATTCGTTTCGGAATTCATCCAATTGCTGGTCGCCTTCCAGGTCATATGAATGTGTTATTAGCTGAAGCAAAAGTATCGTATGACATAGTACTAGGAATAGATGAAATTAATAAGGATTTTCAAGATACTGATTTAGTACTAGTTATTGGGGCTAATGATACAGTTAACCCGGCTGCACAAGAAACTTCACCTCATTCTAGTTCTATTAATGGGATGCCGGTACTAGAAGTATGGAAAGCACATAGTGTGATTGTCTTTAAACGGACGATGAATCCTGGTTATGCTGGAGTTCAAAATCCATTGTTTTTTAAATCTAATACTCGAATGTTGTTTGGTGATGCTAAACATAGTGTTGAGGAGATTATTAAAGCGTTGTGAAATCGGATAATTAATTTTCTACTTATCAACCATCTAGCAATAACTTCAGGTGGCGATTTTTCTATCATAATACTTAAAGAGGAATTTTTGTTAGTGAAGAATAAACTGCCGTTAGTGTTTGAGCCGGATTTCGAGACTGTGTAATAGGACGCCCTATTACCAGATAATCAACACCGGCCCCAATCGCTTGATATGGTGTCATAATGCGATCATGATCAGTAGGATCAGTAATATCCGGCCTAATACCCGGTGTTACTATTATCAAACTATTTTCAGTCATTTTCTTAATCTGGCTTGCGTCAGATGCCGAGCAGATGATACCATCAAGACCACATTCATATGTCAAACGTGCTAATAGTTGAGTATGTTCTGATATAGAAGAATTTAAACCGATACCTGGTAAATCATTAGCGTTTAAACTTGTTAGCATGGTAACCGCCATCAATAATGGTGCATCATTTTTAAACGGCAACAGTGCGTTATTTGCGGCACTCATCATTTTTGCTCCTCCACTAGCATGAACATTTACCATCCATACCCCCAATTCAGCGGCAATGGCAACTGCATGAGCTACCGTATTAGGAATATCGTGAAATTTTAGATCGAGAAAAACTTCAAATCCTCGCTGTTGTAAGTCACGCACAATTTTAGGACCTAGTAAAGTAAAAAGTTGTTTTCCTACCTTAAGACGACATAATGTCGGATCAATGCTATCAACTAAAGTCATTACACAATTGCGAGAAGAGTAATCAAGCGCTACTATTATAGGTGAGTCTATAAACATTTATGAGTAATCCTCGTTTTTATTTAGATAATCACAATATCTCCTGAAATCATTGGTTTAATCTTAAACAATAGTTATCCTCCATCTAGGATAACAGATATATAGAAAAATTTGTAACATGGCTTCCTAAATTTCATTAATTCCATATAATTATAATTGACAATCATATTTATAATAACATTTAGCTCTAAGAAATATATTAGGGCAGATTATCTAATCTATTCAGTAAGTCGCTGGAGAGTGCATATGCAGTTAAAACTTGTGGCACAAGCTAAGTTACCAACACACCTAGGAGAGTTTTTAATGATAGGCTTTGAAGAACTAGCGACGGGACATAATCACATCGCATTAGTTTATGGAGATATCTCGATTAAAGGTTCTATCCTGACTAGAGTGCACTCCGAATGTTTGTCTGGCGACGCCCTATTCAGTTTACGTTGTGACTGCGGTTTTCAACTTAAAGCCGCGCTGTCATCAATTGTTACAGAAGGTGGGGGTGTATTAATTTACCATCGTCAGGAAGGTCGCAATATTGGATTATTAAATAAAATCCGTGCTTATGCATTACAGGATCAAGGCTTCGATACTGTTGAGGCTAATCAAAAATTGGGATTTGCAGCAGATGAACGAGATTTCACATTATGTGCTGATATGCTTAAATTATTAAAGATAGATAAGGTTAGATTATTAACTAATAATCCGCGTAAGGTAGAAATATTAAGCAAAACTGGAATTAACATTGTTGAACGCGTCCCTTTAAGTGTTGGGCGTAATCCTGAAAACGCTTCCTACCTAGATACTAAAGCGGAAAAACTGGGTCACCTTTTCAGTAAATAGACCTAAATTAACATCTAAAAATTTTTAGTGATTAATTGTAACATGCACTTCACGTGATTTTGGAAGCTGATAGCAAAATAATCAACTCGGAGTTTTCTTACCTGGTTCATTATTACTACAACTCATATATTTACCAAAGCTTTGCCCTGATAGCGGTCTTTTCATCTGGTGGCAGATCTCGATGCTTTTGCATCTCTCCATAGTGTTATGATCGGCGATTGGGATTACCCCATTGTAAACAATCCCAGAGGAATTTGCCAAGATTAAGGTTGGTGGATAATTTCTCGATCCATCTTTTCTGACGACATACGTAATGAACCGCCATTAAATCACAGGTTTCTATTTTTTGTAAAATAAATTCGTCACTGGTGCCAATTGCATCAATTAGACCTTGTTCCACAGCATTTCTCCCAAACCAATACTCTCCTGTGGCTACTCGATCAATATCTAGTGCTGGACGCATTTCATGAACGAAACGTTTAAACAATTGATGGATTTCAGATAGCTCTTCACGAAATTTTTGACGGCTCTGTTCACTATTTTCTCCAAATAATGTTAAAGTGCGCTTGTATTCTCCAGCAGTATGTAGTTCAAAATCAATGTTGTTACGTTTTAACAAACGATTAAAATTAGGAAACTGAGCAACAACACCAATTGAACCAATTACGGCAAATGGAGCCGCTATAATTTGATTAGCAACGCAAGCCATAAGGTACCCACCGCTTGCCGCAATTTTATCCACCGCTACAGTTAAAAAAATACCTTTTTTACGCAACCGCTGTAATTGTGATGCCGCTAATCCATAGTTATGTACCGTGCCACCATAACTTTCCAAACGCAATAAAACTTGATCATTATTTGTGGCAACTAATAACACTGCTGAAATTTCTTCTCGGAGTGAAGTTACTTCTTTTGCATCCATACTACCTTTAAAATCTATAACATAAATAATCTTTTTTAATTGATTTTCTCGTCCATTTTTACATCTTGCATAGAGTTTTTTTTGTTCCTTTTGCCACTTTTTACGATCACGAGGCGGCATGGTTGCTAATAACATTTCATTTTTTATTCCACGATACTGATCACCCAAATGTGTTAATCGTAAATGCCCAGATTGTAACTTCTTACGTTGTATAATATTTATCATTAAAATGAGCAGGATTGTAATCCCCATGATGACGGTCAGGGTTTTGGCCATAAATAGTACATAAAGTTCCACAATATTCATCACTATGAATCTTCCTACCTAATAGGTTGCTTCAGTCTGAATCTTTTCAATCTAATTTACCATCAAAATGGTAATTAATCTGTATTTATACACTAAAAGGATTCTTTGCCAAAATCTTACATGGTAATGTATCCTTAAACAAACTTTAAAATTCAATTTCTATTCGAGGAAAACTTGTGAATTACAATCCTAAAATTGACCTTCTGAATAACAAAATTATTTTAGTAACTGGGGCAAGTAGTGGTATAGGCAGAGAAGCAGCTCTCACCTATGCTAGATATGGTGCTACTCTTGTACTGCTAGGTCGTAATAGTGAAAAACTACAAAAGGTGGTACATGAAATTCATCAAAGAGGAAAACCAGCACACTATTATATCTTGGATTTTAAAGACTATCCATTAAAAACATGCCGTGATATCGCCAAAAAAATTGCTAATCATTATTCAATAATTGATGGAATCTTACATAATGCAGGTATGCTTGGTGAAATCGCTTCGATCGAAAAACAATCACCAATGATTTGGCAACAAGTAATGAATGTTAATGTCAATGCAACTTTTTTTCTTACTCAAGCATTACTTCCACTATTATTGCGTTCTTCCAGTAGTTCGGTAATCTTAACGAGTTCTAGTGTGGGTCGTAAGGGTCGTGCCAGATGGGGAGCATATTCGGTTTCTAAATTTGCTACCGAAGGTCTGATGCAAGTTTTAGCTGATGAATATCAAGGTAGTAAATTAAGGGTAAACTGCATTAACCCAGGAAGGATTCGTACTAAAATGCGTGCACATGCTTTTCCAGAAGAAAATGCTGATTTATTAAAAAAACCTGCTGATATTATGCCAATCTATCTATATTTGATGGGAGAAGATAGTATCCATGAAAACGGTATTAGTTTTGATGCTCAATCTTATCATTATCAAGAAAATTGAGCATCTTAATAAAGATTATTTACGAAATTGGCATCTGCTATGAAGATGATATATAATCATCAGTAAAAATAATAATTATTAATAGTTAATTTATAGCTTGATTTTAAGGTTATAGGAACGTGGTAGATATGATTACTTCAAAGGAAATACCAATTGCTCTGCTACTGCTAGGTCATCTTGTTGAGAAATTTCGTTTACCACGCCAGGAGTATTTACCATGTATATCACAGCTAGTTCTTTATACCGTGAAACCATAAATTTCTTCCGTAATCAATGGATCACAATTACATTAATGGCTATATTAACATCTTTAATTACGGTGATCTTTAATCATGTTCTGTTACCTTCTTATACTGAGCAACTCCAGTTTATATTGGGAACCCAACCTCAAGTAAGAAGTTTACTTGAAATCATACAAAAGCTCTCCTCAGAGCAATTTAGGCTGCTTTTATATATTTCTGCTATAAGTTTTTTAGTTACCCTAATAGGGCATACCTTGATGTTAGGGGGAGTACTTAATTTGATTTCTCGAGTTTCTGCAGGAAAACCAGCTAGACTATTTCTAGCGCTAGAAAATTCTCTGTTTCAATTCCCTAAACTATTGGTACTGCTATTCATGATGACCTTATTATCCCAATTAGGTTTTATTATCTTGATTATTCCCGGTGTTGTAGTGACTATACTATTAGCATTATCTCCAATTATTATGATATTGGAAAAAAAAAATCTGTTATCTGCAATGCAGACTAGTATGCAGATCGCATTTAGATATACTAGATTAGTAACTCCAGCAGTTATTTTATGGCTATTCGTTAAAGGTATGATGTTGTTGATTTCAACTTTTTTTACTACCTTACCCATTATGATAGCCACAGCAATATTGAATATTATTTCTAATCTCATTAATGCAGTATTAACTATTTATTTATACCGATTTTATATGTTATTAGGTAACTCAATAGATAGATCATGATTCCATGGAATAAAAAGTAAAAAGATTATTAATGATTATATGACCAAGATTTACCATTTAATCAGCTGGATAATAGTGTATTGCTACTGGTTATTAATGGCAATAACCACCATCAGAATTTTAATGAAACGCCGGGCAATCCCATCTTCTATTGCTTGGTTACTAATGGTCTACATAATACCTTGGTTAGGTATTATAGCTTACTTTATTCTAGAAGAACTCTACTTAGGAAAACAACGCTCCAAACGTGCCAGAATTTTGTGGCCATCAATAAAGCATTGGCTTCATAATTTAAAAAATTACCCCACATTATTCGCGATCCATAATAGTGATGTAGCACGTCCCCTGTTTAAGCTATGTGAAATGCGTCAAGGAATTGCTGGAGTTAAAGTTAATCAATTAGAACTGCTAACTAATACTGATGATACACTGAAATACATAATTAGAGATATTAAGCTGGCGCGTGATAATATCAAAATGGTTTTTTATATCTGGCAACCAGGAGGAACAGCTAACGAAGTAGCCGAGGCACTTCTGGCTGCTGCTAAACGCGGGGTTCACTGCAGATTAATGCTGGATTCTGCTGGAAGTAGAAGATTTTTTAGTAGTAATCTGGCAGTTACCATGCGTCATGCAGGCATTGAAGTAGTAGAAGCATTACGTGTCAGTATATGGTTAATTTTTTTTCGTCGATTAGATTTACGTCAACATCGAAAGATAGTGCTGATTGATAACAAAATCGTCTATACTGGAAGTATGAACCTAGTAGACCCACGTTATTTTAGGCAAAATTCTGGATTTGGTCAATGGATTGACTTAATGGCACGTATGGAAGGTCCTGTGGTGAATATGATGGGAATGATTTACTCCTGCGACTGGGAGTTAGAAACTGGGAAACGTATTCTACCACCACCGGCACCTGATATTAATCTTCTACTTTCTAAACCAAAAAAAAATTCGGCACTTCAGGTGATAGCATCAGGACCAGGTTTTCCTGAAAATATAATTCATCAGGCATTATTAACCGCGATTTTCTCAGCACGCAAAGCGCTAATCATGACAACGCCTTATTTGGTGCCTAGTGATTGTCTACTTCATGCAATTTGTATTGCTGCTCAACGTGGGGTTGAGGTAAGTATTATTATTCCACGCTATAATGACTCACTGTTTGTGCGCTGGGCGAGTCGGGCTTTTTTTACGGAACTTTTAGTAGCTGGCGTCAAAATTTACCAATTTGAAGGAGGTTTGTTACATACCAAAACTTTACAAGTTGACGGTCAATTGAGTTTAATCGGGACAGTAAATTTGGATATCAGGAGTTTATGGCTGAATTTTGAAATAACCTTAGTAATTGATGATGACAACTTTGGAAAGAAGTTATCTCGTATACAAGAGAATTACATTAGTAATTCCAGTAGTGTAGATGTTAAGCACTGGTTACGTCGTCCTTATTGGCAACGTTTAGTAGAAAGATTGTTTTACTTTTTTAGTCCATTATTATAACTAATATTTAGTTATGATTTCCAACAGATTAAACAGTAATTTTTTTTACCACGTCGTAATAATGTATAACGACCACAAAGCTTATCAACTGAGCTCAAATGGTATTGAGTATCATTGGTTTTTTTACCATTAATGGTGATCGCACCAGCAGAAATTAATGAGCGTGCTTGGCTTCGTGATGATACTAGTTGAGCATTCACTAGAACCTGTAGCAAATCCGCAGGTTCTACTAATTCAATTGCTGGCATCCCATCTTGGGCAAGCTGACTGAAATCCGCTTCCTTCATTTTACTTATTGTACCATAAAATAAACTTTGTGTTATGCGTTTGGCAGCAGCTAATCCGTTAGCACCATGTACCATTCTTGTTACCTGTTCAGCTAAGATAAACTGCGCCCGTTGCGCAATTTGAGTCGTTTGATCTTCTTGCTCTAATCTAGAAATTATCTGGAGATCTATAAAAGTAAATAATTTAAGGAATCTATATACGTCAAGATCTGCGGTGTTGATCCAAAACTGGTAAAATTTATAAGGACTAGTTTTTTGAGCATTAAGCCATATGGTATCACTATCGGTTTTACCAAATTTAATACCATTAGCTTTGGTAATTAATGGAAGAGTGATCCCAAATACTTTTTTTTGATGAAGTTTCCGAGTTAAATAAATCCCTGAGGTAATATTCCCCCACTGATCAGAGCCACCTATTTGCAATTCAACACCATACTGTGTATTTAGACAAGCAAAATCATAACTTTGTAATAAATTATAAGTAAATTCAGTAAAAGAAATACCTCTTTCATCACGATTGAAGCGCTGTTTAACTGCTTCTTTATTAATTAACTGATTAATAGTAAAATGTTTACCAACAATACGTAGGAAATCTAGAACACTCATTTTACCAAGCCAGTTATAATTATTGACGATAAGAGCACTATTATCTCCACCATTAAAATCTAAAAATAGCGCGATTTGGTCGGAAATTTTTTTTACCCATTCGTTTACTTGATCAGTAGTATTTAGCTTACGTTCACGGGCTTTAAAACTGGGATCACCAATTAAACCGGTTCCTCCGCCTATCAGAACGATAGGTTTATGACCAGCATTCTGAAATATTTTCATGCAAAGCAAGGGTACGAGGTGTCCTAAATGTAAGCTCTCCGCTGTTGGATCAAAACCACAATAAAGTAAAATACTTCCCTGTTCAAGTCTTTGGATTAATGCCTTTTCATTCGTAATTTGAGATATCAGGCCCCTTTCTTTCAATTTATTAATCAGATTAGTAGTCATTCAGTAATTAAGTAAGATTCTATGAAACCACCTTAGTGGAAAATTTATATTAATATTATTATGTTTAGGGAGATAAACGATCTATTTTCCATTTTTTTCCTTCACGATGAAAAAAAAATCGATCATGTAAACGATATTTACCACCTTGCCAAAATTCTATGGCGTTAATGTCCACCCTAAAGCCCCCCCAAAAATTGGGTAAAGGAATTTCTTGATGTTGAAACTGTTGTTTTAATTTAATAAATTTACGTTCTAATACTTTGCGAGTGGGAATAATATTTGACTGATGTGAAACCCAAGTTCCAATTTGGCTATTACGAGGACGACTATGAAAATATTTTTCGGTATCTGTCATGGATAGACGTTGCACACTACCGAGCACTATCACTTGTCGTTCCAACATATTCCAAGGAAATAATAAGCTAATACATGGATTGTTATTTAGATGCTGGGCTTTACGGCTACTTAGATTAGTAAAAAATATCATTCCTTGTTCATCAAAATGCTTAAGTAGTACCATGCGTTGCCAAGGCTGTGAGCCGTCGACCGTGGCTAGACACATCGCAGTAGGATCTGGAAGCTTGGCGGCACATGCTTGGTTCAGCCATTGTCTAAATAAGGTCAATGGATCCAAAGGTAAATTAGTACGGCGTAGACTATCACGAGTATATTCTCGACGCAATTGTGCAATTTTAGGTAAATCAGAGTTTTCTTTCATGAAAAAAATTTTGCTAATTAATTGAATTAGTAGATGAACATAACCGATATTTATCCGCAGTTTCTTTTATTATACTCTGTAATTCCCCATGTTTGAACATCTCAATAATAATATCACAACCACCAATAAGTTTTTGATCTACCCATAATTGGGGGAAAGTAGGCCAATTAGCATATTTAGGTAATTCAGCACGAATATCCGGATGTTTTAAAACATCTACGTAGGAAAAATTTTCAATACATGCCAAAAGTACCTGTGCAGCCTGTGCAGAAAAACCACAGGATGGAAGCTTTGGTGAACCTTTCATAAAAAGCAAAATTGGATTTTCAGCAATTTGCCGCTTAATTTTTTCAATAGAATTCATTATTACTTTACCTTGATTTAGAGTAATTTTAATTGATTTTACTCTAAAACCTCGGCACTAGTAAACGCTAAATATTAAAAAACTGAAAGGTGCGGATAATCATATCCATTCAATTTTAATAAGGCATAGTAGTTAGATATTTTTCTAAGCATAAAGATTCAACAGTTTCGATAATAGTTTTCGTATAAAAATCAATTTCAATGTTGACTGTATTTGTCAATCTCTTACTACCAAGTGTAGTGCGAGCAATAGTTTCGGGGATCAAATGTACCCCGAATTGATTATCCTTTATTGATCCAATTGTCAGGCTAATTCCGTCAATAGCAATAAAACCCTTATACCGTATATATTTACAGACACTTTCATCTCGCAGTTTAAACCATAATTCACTATGATTTTTTATATGGATAATTTTTATTATTTCTGCAGTAGTCATTATATGACCAGAAATCAAATGTCCGCCAATTTCATCACCTAATTTTGCAGCACGTTCTACATTAACTTGATCGCCAGGTTTTAACTCTCGCAAATTTGTTACAGATAAAGTTTCCTTGATGAGATCAAATCTTACTTGATCGTGATTAATGGCCGCGATTGTTAAACAACAACCATTGTTAGCTACTGACATACCACTTTTCAACCCCACTAACATCTCAGCTGGTAATCTAATTATGTAAGTGCGCAACTCTTGATTTTGCTTTATCTTTAGTACGTTTGCTATACCTTGTATAATCCCAGTAAACATCTCTTTAATAAGATTCTTATCAGATTGCTGCCAGCCAGTATAGCAGCATGAAAAAATAATATAAATAATTTTACGGTGGTAAAGTTTGCCTAAACTAACATGTAACGTTAAAATAAGATTTTTTTAGTTATTTTATAAAGGATAAGATACGTGCAGAAATATTTTGCAGAAGCACGTCAACTATTAATGCTAGCTGCCCCGGTAATTCTGGCACAAATTGCACAAACCTCAATTGGTTTTATGAATACCATTATGGCTGGAGCAATGAGTACTACTGACATGGCGGCGGTAGCTATGGGTACCTCAATATGGTTACCGGCCATTTTATTTGGCTATGGTTTAATCCTTGCACTAACACCAGTAGTTGCACAACTTAATGGTTCAGGTCGTCGCGACCAGATCGCTTATCAGGTTTCTCAAGCTTACTGGCTAGCAGGAATAGCATCTATATTAATTATGTTGGTAATATACAATGCAAGTCATCTTATTCATTTAATGCCTGACATCAGTCCAATACTTGCTGATAAAACGGTTTTTTATTTACATGCCATGCTATATGGCACTCCAGGTTATTTATTTTTTCAGGTATTACGGAATCAATGTGATGGTCTGGCAAATCCTAAACCAGGTATGGTAATAGGTTTTATTGGATTAATAGTGAATCTTCCAGTGAATTATATTTTTATTCATGGTAAATTTGGAATGCCCGCTTTTGGTGGAGTAGGATGCGGAATAGCAACCGCGTTTGTTTACTGGATTATGTTTCTCACCATGGTAACCTGGGTGAAATTTAGTAGTAAAACTCCCCCAAGCACAAGTTTAGCAAAACCAGATAGTAAAGCACTATGGCGTCTGATTACTCTAGGATTTCCAATTGCTCTATCTTTTTTCTTTGAAGTGACTTTATTTGCCATGGTTGCTTTGCTGATTTCTCATTTAGGGGTTGTGCAAATCGCGGGTCACCAAATTGCGCTAAATTTTAGTTCGCTGGTTTTTGTTTTACCACTATCACTTAGTGTAGCAACGACGATTAGGGTAAGTTTTCAGCTGGGCCAAGGTTCCATAAAAAAGGCTAAGTTAGCCGCTGATACCGCTCATGGTACTGGAATTGCTATTGCGAGTGTTACCGCAATTATTACGATAATTTATCGTGATCACATTGCGTTATTGTATAATGATAATCCACAAGTGGTAGCACTTGCAACACAGCTTATGTTATTGGCAGCTCTCTATCAGGTTTCTGATGCTGTACAAGTTATCGGTAGTGGTATCTTAAGAGGTTATAAAGATACTCGTTCCATTTCTCTAATTACTTTTACCGCTTATTGGTTATTAGGATTACCTTGTGGATATATACTCGCGCTAACGGATTGGATCGTTACTCCTTTAGGTCCTGCTGGGTTTTGGATAGGATTTATTGTCGGGTTAACAGCGTCAGCAATTATGATGATCCATCGGATACGCAAATTACAAAGTTTTTCTGCTGAGGAAATTTTCAAGATAGCAGCTAATTAAAATCAACAGGGTACTTTCGTAGTAATTTTTTTTATATTATACTCTAGTAAAGAGGCGATCGTCATTAATACGTCCGTAGCTCAGTAGGTAAGAGTACCACCTTGACATGGTGGTGGTCAGTGGTTCAAGTCCACTCGGACGTACCCAATATCGATGAAAAGCAATAACATTCATTATCCTAAAATAGAAGAAGCCGCAGCACCGCTAGCGGCGGAGGTATTAAATTGACTAATTGGCACGATGAGAATGGTGATAACCATAAATCTAGAAGGTGTAAAGAGAAAAATTCTTGTCTTAAAAATCTGCTACAAGGAGTAGATATCCCCAAAATACTATTTTTATGTATGTTTATTACCTTATTAATCATCACCTGTTTTTGGGTAGTACAGCCATTTATTCCTGGTTTTGCCTGGGCGAGTATGGTGGTAATTACAACTTGGCCTTTACTACTAAAACTCCAGAAATTGCTATGGGGCCGTAGAACACTAGCGATTATTGTTATGATACTTATCCTATTTTTATTATTTATTATTCCGATAGCTTTACTAATAAATAGTTTTATGGATAATATGATTCCAATCATTCAAAATCTTACCTCAGGTAAGATCCAACCTCCCCAGTTGCATTGGCTTCTTAATATTCCTGTTATAGGAGCAAAACTTTATTCTAGCTGGCATAGTCTTTTAGCTGGGGAAAATAACTCGATAATTACATATTTCAAACCTTATATGGGCACAACTACAACTTTTATTTTTTCGCAAGTCGCACATTTGGGACGTCTCATGCTACATCTTAGTTTAATGTTGCTATTTAGTATATTGCTTTATTGGCGTGGTGAGCAGATAGCACAAGGAGTTCGTCATTTTGCGAGGCGGATAGCTACACATCGTGGTGATGCCGCAGTTTTATTAGCTAGCCAAGCTATCCGCGCCGTGGCTCTAGGGGTAACGGTTACCGCTTTAGTACAAGGAATCCTGGCAGGAATTGGTTTAGCACTTTCTGGAATACCTTATGCTACATTATTAACAGTACTCTTAATTTTATTTTGTTTGATGCAATTAGGTACACTTCCTGTATTAATCCCGGCTATAATTTGGCTTTACTGGCGTGGTGATACGACTTATGGAACGCTTTTAATAATTTGGAGCTGTATTGTGGTGACTTTAGATAATATCTTACGGCCCTTTTTAATCCGGATGGGAGCCGACTTACCAATAATTCTAATTCTTTGTGGCGTTATAGGTGGCCTGTTGACTTTTGGGATGATCGGTCTGTTCATTGGACCAGTAGTTTTAGCCATTTCATATCGCTTACTTACCGCTTGGATGAATGAATCTCCCACAGATGCAGATGATAATTAAATGAGCTCGGTGGTAACATAAAATATTAAGGTTGAGATTAATGATGAAGAAAAAACTGGGTTTTATTGGTGGCGGTAATATGGCTAATGCAATCATTGGTGGTATTATTGAAAGTAGACAGTTAATTCCAGAAAACATTTATGTCTATGATTGCCATTCTGAAAAGAGTAAAAGATTACAGCAAAAATATGGGATCAATTTAAATTTTAGTGAACAAGAAGTAGCCCAAAATGCTCAGATTTTATTTCTGGCAGTTAAACCGAACATTATTATCGAGATGCTAAAAGATAATAAGCTATCTCTCAGGAAAAAAGATTTTATTGTAATTTCTCTAGCGACTGGTGTTACATTAGATTGGCTAGGTAGATTAATAGGACCCGGTTATAAAATTATACGTGTTATGTCCAATACACCAGCTCTAGTAGGAAAAGCCATGACATCAGTAACACCAAACGCATTGGTTACACAACAGGAAGTTAATGAAGTACTAAATATATTTAATATTATAGGTAAAACTGAAATTTTACCAGAATCTCTGATTCACACTGTAATTGGCGTTAGTAGTTCGGCTCCTGCTTATGTATATATGTTTATAGAAGCGATGGCTGATGCAGCGGTTAGTGCTGGAATGCCACGTATACAAGCTTATAAATTTGCTGCACAGGCAGTCAAGGGTGCCGCCCAAATGGTCCTAAAAACCGGAAAACATCCAGGTGAATTAAAAGACGAGGTTTGTTCTCCAAACGGGACAACTCTTGAAGCGGTAAAGTTATTAGAAGAAAAAGGATTACGCGCTGCTGTGTTGGCTGCTATACAATCATGCATAGAAAAATCTATTAAGATAGAAGATAATATCCTACAATCATTATCATCTCTTCTTTAATGAATCATTTTGGAGGATGAGTATGAAGCATAGCCTTAAGGTTGTAAACTCGGATTTGAATTTTAATGTATCGGGGCCTAATGAAAATGAAAGACAATTGCTAACAGCAATCATGAATGAACTGACAAATTTAGGTAAACCGGTGACTAATAAAACCATCGTAGCTAATATCATTTATAAACTTGAATTGGAAGCAGATGAAATATTGCTGCAACAATATCGTAATATTCTTAATAAAATCATGGAAAAACGTTCTAATTTACTATAAATATATGTGGGTCGTTAGCTTAGTTGGTAGAGCAGTGGACTCTTAATCCAATGGTCGGGGGTTCGAATCCCTCACGGCCCACCAATTAACGTCATTCCATCCATGTAAGAATGCAAAATATCTGGTACCAAAATACTACCATCGGATTGCTGATAATTTTCCATTACTGCTACTAGTGTACGACCTATTGCTAATCCTGAACCATTTATAGTATGTACTAATCGGATTTTTTTATTTTTTTTACTCCGATAACGTGTCTGCATTCTACGGGCTTGAAAATCCCACATATTAGAGCAAGAAGATATTTCTCGGTAAATATTCTGAGCAGGTAACCAGACTTCTAGATCATAAGTTTTACAGGCACTTGCCCCTAAATCGCCGGTACATAGCAACATCTTTCGGTACGGTAATTTAAGCAATTTAAGTACGGCTTCAGCATGACTAGTTAATAATTCTAATGCATGCATAGAATCTTCAGGACGTGTAATTTGCACTAATTCTACTTTATCAAATTGATGCGTACGAATTAGACCGGAGTTATCACGACCATAAGAACCAGCTTCAGAACGATAACATGGAGTATGTGCAGTAAATTTTATAGGCAATAATTCATCTTCTAAGATTTCATTGCGGACTAGATTAGTCAAGGGTACTTCTGCAGTAGGGATTAAAGCATAATTACTTAGGTTAGGATCTTCTTTGTGGTGCAGTCTAGTATGGAACAATTCTTCCCCAAATTTAGGAAGTTGCCCAGTGCCATAAAGTGAAGCATAATTAACTATAGAGGGAACATAAACTTCTGTATAGCCATGTTTGTTAGTATGTAGATCCATCATAAACTGTCCCAACGCACGATGTAGTCTGGCAAGCGGGCCTTTCATTACCACAAAACGACTTCCGGTTAACTTGACAGCTGAAGCCAAGTCAAGACCCTGAACCAGGTTACCTAAATTCACATGGTCACGCACAGTAAATTCATATTGCCGACGTTCTCCCCACTTAGTTATTTCAATATTTTGGGTTTCATCTTTCCCGATAGGAACTTCATTGGCAGGTAGATTAGGAAGCGTCAACGATACTTCAAGTAGTTTATGTTTGAATCTATCTAGCTCGGTGATTTTAGAATCTAAAAATTCACTCAATACCTTCAATTCTTTGCGTAAAGATTCGATATCTCCTTCACCACGTCCAAGATTTTTCGCTCGTCTCTTGCGTTCCGCCTGCAATTGTTCGGTTTCAATTTGTAAAATTTTGCGACGGGCTTCTATCATGCGTAGTTGATTAATGTCAAGTTTAAAACCTCTACTTGCAAGTTTTTCAGCTACTATATCTAGTTCATTACGTATTAAATTGGGATCTAGCATATGAATTGAATTTATCGTGGATCATTAATAGTTCTGTTTTATCCATCATAAATTATATGTAATTTTAAAAAATTCGGACGTTTAATCCATAATTTTTAAAGCTGATATAATAATCAGATGTAAAATTAGCATGTAAATGGTTGATTTTGTTTTGCAATCCGTTGCGTTCAGCTTCTGACTGATTAGCAAGTGCTCCGAAAGCAGAAATGATAACTAATATTATCATATAAAAGAGTAATAAAGAAATTTTTTAGAAAATCTTCTATGAATATCAGATTTTATTATTTTTAGATTTTTATCTAAAAAACAATAACTAATAAATAATAGAGCAATTCTATAATATAGAAGCCATTATCCAGTTAATGAGATGATGTGATATTATTTAATTATGAAAAAGCCCTCAAGCGAAATATAATAAGGTCATTAGCTCGTTAATTTGATGAGGATATTATCATTATGATCCAACATAAAAAACTCATAATTTTAGGTTCTGGTCCCGCAGGATATACAGCAGCTATTTATGCAGCACGTGCTCATCTGAAACCAATTTTAATTACAGGTCTTGAGACAGGTGGGCAACTGACTACTACATTAGAGATTGAAAATTGGCCAGGTGATCCTCTATATTTAACCGGTCCCCAATTGATGGATCGCATGCATAAACATGCCATAAAATTTCATACGGAAATAGTTTATGATCATATTAATAAAGTAAATTTACAAAAAAGGCCTTTTTGTCTTTTTGGAGAAAATGAAGAATATCATTGTGATGCGCTAATTGTGGCAACTGGAGCATCGGCACGTTATTTGGGATTAAAATCTGAAGATACTTTTAAAGGAAAAGGTGTGTCAGCCTGTGCTACCTGTGATGGTTTTTTTTATAAAAATCAAAAAGTAGCGGTAGTAGGAGGTGGAAATACTGCAGTTTCTGATGCGCTGTATTTGGCTAAAATTGCCAGAGAAGTTCATCTGATACACAGAAGAGAACATTTTCGTGCTGATAAAATCTTAATAAGTAGATTGATGGAACAGGTTAAATCTGGAAAGATTATTCTGCATTCTAAATATAGAATTGAGGAAATTCTTGGCGATCATATGGTGGGAGTAAGCGGTGTACGATTATGTGCTGTAGAACCAGATAATCCTACAGAATTAAAATTAAAGTCAATTAATGTTAACGGGGTATTTATTGCTATTGGATATCAACCAAACACAGCAATTTTCAGTGGACAATTAGAGATGGAAAATGGTTATATAATAGTAAAATCTGGTTATCCAGGATCTGCTACCGAAACAAGTATTCCAGGTGTATTTGCTGCAGGTGATGTGATGGATCCAGTATATCGTCAAGCGATTACATCGGCAGGAACAGGATGTATGGCGGCGTTAGATGCCGAACGTTATATTAATGGTATTAGTTTTTAGTAGGTGGTATAAGATGGCTAAAGAAGAAAATATTGAAATGCAGGGAACTGTACGAGAGACTTTACCTAACACTATGTTCCGAGTTGAACTAGAAAATGGACACGTAGTCACTGCGCATATATCTGGTAAGATGCGAAAAAATTACATTA
The DNA here is from genome assembly GCA_041944325.1 of Candidatus Dasytiphilus stammeri. Classification (GTDB taxonomy): domain Bacteria; phylum Pseudomonadota; class Gammaproteobacteria; order Enterobacterales; family Enterobacteriaceae; genus Dasytiphilus; species Dasytiphilus stammeri_M. The sequence goes on along the minus strand of CP145878.1, from coordinate 287,266 downwards.
GAATTTTGACTGGTGATCAAGTAACTGTAGAACTTACTCCATATGACCTTAGTAAAGGAAGGATTGTTTTCCGGAGTCGCTAAGTTAACTTTATCTTTAATAGATAAAATATTAATAACTACTACTAGTAGTTAAAGGTGGAAAGCTTATTCTTGTATGCAGCCCAATCTACAATTGGCCGAGTTGCAACTCCGGATCTCATGGCGGCTTGTGCCACGGCTGGTGCAATGTTGACAATCAATCGGGGATCAAATGGTTTAGGAATTAAATATTCTGATCCAAAAATCAGCGCATCATCACTATAAGCAGATGCTACAATTTCATTGGTTTCTGCCAGGGCCAGATCCGCAATAGCATGTACTGCTGAAATTTTCATTTCTTCATTGATGGTAGTAGCTCCTACATCCAGAGCTCCCCGAAATATAAAGGGAAAACAAAGAACATTATTCACCTGATTAGGATAATCTGAACGACCGGTACAGATTATCGCATCGGGTCGTACTGCTTTGACTAGCGGAGGTAATATTTCTGGTTCTGGATTAGCTAAAGCCAGAATGAGGGGATCTTTAGCCATCCTCCTTACCATTTCGGGAGTTAAAACATTAGGGATCGAACATCCTAGAAAGATGTCCGCTCCATTAATAACTTCGTCAAGAGTATACTGGCCGTTAACTTCAATAGCATATACTGATTTTGAAATATCTAATTTCTTGTCTCGGCCTTTATAAACTACACCCTTAGAATCACATACCACAATATTATGTTTCTGTATGCCTAGTGTAACCAGGAGATTAAGACAAGCAATAGCTGAAGCACCAGCACCGGATACTACGAGTCGAACTTCAGAAATCTTCTTTTTAACTACACGTAAACCATTTAGAACGGCGGCCGTACAAATAATGGCGGTTCCATGTTGATCATCATGAAATACCGGAATCTTCATCCGATCACGTAATACTTTTTCAATATAAAAACATTCAGGGGCTTTAATATCTTCAAGATTAATCCCACCAAAAGTAGGTTCTAGTGCAGTAATAACGTTAATTAATTTATCAGGGTCCTGTTCATCAATTTCGATATCAAAAACATCAATACCTGCAAATTTTTTAAAAAGTACCCCTTTACCTTCCATAACTGGCTTGCCAGCAAGTGCTCCAATATTGCCTAATCCTAGTACAGCCGTACCATTAGAAATTACAGCTACCAAATTTCCTCTGGCAGTGTATTTATTGACCGCCCAGGGATCGGCAACTATCTCTAAACAAGGCGCAGCAACTCCTGGAGAATAAGCAAGAGCTAAATCACGTTGTGTGGTTAAAGGTTTGGTGGCAGTAACTTGTATTTTACCTGGTACTGGAAACTGATGATAATCAAGTGCAGATTTATTGAGTTGATCGTCCATTGTGATTCCTTGTTTTAAATACTAGCAAAATTTAAGGTTCAATTTTATTACAACTATTATATTTTATAATGCCTATTCAAGTCCAAATCTAAGTAAATAGTTTGAAACGCCGGTGACAAAAAATACGAAAGATCTTCGAGATAATTAAAATCATCTCAAATCTAATATGACATGAAATAGTAAGCTATGCGATCTATTTATGAAAGCTTCATCGCCTAATTTTTTTTTAGATTGTGCTGATTGGACTGTTGCAGAATGATTTTTCGAGTTTCTTCATCAATTTTTTGTCGAATTTTAACAAAAAATGGTGAAATATTGGTTTGATCTTTTCCATATGTAAGATTGAATAGGTAATTAAAATCAACCGGATTATCTCCCTGATTATGCTGAATTAGAGTTTCAAATTTATCAAAAGCTTTAACCACTTGTGCCTCAAGAGAAGAGACATGTTCATATTCGTCCCATAATTGTAAAAAATTATTTCTTAGATTCTCATCCAGTGATTGCATTAACTGTAGTAAGTCAGTACGTTCTCGTTTACTTTTCTTCAATAAATCAACCTGATGAACAGCAGGTATATCTCCATGAAGAGCTTCTCCTAAATCATGTAATACACATAATTTTAGTACTTTAACAAAGTCAAGGGAGTTTAACTGATCTTCAAAAGTCATAGCTAGCAAGCAAAGCCGCCATGAATGTTCAGCAGTGCTTTCTCTACGTCCGTTGGACGTATACGCACTGCGCAGGGTATCTTTAAGCTTTTCTGCGTCGCGTAGAAATTGTAGACGACCGCACACCAAATTAAGCATAATTTATTTCCTATAGAGATTAATATTCAGCCCATTCATACTGATTATCATTATCTACTAAAATACCAATTCTTTCACCCATCTTGATTCCTCTTTTAAGATAAATCTCTTGACGTATAGAAAAATTAAAAATCGCCAGATCTGAAAATAAATTTTTCGCATTCCGGACCACAAAAAATATCTTGCTTCGAGTATCATATTCCATTGCTATTTTCAGAATTTCCAAGTTTGGAAATTCCGTTTCAATAATTGTGCCAAATTCAGCGAAATAATCAAATGGATAAATTACTTTTTTGATCGAAAAACTTTTTTTGATAAGATGATGAAACATAAAAGTTTCATTTTGAAATTGCATTAAATTTAATCCAGATTCTTTTCCACAAAAAATTCCAAAAAAATATGGATGTTCTCGGGTATATATTTTATCAATTTTAAATTCGTAACTATACGTTTGATCAGAATAATACCCTTTAAATTCACAGAATGGACCTTCAAGAATTTTCTTACCTTCGGTGTAACCATAAAGCACTATTTCGCTAGCGGTGGGTACTGCTGGGTAAGGTTCATCTTTAAACAATTTTATCTCGGATTTGGATAACGCATTAGAAAACCAATAACTGTCAATAGTATCAGGAATTTTGCTAGCAGCACTAATGTAATTAACTAGAGGTCCACCATTAAAAAGACTAATAAAAGCTTTTTTTTTATTTTGTAAACACTTATTAAGTATTCTAGATGCATCTGTTCTGGGATCAATAAAAATTGCAATAGTATTTTCGTTTTTAATCTCGCCACGATAAAAACCTAAATTATTTCGACCATGATCATCTTCGATACAAAATATAAATGAAGTTAAATAACGACCAGAATCTTTAGGTTGATACCTAAGAAATGGAAAATCTAATAGAGACCATGAAGACAATAACCAATCAGGTCGGTGCTGCTGAGAAGTGATATCCTGACCCGAAGATAAGGTATCTATCCTTTTACAGAATTCGGTAAGATAATTACATTCATTCATATCTAAAGCGTCTAAAATAATTAGACGTTTTAATAAATTATCAACATAACAAATCTCAGATTTACATAAAATTTTCTTAAAAACCGTTATCGGATAATTTCTTAAATTTGGGTAGTTATTATGCAAATATTGAGAAACTTCTAGCTCAGGTGATAAAGGAATCTCAACACTAATCACGTCTGCTTTATCAAGTATATGTCTCATATCCATATTATTATCTCTTACAGACTAATTTCCCAAGGAAAGCGAACCCATTCATGTACTTCTTTTGCATAAAAATCCACCAATTGATTAATACGATTTAGATTACCATTTTGAGAATTAAAAAATAGACTCGCAACAAAAATTGTGCGATTTGGGATTGAAAAATTTTCTCTAATAAATTTAATGGTTTCTCCACTTCCAACAATATCATCAATCACCATCCAGTGATTAGATTTTTCCGCTAAATTTCCAATATCTAATATTTGAGGATGAAGTTTTTCGGAGTTAATATCATCAGTTTTGTTCCTGATCAAACAAATGGAGGTTAATTCTCTTATACCAAGATAATGTGCCACAATAACTGCTGGAACTAATCCAGATCGAGCTATCCCAATAATACAGTCATATTTTATATGTTTTTTTTTGATTATTGATGCAATCTTGATAGACAAAAAATTAATTTCCTCCCATGAAACCTTAATCATCGCTGTAAATCACCTCTTGATTATAATCTCTCGGTGGCGTTACATCTAGATTTAGGGCATGAGGTAGATTTTCTTGCTGTGTTTGTATAGAAACTTGGATAAATTCATGATTAGAAATAAGTTCTTGATAATTATTAGCTCCACTGTAGCTAAAACCAGATTGAATCCCACCTATTAATTGGTATAAATATTCGCGTAAAGATCCTATATATTCAAAGCATGCTTCTACCCCTTCAGGAACATAGCGGAGATATTCTTCTTTTGGAATAGTTTTTCCTTGTAATCTTCGTAATTCCAGTTTAGTACCAAACGTGACAAAACCTCTAGTAGCTTTATATTTTTTACCTTCAATTTCGATTAATTCAGCAGCACTTTCATTGGTTCCGGCTATCATTCTACCTAGCATGACGCATGATGCTCCCGCAGCTAAGGCTTTTACTATATCCCCGGAACTTTTAATACCACCATCCGCAATAATACTTACACCTAATTCTTTTCCAGCTTGGACACAATCCATAATCGCTGTCAGTTGAGGAACCCCGGCACCAGTAACTAATCTAGTAGTACATACACTACCAGGACCAATTCCCACTTTGATAACGCTGGCACCAGCAAGTGCTAAATCAATGACCCCCTGCGCGGTTGCTACATTTCCAGCAATTAAAGGAATTTCAGGAAAAGACTGAGTTAAATTTTTAATTGCATTAATAGCACAAGTTGAATGTCCATGAGCAACATCTACAGTGATGAAATCAATCCCAGAACTAATTAATTGAATTGCCCGATCAAAATAATCATCAACGATTCCTACAGAAGCCCCGACCTTTAATTTTCCATCTTTGTCCAATGTCGGGTAAAAATCTTTATCATGTGTAAAATCAGTTCCAGATATGGCTTTAACTGCATGCACATGACTAACTTGAGTATCAATAGTGCACATCCGATGAATGATACCAAGTCCTCCCATTTTGGCGATGGCGATTGCCATCTTAGATTCAGTACACCATTGAGTATTAGCGGAAATTATGGGAATACTTAATTTACCAATTCTGTTTAAATTAACACTAATATCAATACATTTTCTACTAGATGCGTTGGTTAATTTGGGTACCAGTAGTACATCATCAAATACATAACTTTTTCTGAACATCGGACATCTCTTTAGGATACGCAGGATATTCTGCCCAACAATTAGGAGTTTCATAAACCCTGACAGATTCAACGATCATCCAATTTTTTTCTGACAATCGTTTAGAAATTTTACTGGAAAGTATTTCATACCAGTGCTTTGCTAATGCTTCAGCAGTAGGTGAAAAAGGGACGATATAAATTTTCATTCCAGCGGAATTATAAACAAGTAAAGCATTTTTAGACTGTTGAACTTTATTTCCATCTTCAACAAGATCTAATATTTTTATTAGGTAATTATCTTCTGCATCTACAATCATTGCATGATCACAATTACTATCAATGCATTCTTTCATAGCATCTTTTACAAAACTAAAATCCATAACCATACCGGTTTGAGATCCTTGATTAATTAACTCTTGTGATGAAATAGTTAAAATAATTGAATATCTATGTCCGTGCAAATTGCGACATTTTGAAGCATGTGCTTTAATTCTATGACCAGCATCAATTTCTATTTTTCGGTTAATTTGATACATAATATTTCCTTACTGAGAATAATGTACACCTTGACCCCAAGGAAGAGATACAGATTTATAAAATTCTTCTTTTTTAAGCAAATCTTGCTCAAAAATTCCAGAAAAATAAATAGTGGTCATAAAAGCATTAGGTTTATAAGCACCTCGCGTACACAAACAGTTATGTCTAGCTCTGATAATAACACCGACTCCTTTAGGTTTAAGGACCTCGTCAAGCGTTTGTCCAATTTGGGAGGTTAATCTTTCCTGGATCTGTAATCTTTTAGAAAATACATCTACAACACGTGCAAGTTTAGAAAGCCCTACTACTCTCCTATCAGGTATATAGCCAACCATAGCACTGCCTACTATAGGAGCTAGATGATGTTCACATGTAGATTCAAAATGAACATTTTGAAGAAGCACTAAATTATTATATCCTTCAACTTCTTCAAAAAATTTTTCTAGAATTTTAGAAGGGTCTTTAGAATAACCTTCGGTTTGAGTTTTTAACGATTTTAGAAAACGATCTGGTGTATCAATAAGTCCCTGTCGAGTCACATCTTCACCCAGGTAATTTAAAATATCCACGACAGCTTGACGGGCTTTTTCCTTTGGATTTGACATAGTATTTTCCTTATATTTATATTTTCCTTCATTAGAAAAAATTCCTTATGGGAGATCAAGTTGTTTATGTAACTGAAGATTTAATGTTCGACCATGTTTCAGGGCTACTTCTATACAAGTATTTATATTCTTTTGGTTAATTTCTTTATCATAATCGTCTCGAGGCATAACGTATACTGGCTTTCCTAAAGGAGGTCTAAATAACTTGAGATTTTTACCTTTGATTTGAGTGCAACAAGCCGGTAGGCCATCATCTTCATCAATTTCTCCATACGCAATGACATATTTATAGTGAGTAATGATTTCTACGGTTCTTGGATGTAACTGAGGGGTTTTAGGGCTACATACTACTGTCAGGCTTTTATTAAGATTAATTGGTCGATGTATAGTTCCATTAGTTTCTATTTGTACTTGAAATTTCTTGTTAAGAAGAAATTCTATTAATGGTACTATATTTTGTCGAAACGGTTCTCCACCGGTAATCACTACTAATTCAGGAGTAGGGTAATGAAGATTCTTAATTTTATGAAAAATTTCTAGAGGAGTCAGATTCAATTTAAATGATTCAAATTGTGTATCGCACCAATAACATTTTAAATTACAACCTGAGAGCCTAATAAAAGTTGCGGGATAACCACTATATGGTCCTTCTCCTTGAATAGTCTGGAAAATCTCCTCAACCCATAGTTGGTCACTATCAGGAGCTTTTTTTCGAGCAGGGTTTTGGCCAAACATATAATTAGTATCCTTCAGTATATCATCAAATATAAAAATCCATGGAGTATAACTTATCAACTGGAGAAGTTATATATGGGTTTGTAGGATTGTTATTAATTATAGAAACATAAGCATAGTGCAGCAATGAAGTAATTTAACTCTTGAGAAATTTTATGATGAGATTAATCCATTCAAGGTCTAATTGAATAGTATTTGTAAATTTAATTGCAAAAAAACTGACAATTTACTATAGAGAATAAGAGTTTAAATTATATACTATGTAATACTAATCTTAATTGCATTAAAAGCATTTAAAATGGAATCAAAACCATCTAAATTCGCATGAGATGCCTAAATTCTTTTACCTTACTGCGGCTCACAGGTACTCTGAAATTTTGCTCACGAAGTTGAAGTAAATAAGTTTGATTGAACCATGGCTCAATTTCTCTTATATGAGTGAGATTAACACAATAGGAACGGTGACAACGAAAAAACTCGCTAGACTGCAGTTGTTGACAAAATCTAGTAATACTTACTGGCATTACATACTCTCCCGAGCTGGTATAAACAAAAGTCATTTTTTCATGAGCTTCGGCATAACCAATCTCACTAAGATTAGTAACAATAAAACGATCATTTTTTATCAAATTAATAGTTTTTAATCCTGGGAGAAGAATCTTTTGTAGCTTTTGCTGCCAGTTAACTTCTAATTTATGCAACACGGTTAACAGACGGTTTTCCTGCCAAGGTTTAATAATATAATCAAAAGCTTCCAACTCAAAGGCTTCCACCGCATACTCCTTATAAGCAGTAACAAATATAATAATTGGCTTATTTACAAAATTTTTTAGGTTATGAGCCAGAATAATTCCATCTAAAGATGGAATCCGTATATCTAGAAAAATCACATCTACTTGATGGTTGAGAAGATATTTGAATACTTCTAAACCATCATCAAAGATTTCCCTAATGTTAATCAGACGACTGTACTGACGTATGAGCAAATTTAGTTCTTGCTGAACTGGAATTTCATTATCAACAATGATAGCTTTCACTTTCACTAGTCTAATTTGGTATCACTATACAAAGATAAAAATTGGTTGGATTCATGAAAATAAATAAAAATCAATTTACATACCAGGATGAAGTTTACTAAAATGCAAAGCAAACCTACGACATAGAAGATGAACATTAAGCAGACCAATTTTAGCGAAATTAATTTTTTTACCGAATTTACTAGAATTGAAACCAAAACGAATAATATTACTCCAAGTCCAGTACAGACAGTTAACATACATACAGATCAGATTTATTAAGTAATAATCATTCTCAATTTGAGACCTTTATGAAGGATTGCCAAAATTATAAAAATACTAAATTGTTTAAAAATTATGCGAGTCAAATGAAAAATCTCAGAGCCAACAATAAATCCTGCTGTAATTAATCGAGGGATTTTGTAAATATCTATCTCTATTAGAGTAGAGCGTTCCCTTAGTTAAAAAGGATATAATAAGCCCCTCCTAAGGGCTAGTTGTAGGTTCGAGTCCTACCGGGAACACCAAAAATCTTAAAATTAATTAAGGGATGGCAGTTTTCTGAGAAGATTTTCTCTAAATATAGACGTTAATTATGGTGATTATAAAAATTTTGAGAGGATTTTTATCAATTATCTAAAATATCGTAATTTGATTTAATCAATAACTCTACCTGGTACTCTTTTGGAGCAGACATGTCTGAAAAGATTTATCATTTTATTTTATCATTAGGAATTATTGCATTTCTCGCATTACTAGTCAGTCATAATCGTAAAATTATACGAATTCGTTTCATAATCCAATTGTTATTTATAGAAATTTTTCTGGCATATTTTTTTCTTCACTCTAAAATTGGATACAGTGTTATAAACAGTTTTACCAATTTATTCACCCTTTTGCTGAAGTGTACTGCAGAAGGTACTGATTTTGTATTTGGTGATGTTAGACGTTATGGACTAGCGCTTTTTTTCTTAAATGTACTTTGTCCTATCATTTTGATTTCAGCAATTATTGGAATTTTACAGTACCTGAGAGTTTTGCCTATAATTATCAACTTTACCGGAATTATATTATCTAAAATTAATGGAATGGGAAAACTCGAATCATTTAATGCTGTTAGCTGTTTGATTGTAGGACAATCAGAAAATTTTATCGCTTATAAAGATATAATAGGAAAACTTCCTCCACAACGAATATATACTTTATCCGCAACCGCTATGTCTACCGTATCTCTGTCAATTGTTGGCTCTTATATGACAATCTTACAGCCAAAATATGTTGTCACCGCATTAATACTAAATATGTTTAGTTCTTTTATTATTTTGTCACTTATTAATCCATATCAAATAAAAGACGAAGACTCTTATCTACTCATGAGTAATGTGCATGATGCTAAACCAAGCTTTTTTGAAATGTTGAGTGATTATATTCTTACTGGGTTTAAAATTGCGGCGATTGTAACCGCAATGCTGATTGGTTTTATTGCATTACTTACTGTTATTAACTTGTTATTCCTCACACTATTTGGTATTAGCTTTCAATCTCTTATTGGCTATGCATTATTTCCATTGGCTTGGGTAATGGGTGTCCCATTAAATGAGGCTCTACAGGTAGGTGGTATTATGGCTACTAAGCTAGTTACGAACGAATTCGTAGCAATGCAGTTGCTAGCAAAATTATCTGGTCAACTATCTCCACGTACTGAAGGGATCCTATCAGTATTTTTAGTTTCTTTTGCTAATTTTGCATCTATTGGTATTATTTCAGGTAGTGTCAAAGGGTTAAACCAAGAACAGGGAAACCTTGTGGCGAGATTTGGATTAAAGCTGCTTTACGGATCAACGCTTGTGAGTATCTTATCTGCTTCAGTTACCGGTTTGGTGTGGTGAGCTAGAGTCCATCATTAGATTAGCTATTTAACTTATATCTATCTAAGATATAGAATAATGCCTGGTTAATGCGTTTAATTACTTTTTTTTTGCCAATGGCATGCACCGTAACATCAATAGCAGGAGATTGATTGATCCCGGTTACTGCTACACGTAATGGCATCCCAATTTTACCTATATTAATACTCAGCTTCTTAGCTGTAGAATTAATGGCGTGATGTACATGGTCGACAGTCCAGTCTTTATCCGTAATACTCGATAAATGATCGCATACGATTTTTAGTGACTGTATAGCTGCTGGTCGCAAATATTGTTTCGCGTAACTGATATTCTTTAGATTAAATTCTTCATAAAGATAACGACTTGAAACTGCTATCTGTTTTAAAGTATTACATCGACTACCAAATAATTCTATCACTCTTCGTAATGAAGGTCCTTCACTAATATCAATTTTTTCACGATCCATATACCATTGTAATTGTGAAGCTACATAGTCTACAGGTAATTTATTAATATAGTAGTGATTAATCCATAAAAGCTTATTTTTATCGAACGCACTTACCGATTTACTCACTCTATCTAAAGTAAATAATGATTTCATTTCATCAATACTTAAAATTTCATGATTTCCATAAGACCAGCCCAACCGTACTAGATAATTAAGCAATGCCTCAGGTAAATAACCTTCATCACGATACTGCATAACACTAACCGCACCATGACGTTTGGACAATTTTTTGCCATCTTCACCAATGATCATCGATACATGAGCATAAGCGGGTACGAATGCTCCCAAAGATTTCAAGATGTTAATTTGACGAGGCGTGTTATTAATATGATCTTCCCCACGAATCACATGTGTAATCTGCATGTCCCAGTCATCAATAGCCACACAAAAATTATATGTAGGATAACCGTCGGATCTAAGAATAATTAGATCATCGAGTTCCTGATTACTGAATCTGATAGTACCACGTATTAGATCTTCAAATAATACCTCACCATGTTGAGGATTGCTAAAACGTACTACATATTCATTTGTTTCCCGGCTGCATATCCTACGACAGTAACCATCATAACGCGGTTTCTCACCATTTGCCATCTGTGTAGCCCGAAGGTTTTCCAATCTAGCTTTACTACAGTAGCATTTATAAGCAATTTTTTTTTTTAACATATCATCAATAACCGCATGATATCTGGCAAAACGTTGTGTCTGGTAATAAGGACCTTCATTCCAATCAATTTGTAACCAGTTCAGAGCCTCTAAAATAGCATTACTAGCCTGATTTTGGGAACGTTGCTGATCGGTATCCTCTATACGTAAGATAAAATTTCCTCCTTGATTACGAGCAAATAACCAAGAGTAAAGTGCAGTACGAACCGAACCGATATGTAAATTTCCAGTTGGACTCGGTGCAAAGCGCGTTTTAGTTTTCATGGTTCCCCTGACCCCAGATTAGTTTTATAATAAAATATTTTGAGATTTTAATTTAAAATTCGTTGACTCACTTTGAACTATCTCTATAATGCAATTCAACAGGGGTGATTAGCTCAGCTGGAAGAGCACCTCCCTTACAAGGAGGGGGTCGGCGGTTCGAATCCGTCATCACCTACCACCTAAAATTTTGGGTCGTTAGCTCAGTTGGTAGAGCAGTTGACTTTTAATCAATTGGTCGCAGGTTCAAATCCTGCACGACCCACCAAATCAAATCTTAACTTCTATAGTAATCTTAGAAGAATAGTCTATGACTATAATATACTTAGGTCCAATTTAGGTAGTTAAAGGAAACTATTCATTCAAGTATCTGCAGCGGCACCTGGTTTATTCTCAAAGATTTAATTTATAGGAGATAATAAACGGGCTTCTATTTCAAGTAAAATAGGAATACCATTCCGGATTGGATAAGCTACATTATCCAATTTACAGATGAGCTCTTGCCGATCTTTAGAATAAAACAGCTTTCCTTTACAAATTGGACAAGCAATAATTTCTAGTAACCGATAGTCCAGATAATTTAGTCTCCTTATATGTTCGTGTAACACATAGAATGTTTGGAGCTTGTTTATCAAAATCCAGCTCATGTGTCAAATGTGATCGATTGGTGTTTTATTTTATACATTACGTGCATAAGCAAATAGTATCATTAAAAAGATGAAGATTTGACACTAGGAAAATTGCCGTATAGAGCACAAGAATCGCTAAGGCAATGAATTGAATCTAAGATGCTATATCAATCATAAAGGCGTCATTAGCATTAATATTAAGCCTATTTTAAATGGAACTATCATTGCCTAAAGACGCCGAAAAAGCTGCCATTTAGATATTCGGCATTATCTTGATGCATGTCTTATATTTAAATAATGGTTTAATGTTCATAACTCAATATTTAATTGACTCAATTAGTGAGATCGAGCATTTCAATAATTTCTGACATCATAACTAGTGACAACAGGCAAACCATAAAACACCTTACTCACCTTTTGCCGCTTTAAAAGCTTCTGCCATAGCACTAGAAAAGCTGTTTGCTTCCTGATTTTTATTAACTTTCTTAATGATATCAAGATCTTCTGATTCCGTTTTGGTACGACCAGACAAACTAATAATCCGGTTCTTACGATCAACGCCAGTAAACTTAGCGACTACTTCATCCTTAACCTGGAAACTCCGAATGACTTCATTAGTTCTAAGATAACCTTCAACACCATCTGCTAATTTTACTTTTACTCCTTTAGAATCCACAGCGATTACTTTTCCAGTAACTATCGTACCTTTCTTATTTAAAGAAAGATAGCGGTTCAAGGGATCTTCTATTAACTGTTTAATTCCTAGTGAAATGCGTTCACGCTCGGCATCAACTTGTATAACTACTGCTGTGATTTCATCACCTTTCTTATAATTTATAACGGCTTGTTCTCCACTAATATTCCATGCAATATCGGAAAGATGTACTAACCCGTCAATATTACCATCTAGTCCAATAAAAATCCCAAAATCAGTAATTGATTTTATCTTACCTTTAACCTGATCCCCTTTATGATAAGTTTCAGAAAATTTCTGCCATGGATTGATTTTACACTGTTTTAAACCTAAAGATATCCGACGGCGGGCTTCGTCTATATCTAATACCATTACTTCTACAATCTCACCTAGGGTCACTACTTTGGATGGATGAATATTTTTATTAGTCCAATCCATTTCTGAAACATGTACTAATCCTTCAACACCTGATTCTACCTCAACAAAACAACCATAATCGGTAATATTTGTTACTTTTCCAAAAATCTTCGTACCTTCCGGATAATGTTTAGCAATCGCATTCCAAGGATCTTCACCTAATTGTTTTAAACCTAGAGAAACTCGGATACGTTCACGATCAAACTTCAATACCTTTACGGTAATTTCATCTCCGACTTTCACTATTTCGTTGGAATGCTTAACACGTTTCCATGCCATGTCAGTAATGTGTAATAAACCATCAACACCACCCAAATCTACAAAAGCCCCATAATCAGTAAGGTTTTTAACAATACCTTTAACTTTAGCACCTTCTTTTAGGTTCTCTAATAAATGCTCGCGTTCGACACTGTTTGCCGATTCAATTACTGCACGACGTGAGACAACCACATTATTACGTTTATGATCTAATTTGATTACTTTGAATTCCAGTTCCTTACCTTCTAAATGAAAAGTATCGCGCACCGGCCGCATGTCAACAAGCGAACCAGGAAGAAAGGCCCGAATACCTGATAACTCAACTGTAAAACCCCCTTTAACTTTGCCATTAATAATACCCATAACCGTGGCGGCTTCTTTATGAGCTTTTTCTAAACGTAACCAAGCTTCATAGCGTTTAGCTTTTTCACGTGAAAGCAGCGTCTCTCCAAAACCGTCTTCGACGGCATCTAAAGCAACATCAATTCTATCACCAATTTGTATCTCCAATTCACCATGAGCATTTTTAAACTGTTCGATTGGAATCGCCGACTCGGATTTTAATCCTGCATCAATTAATACGATATCTTTATTAATAGCAACCACGAGACCACTAATAATAGACCCGGGACAGATTTTGATTTTTTTAAGGGACTCTTCGAAGAGTTGAGTAAAAGATTCAGTCATATTGTAATATCTTTAGAATTTTTAATAATTAATGTCCATCTAACATCATGTGAGATGGTATTGTTGTAAATATCTCCTGTAACCTTCCATGTTACAAAGGAACCCGCAATTGAAGCTGTTATCACTTATGTTTTCTGATTTTTAGTAAAAAAACTTACAAATGTGCATCTTCTAAAACTTTTTCGATAATATCTTCAATACTAAGATTGGTAACATCAAGTATTCTAGCATCATCTGCCGGCTTCAATGCTGCTATTAGTCGATTACGATCACGTTCATCACGATTTTTTAGATCTTGAAATAGCTGTTCAACGTTAACACTAAAACCGTTTTTCTGCAACTGTAACATACGGCGTCGCACACGTTCTTCAACACTAGCATCTAAAAAAATTTTGATCATGGCATCAGGAAATACTACTGTACCCATATCTCTGCCGTCAGCAATTAATCCAGGTAATTTTCTAAAGGCACGTAATCTACCTAGTAATGCTTTTCTTACGCTAGGTAAAACTGCCATCTTTGAAGCCATTATGCCCACCTTTTCCATACAAATTTTTTTTGAAAGATTTTCTCCATCAGAAATTACCTCATATTTTTCACCAATCTTGAAGAAATGCACATTAAGATGCATTGCCATTGAGATTAATAATGCTTCCGTATTATGATCACTAAGAGATAATTGATGATGAAGTGCATAAAGAGCTAAAACCCGATAAATCGCACCTGATTCTAATAAATTCCATTTTAGCCTTTTAGCTAAAGCCTGACAAACTGTGCTCTTACCTACTCCTCCTGGTCCATCAATCGTAATTACCGGAACTACAAGCTTCATTTTTAAGTTGAAGATCTATGAATGATACTAGCAAGATGATGAAAATAATCTGGATAGGTTTTTTTTATACAGCTCGCATTTAGTATGGTTACTGGTACTGAGGCTAGGGCTATCAAAGAAAAACACATTGCCATGCGATGATCATTATAAGTGTCAATTTCAGCATAATGGAATTTTTTTGGTGGTGTAATGCATATATAATCTTTACCTTCGACTACTTCTGCTCCTACTTTACGTAATTCTTTAGCCATTGCGGTTAAACGATCGGTTTCTTTAATACGCCAGTTGTAAATATTAGATAATCTAGTAGTACCTTTCGCAAAAAGAGACAAGATGGCCAAGGTCATCGCCGCATCTGGAAGATCGTTCATATCTAGATTAACCGAATGAAGCTCATCACTACGTTGACAAATAATGGCATTATCATTCCACTCCACTTGGGCTCCCATTTGTTTTATAATTTCAGCGAAATAAACATCACCCTGGATACTATTACGCCCAATACCGGTCACGCACACTTTACCACCTTTTACCGCTGCCGCCGCTAAGAAATATGAAGCTGAAGATGCATCTCCTTCTACTCGATACTCTCCTGGAGACTGATATTTCTGATTACCACTAATCCTAAAATCACGATATTGATTATTAGTTATACAAACTCCAAAATCACGTAACAAATTTAAGGTTATATCAATGTAAGGACGTGATACTAATTGACCTTGTATTATGATTCTGGTATCAATTGAAGCTAATGGAGCGGCCATTAATAAAGCGGTGATAAATTGGCTAGAATCACTGCCATCAATTACAATTTCTCCACCTCGAAAACCTCCGAATAAATGCACTGGCGGATAATTATCATTTTCAAGATAATTAATCTTGGCACCACCTTGTCGGAGTGCTTGTACTAAAGGCCCTATAGGTCGCTCCTTCATCCTGGGTTCTCCTGTAAGTACTACATCATTTGAAGCTAAACAAAGGGCAGCAGTAAGTGGTCGCATAGCTGTACCGGCATTTCCTAAGAAAATTTCTCTTCTATGATTAACATGTAGCGGACCTCCACAACCCAATATCTCACAAACTGTGTGATCCTCTGATAGTACATAATGCACACCCATATATCGTAATGCTTGAAGCATATGCCGCACATCATCACTATTAAGCAAGTTACTTAAACGAGTAATGCCATGTGCTTGAGCGGCTATTAACAGTACTCGATTAGATATACTTTTTGATCCAGGTAAATTGATAGTGCCATTTACTAACGCAATAGGTTGTATAGTAATGTTATCCGACATAGATTCCCTCCATAACAGAAAAGGTAAGATTATTTTATTTCAATAAAAATCCAACAGTAGCTATCGCTCTACTCTACTTCACTTCACCAATATTTGGATTCAAATAATCTCATAAATTCAATGAGAGCATGGACTCCTTCAATTGGCATGGCATTATAAATAGAGGCACGCATTCCTCCAATTGATTGATGACCTTTAAGCATCCGAAGACCAACTGCATAAGATTCTTGTAAAAAAAGTTTGTTGAGACTGGGTTCAGCAAGCTTAAAAGGCACATTCATTATAGAACGGTGCGTCATTACAACATCGTTCAGATACAAATCACTTTTATCGATAGTGCTATACAGCAAATCCGCTTTTTCCTGGTTAATTTTCTCTATTTCCGCAACTCCTCCTTGTTCTTGTAACCATTTAAATACTAGTCCGGAAAGATACCACGCAAAAGTAGGTGGAGTATTAAACATCGAATGATTTTCTGCAAGTATTTGATAGTCAAGAATTGAAGGGACTTCAAGACGCGCCGCACCTAATAAATCTTCACGTATAATAACTACTGCTAAACCTGCCGGGCCAATGTTCTTTTGCGCGCCTGCATAAATTATGCCATAATGGTTAATTTTCATAGGACGTGAAAGTATTACCGATGAGCAATCAGCAACCACAATTTTTTCTTTAAAATCCGGATCATCATGAATAGCTAAACCATTGATGGTTTCATTGGGACAGTAGTGTACATAATCCGCATCTTCAGATAATTTCCAATTTTGCATCGGTGTTAAAGCTTGTTTTCCATCCACCATCTTTTTTATATTAATAATATTAGGTGTACAGTACCTTTTTGCTTCATTGGCGGCACTATTAGACCAATATCCACTATCTATGTAATCAGCTTTACTGCGATTACCTAACAAATTTAAAGGAATTGCCGCAAATTGCGCACGAGCACCCCCATGACAAAATAAAATTTTATAATTAGATGGAATTTTCAACAAATCGCGCAAATCTTTTTCTGCTTCTTCGGCAACATGTAAGAATTCTTTACTACGATGGCTAATTTCTATCACTGAACAACCCAAATTTCTCCAATTAGATAATTCATGCGATGCTCTATGAAGCACCTCTTTCGGTATCATAGCTGGGCCAGCACTAAAGTTATAAATCGTTGACACCACTGAATAATTTCCTTAATTTATATCTCGACAAGTTTAGTTTTAAGATTTACTATTATATAGTAGATGCTTGATAATTTAACGGCATTAATCCGGATTCTTTAAGAGCTTGCTTTACAGCGACGCGGCCTCTATAAGATAAAGGTGTCATTGGTAAGCGTACGGTGTCCGTCGTGATTAAGGCTAATTGTTTTAGAGCCCACTTCACAGGAATTGGATTCGGTTCAATAAATAATTGATGGTGCAATGGCATTAAGCGCTTATTGATATTTCTTGCTTCTAGAAATTTACCCTGCTTAGCCAATACACATAACTCTACCATTTGGCGCGCGGCTAGGTTAGCAGTTACCGAAATCACCCCATGGCCTCCTAATTGTATAAAATCTAATGCGGTGGCATCATCACCACTGAGCAAAATAAATTGGTCATCTACCATTAATTTAATCTGGTTGATGCGTGATAGATTACCAGTGGCTTCTTTAATACCAATGATATTTTCAATTCTTGCTAATCTTTTAATAGTTTCTGGTAATAGATCACAACCGGTACGTGAAGGAACATTATACAATATTAGTGGTAATTTACTGCACTGTGCAATTGCTTTAAAATGTTGATATAATCCCTCTTGTGTTGGTCGATTGTAATATGGAGTAACACTAAGACAACCGATCACACCGGTATTTTCAAAGCGTTGAGTAAGATAAATACCTTCAGATGTTGCATTAGCTCCTGTGCCTGCGATGATTGGAATTCTACCATTAGCTAGCTCTAAAGTTAGCATAACGACATCACAGTGTTCACGATTGCTCAAAGTTGCTGATTCACCGGTGGTACCTACGGAAACAATTGCAGATGTTCCACTTGATATATGGAAATCAATGATTTTTTTTAGACTATATCGGCAAACCTTTCCTTTATCATCCATTGGTGTAATCAGTGCAACTATACTTCCAGTAAACATTTACTCTCTCCTTAAAAATTATTGTGTGATTAAAATATATATAAAAAAAGTCAACCAAGCTTCTGACTTCATTAATTAATTTACTTAAAGTGATATATTACCTTATCATCAACACAAAATGCTGCAGAAGTAATGAGTATGAAGTTAAGATACTGAGATCTCGCAATGATTCAATTCGTTTGGTTGATCTTAAATATCATTGATAATGAATGATTTAAATATTGGCTACGTCAGTATTTTAAGCATTATGACAGCTCGGTAACCCAATTCACCTTCGTGCGCCAATCTAAATCAATCTCTAATGATCTTAAGAATTTATTAATAACTGATTCAGATGAATTCAATAGATTTCATGCTTAGATAATAAACCAACTGCTTCATATACGGTTTTTAAGGTTTGCTGAGCATAAATTCGAGCTTGTGATGCACCATCATGCATAATTTTACGAAGTAACATTTCATCATAACGAAAACTATAATAGCGTTCTTGGAACGCACTTAGCATTCCTGAAACCGAATCAGCGACTGCTAATTTAAGCTGCTTATATTTTTGATCTGAAAATTCTTTTTCTAATTCTATAATTGGTCTACCAGTAAACCCTGCTAGAATATTTAACAAGTTAGAAATTCCAGGTTTATTTTTTACATCATAACGTATTTTTGGGGGATTATCTGAATCAGTAACTGCCCGTTGAATTTTTTTTAAAACCGATTGGGATGATTCTAATAATCCAATACTATTATTACGTTTCTCATCAGATTTAGACATTTTTTTAGTTGGATCTAGCAGTGACATTACCCGAGCTCCTGATGAAGGTAGAAATGGTTCAGGAACATTGAATACATTCCCATACAGTGTATTAAAACGATTAGCAATCGCACGAGTAAGTTCTAAGTGTTGTTTCTGATCTTCACCAACCGGCACATATTTAGTTTGGTATAATAGGATGTCTGCCGCCATTAATACCGGATAATCTAATAATGCAGTATTAATATTCTCAGCATCAAGAGAAGTTTTATTTTTAAATTGTGTCATCCTTTTCAATTCTCCTAAATAAGTGTAACAATTTAGGATCCAGTTCAGTTGTGTATGTTCAGGAACATGGGATTGTACAAAAATAATACATTTTTTAGGATTTAGACCGCAAGCTAAGTATAGTGCCATAGTATCTAATGTGGCTTGACGCAATGAATTCTGACGAGCCGTAAGAGCATGAAGATCTACTATACTATATATGCAATGGTATTTTTCCTGCAGTTGTACCCATTGACGCAATGCTCCCATATAATTCCCAATGGTTAATTCCCCTGAAGGTTGTGTACCACTAAATACAATGGTGTTTTTCATGAAAAACATCCTGAATTGGCAAGTAATAAGTTAATTTTAAATTCTACAATTTTTTAATTCGGCACGTATATAATTAATCACTTTTTTATAATTCGACTGACTAAATATTGCTGAACCAATGACCAAAATGTCCGCACCAGCTGCAGCAATAGCACCTACATTACTCACCTTAATTCCACCATCAACTTCTAAGTAAATATCATAACCTTTATCATCAATTATCTTACGTGTTTGGCGGATTTTTAAAATTGAGCTCTTAATAAAAATTTGTCCACCAAAACCTGGATTTACAGACATAAGTAAAATAATATCCAGTATATCCATAAAGTCTTTTAGATACTCTAGGGGAGTATCTGGATTTAATACTAACCCAGCCTGGCATCCATGCTCTTTGATAAGCTGTAAATCACGATCGATATCTTCAGAGGTTTCAGGATGAAAATAAATAATATTTGCACCGGCTAGGGCAAATTCTTTAATGATTCGAGGTGATACCGGTTTGACCATAAGATGCACCTCTACTGGAGCAGTAATACCGTAATCCCTAAGTGATTTTAATACCATGGGCCCTAAAGTTAGGTTAGGTACATAATGGTTATCCATTACATCAAAATGTACAACATCTGCTCCTGCTGCTATAACTTTAGCAGTTTCTTCACCTAATCTAGCAAAATCAGCTGATAAAATTGATGAGGATAATAAAAAAGGTTTCATTTCTTCTGTTCCTTCTAGGTTTGAAGGGATTGACTCAAAATTCCAGTGGTATCTGAGATGAGGTTACTATCTGGCGATTATTTTGGCTGCGAGTCTGCAGTAAAACTGGTTATTGATAATTGAGGTGCTGATAAATTTACTTTTATCAGTAAAACTGAATCTCATTCTAGAAATTTAATTTTTAGGTTATCATTCTTTTGAACACTATCCTATCATCTCAGATTTTGACAATCTGAGATAGCGGACAATACCTGATCGTATGAAATCCCACTACATACTGCAGCTTTACCTAATGATAACGGCAAAACTAATCGCAAATTACCGGAGATAACTTTCTTATCACGTAACATATGTGGTAGAAAACTTTGGGGTTTCATATTAGATGGACCAGAAATTGGGAGACCAGAACGTTGTATCAATGCAATAATGCGATCTTTATCAACTTTTTTTAATTTTCCTAAGATTTCAGCGGTGCGTGCCGCCATAACGATTCCAGCAGCTACTGCTTCTCCATGCAGCCAATTACCATATCCCATTTCAGTTTCAATGGCGTGTCCATAAGTATGACCCAAATTAAGTAAAGTACGCCAACCACTTCCACTTTCCATTTCATCAGCCGCAACTATCTTGGCTTTTAAGGCGCAGCAATGACGAATACAATCAATTATAGCTTGGTATTCGAGCAGTAATAAATTATCTATATTAACTTCTAACCAACTAAAAAAACTACTATCCAAAGCAATTCCGTACTTAATAACTTCTGCAATCCCAGCAATAAGTTCTCTTTTAGGTAAAGTTCTTAAGCAATCGATATCCACAACAACTGAGGCTGGCTGATAAAACGCTCCTATCATATTTTTACCTAGGAGATGATTTACTGCAGTTTTTCCACCAACTGATGAATCCACTTGTGCCAGTAAAGTAGTGGGAACCTGAATAAAACGGACACCACGTTGATAACTTGCCGCGGCAAATCCTGTTAGATCACCTATTACACCTCCTCCTAATGCAATTAAAGTAGTCTCACGACCATGTGATTTTAATAAAAGTTCAGTAAATAAATTATTTAAAACATTAAGATTTTTATATTTCTCTCCATCAGGAATAATAATATGATCAGCAGAAACGCCCACCTTTTTTAACAGCATCATCAATTTATTGAGATAGATAGGCGCTATTGTATGATTTGTTACTACCATGGCTTGTTGTCCAGACTTCAATGGCCAAAAAGAATCAATATTTTTCAATAATCCGGCAGCAATAGTAATAGGATAACTGCGTTCTTCCAATGTAACGATAACCCGTTCCACCATTATCAGTAACCTTCTTTTAAGATCTTATAAATTTTAAATTTTTTTAAGCATCGACATTATTTTATTGGCAACCATTTTCGCACTATGATCATCAGTACAAACTGTTAGATCAGCTGTTTCTTCGTATAAAGGATTGCGCTCCTCAGCAAGGGTCTTGAGTATCTTTGATCTAGAGTCAAAATCTTGTAGTAGTGGACGATTTTTATCACGTTGTGTGCGTGCGAGTTGTTTTTCTATAGTTGTTTCAAGGTACACTACTATACCTCGTGCTGAAAGGCGTTTACGGGTCTCTTTTGATTTTACGGCACCACCACCAGTAGCCAATACAATACCTTGTTTTTCAGTAAGTTCATTAATAATTTTTTCCTCACGATCGCGGAAACCTTCTTCACCTTCTACATCAAATACCCAGCCTATGTCAGCTCCAGTACGCCGCTCAAGTTCTTGATCTGAATCAAAAAATTCCATATTGAGTTGTTGAGCTAACTGTCGTCCAATAGTGCTTTTTCCAGCTCCCATTGGTCCAATCAGAAAGATATTGCGTTTATCTGCCATGGTTTTCTATTTCTTCTTATTATTTATTAAATCTTTAATTTTTAGGTTAGTTTGTATATATTATCTATTTTGCTATAATTTTAAACTTATTTTATTATCTTCTAAAGAATACAGTAATTATCACTATCTTTTCAGCAAAAAATAAATTAATTAAAAATCAATAACCAAATATTGATTTTTTATTCAGACATCTATCTCCTTGATGATAATAAAGAACTTTTTATAGAGAAGTAGTTACATGTGTGTAAAATTTACTACAATACCAAAACTAGATCTCACAGCCTATAATATTACTAACACAGTTGAAATCATCTATAATCCAGATTATGAAACTTTATATCGTGAAGAAAACCGAGCCAATTTAACTGGATTAGAGCGTGTAATTTTAACACAATCTGGTGCAGTTGCAGTTAATACTGGTATATTTACGGGGCGTTCTCCTAAAGATAAATATATTGTTCGCGATAACACTACCAACAATAATATTTGGTGGTCAAATTCAGTAAATAGTCAAAGTGATAATCATCCGATTTCTCCTAAAATTTGGGAGCAACTAAAATATCTGGTTACTAAACAACTATCTGGGAAGCGCCTATTTATTATAGATGCTTGGTGTGGTGCAAATCAAGATACTAGGTTAGGAGTAAGGTTTTTTATGGAAGTTGCTTGGCAAGCTCATTTTGTAAAAAATATGTTTATTCGTCCTTCTAAAGCAGAGCTAACTAATTTTAAACCTGATTTCGTAGTAATGAATGGAGCAAAATGTGTTAATTCCTACTGGCAAGAACATAAACTTAATTCAGAAAATTTCATTGCTTTCAACCTTACGGAAAACATGCAACTCATTGGTGGAACTTGGTACTGCGGTGAAATGAAAAAAGGACTTTTCTCAGTTATGAATTACTTATTACCGCTTAAAGGAATTGCATCAATGCATTGTTCAGCTAACGTTGGCAAAAAAGGTGATGTATCTATTTTCTTTGGATTATCTGGCACCGGTAAAACCACGCTATCTACTGATCCACAACGCAAATTAATAGGAGATGATGAACATGGTTGGGATAATGATGGGGTTTTCAACTTTGAAGGAGGATGCTATGCTAAAACTTTGAAACTTTCAGAAAAACAGGAACCTGATATCTATCATGCTATACGACGTAATGCATTATTAGAAAATGTTGGCGTACTTGCTGATGGTTCCGTAGATTTTAATGACAGTAGTAAAACCGAAAATACCAGGGTTTCTTATCCAATTTATCACATCAATAACATTATGAAGCCGGTTTCTAAAGCGGGCCATGCAACTAAAGTTATTTTACTAACGGCCGATGCATTTGGGGTATTACCACCTGTATCAAAGTTAACTGCTCAACAAACAGAATATCACTTTTTATCCGGATTTACTGCTAAATTAGCAGGAACTGAACGTGGTATCAATGAACCAATTCCAACATTTTCCGCTTGTTTTGGTGCGGCTTTTTTGATGCTACATCCTCTTAAGTATGCGGAAGTATTAGTAAAACGCATGCAAGCTGTTCATGCCGAAGCCTATTTAATTAACACTGGTTGGGATGGTACCGGAAAGCGAATTTCTATTAATTATACACGTGCTATTCTTAATGCAATTTTAAATGATAAATTTAAAAGAGTAGAAAGCTTTCTCTTACCTATCTTTAATATTTCAGTACCACTATCATTACCTGGAATTGATAAGCATTTTCTGGATCCTCGTAATACTTATCCAGATCCTAATCAATGGTATAAGAAAGCAATAGTTTTAGCTCATCAGTTTATTGATAATTTTAAAAAGTACCTTGATACCTCACATGGTGAACAACTAGTTAATGCCGGTCCTATAATTTAAACTATGATCAAATAATAACTGTAGAATGACCTTTAGTAACCAGTTTAGTATTCAAAACTTCAGCTTATTAGCTATGATTAGGATAATCTTAAGACCTAAATAGTTGCGGATTGATTAGTGCATACCTAAGTTTGTAACTAATATTTTGGAGTTACTATTTATTTATCACGATAATTAATTATTCTGCATATACATAATTGCTCTACAATTATCGTGATAATCTTTAAACTAGATTTAATTCTTTAATTTTATTGTAGAGGATTAATAACCCGCGGTTTCTAACAGAAATATTTTTTCTTAGGTAGGATTTATGATTAAGATTACTGTGCCAGCACAAGAACATTTTAAAAAGTTATTATTGAGTCAAGCAAAAGGAACGCAAATCCGTGTATTTGTAATGAATCCTGGAACTAATAAGGCGGAATGTGGTGTTTCTTATTGTCCACCTAATACCGTATCGCTGACCGATATTAAACTGCAATTTGAGAAATTTTCAACTTATATTGATGAAATTAGTGCTCCTTGGCTAGAAAACGCCGAGATTGATTTAGTGGTAGATAAATTAGGGTCGCAACTGATATTAAATGCTCCAAAGGTTAAAACTAGCAAATTTACCGATGATACACCATTGATTGAACGGGTAGAATATCTGCTAAATACTAAAATTAATCCGCAGTTAGCAGCGCATGGTGGTCATGTTAAATTAGTAGAGATCACTGATCAAGGTTACGCAATTCTAAAATTTAGTGGAGGCTGTAATGGATGTTCAATGGTCAAATTAACTCTCAAAGAACATATTGAAATAGAATTATTGCAGTCTTTCTCCGAACTTAAAGGGGTACAAGATTTTACCGAACATCAACGTGGGATACACTCCTACTACTAATTTTTAATGATTATCGTTATCTCTAATTTTAGAGCGATACGCTAATTATAAGGAATTATGACATGGAAATCAACAGTTTAAAAGATTTAATTGTTATTGGTGGTGGCATCAATGGTGCAGGAATTGCCGCCGATGCTGCGGGACGTGGATTATCGGTACTAATGTTAGAACAAGATGATTTAGCTTGTGCAACATCTTCTGCTAGTTCAAAATTGATTCACGGTGGTCTACGTTATCTCGAACATTATGAATTTCGTCTTGTTAGGGAAGCCCTGGCAGAACGTGAAATAATATTAAAATTAGCACCACATATTGTTTTTCCTATGCGTTTTCGTCTTCCACATTGTTCTAATTTACGTCCCGCGTGGATGATCAGAATCGGACTTTTGATATATGACCACTTAGGTCAGCGTGTAAGTTTACCAAAGAGTAAAAGTATCAGATTCGGTAAAGATTCAGTTCTCCATCCCAAAATTTGGCGGGGTTTTGAATACTCTGATTGTTGGGTAGATGATGCCAGATTAGTAGTTCTAAATGCACAGGAAGTCATTAGACATGGAGGTAAAGTTCGCACCCGCATTAAAGTAATCCGGGCTTGGCGTGAAAATTATTTATGGTATGTCAAAGCTGAAGATGTTGATAGCGGTAAAATAATAACCTGGAAATCTAAAGGATTGGTGAATGCCGCCGGGCCTTGGGTCAAAATAGTGCTTGAAAAACTATGCAAAATACCTTCAAATTATGGGATCCGACTGATCAAAGGTAGCCATATTGTGATACCACTGGTTAATCAACCAAACCAGGCATATATTCTGCAAAATGAAGATCATCGTATAGTTTTTGTGATTCCTTGGTTGGATGAATTTTCTATTATTGGAACTACCGATATAGAATATAAAGATAATCCCAAAAATGCTAAAATTTCAGATGAAGAAATAATTTATCTGCTGAAGGTTTATAATAACTACTTTAAAAAAAGTATTTGTAAAGAAGATATTATCTGGTCTTATTCAGGGGTGAGACCCTTATATGATGATCAATCAGATTCTCCACAATCCGTTACACGCGATTATACTCTGGATATCAGTGATATTAACGGGCGAACTCCTTTATTATCTGTATTTGGGGGAAAACTAACTACTTATCGTAAACTTGCTGAGCAAGCACTTAATAATTTAGCAAAATATTATCCAAATTCCGGTCCGGCTTGGACTAAAAAGAATATCTTACCAGGCGGTAAGATAAGGGAAAACCTCGATGATTATGCCACTAATCTTTATCGACGTTATATTTTTCTAAGTAAATCACTTGCACAGCGCTATGCATATACCTATGGCAGTCACAGCGAGATTTTTCTTAATAAGATTAGTTGTTTATCTGACTTAGGTGAACATTTCGGTCATAATTTTTATGAAGCTGAACTACGTTATTTAGTTAATTACGAATGGGTCTATCGATTAGATGATGCTATTTGGCGTCGCACTAAATTAGGATTGTGGCTAACTGAACCACAGAAAAAACGGATTACTGATTGGTTAGCCATGAATGTTAATAAACATCTTCCATCTTAATTAGTTAGTTAGCTTATATTTATTAATAAACGTAACATTCTACGCAATGGTTCGGCAGCTCCCCAAAGTAACTGATCTCCAACTGAAAAAGCAGACAAATAATTTGGTCCCATAGCTAATTTGCGTAATCTTCCAACCGAAATTTTCAAGCTGCCGGTTACCGCCGCCGGTGTCAGTTTATACACGGTTGGCTCTTGTTTGTTAGGAATTAACTTAACCCATTTATTATGGTCGGTTAGTAACTGTTCAATCTCTATAATTGAGAGATTTTTTTTGAGTTTTATTGTAAAGGATTGACTATGACAACGCAATGCACCAATACGGACACAGATCCCATCTATTGGAATCTTAGCTACAGTTTGCAAGATTTTATTCGTTTCAGCTTGCCCTTTCCACTCTTCGCGACTCTGTCCATTTTTAAGATCTTTATCAATCCAAGGTATTAAACTCCCGGCTAGTGCAACACCAAAATGCTCAATAGGCATATCCTTACTTCTGCTTATGGTTGTTACCTTACGCTCAATATCTAAAATTGAGACAGCCGGGTTATCTAAATCTCTCACCACACTTTTATGTAATACTCCCATTTGATGTAATAATTCTATTATATATTGCGCACCTCCACCAGATGCGGCTTGATAAGTTGATAGAGATATCCATTCAATGAGGTGGTTTGTAAATAAACCGCCTAATGACATTAGCATCAGGCTCACTGTACAATTTCCGCCTGCAAAAGTTTTAAGGCCTTGATTCAGACCCTTATAAATTACCTCAAGGTTCACTGGATCAAGAATGATTACTGTGTCGTCTTGCATTCTTAATGACGATGCGGCATCTATCCAATAGCCATCCCAACCAATTTTCCGCAATTTTTGATAGATATAGTTGGTATAATCTCTTCCTTGACATGTGATAATAATATCCAGCTCTTTAAGAGTATCAATGTCATAGGCATTCTGTAGTAATCTTTCTGCGGCTGGTATGGGAGCCTTCTTACCTACTTGTGAGGTAGAAAAGAATACAGAGTTGATTTGATCAAAATCATTTTCCTCTATCATACGTTGTAGTAAAACAGAACCTACTATTCCACGCCAACCAATTAAACCAACTTTTTTCATATTTTAATAACTCATTTTTAACTAGAAAATAAATTATATTAATTATATAATTAGGATCCATAGTCTCAGCTCACAAAAATATAAAACTATGCTAGATACTCATGAATAAATATGAAAATGATTTCATCATCTTGATGATCTGCTTTACAATTTATACTCAAACCAAGCTTGATAATGTGATTCAGCCATGAAAGAAATCATTTCAGTTACTATGCTACTGTTAATTATTATGGATCCTTTGGGGAATTTACCAATTTTTATGTTGGTATTAAAACCTTTAGAACCGAAACGTCGTAATGTAGTAATCATACGTGAAATGATTATCGCTTTAATAATCATGCTGTTATTTTTATTTACCGGAGAAAAGATGCTCAATCTTTTAAATTTGAGAACAGAAATCGTCTCAATTTCTGGTGGAATAATTCTATTTTTAATTGCGATTAAAATGATTTTTGCATCATCGCCAGATCAATGTGATAATAACTATCTTTCTTCTACGGTTGAGGAACCATTTATAGTACCACTAGCTATCCCATTAATTGCCGGACCAACATTATTAGCAACCTTAATATTACTTTCACATAAATATCAACATCGAATTATGTCGATGATTAGTGCTTTACTTGGTGCTTGGTTAGGAACTTTAGTGATTTTGTTATTATCAGGTCTTTTTCTAAGAGTCCTGGGAGATAAAGGAATTAGTGCACTAGAACGTTTAATGGGATTAATATTAGTTATGCTAGCAACCCAAATGGTTCTTGATGGTATTAGAATTTATTTAAGTAGTTAAAGTAATCAAAACCCAGTTTATTAATTTATGGCAGTTCCACCTATCGTAATACTATCAATTTTTAAGGTTGGTTGACCTACTCCTACGGGAATATTTTGGCCATCTTTATTACAGATACCAAGTCCTTTATCAATAACTAAATCATTGCCTACCATAGAAATTTTATTCATAACTTCACTACCTGAACCAATTAGTGTTGCACCTTTTACTGGTTTAGTAATTCTACCTTTCTCAATTAGCCAAGCTTCAGCAGTAGAGAATACAAAATTACCAGAAGTAATATCTACCTGACCTCCTGCAATCTTTGGAGCAAAAATTCCATATTCAATACTGTCTATTATTTCTGTAGTAGTTGAATTACCTGCTAACATATAAGTATTAGTCATGCGAGGCATAGGTAAATGTGCATATGATTCACGGCGACCATTTCCAGTAGGTTGCATACCTAACATGCGGGCACTTAATTTATCATACATATATCCTTTTAATATGCCATTCTCAATTAGAATATTATATTGACCAGGAACTCCTTCATCATCTATATTTAATGAACCACGTAAACCAAAACATGTACCATCATCTACTACTGTACATAAATTAGAAGCAACTTTTTCTCCTATTTTACCATTATATATAGATGTATGGCGACGAATAAAATCACCTTCTAATCCATGACCTACCGCTTCATGTAATAAGACACCAGGCCAACCTGATCCAAGCACCACTGGTAGCATTCCGGCGGGTGCCGCAATGGCAGATAAATTAACTAGAGCAATCCGGACGGCTTCACGTGCCCAATATTCAACATTTAGATATCCTTTATCTTCACTTAAAAAAAAATCATAGTTAAAACGTCCTCCTAATCCACTAGAACCACATTCCCGTTTGCCACTTTCTTCTACTAACACACTAATAGAAAGCTGTACTAATGGACGTATATCCATTGCTAAAGTACCATCGGTAGCATAAATAAATATCTGATCATAGCCACCACTAAGACTAGCAGTTACATCATGAACACGTTGATCTTCCAAACGTGCAATGGTATCAATGTGGTGTAAGATTGCTATCTTTTCTTCGTTAGTCAAAGATTTTATTGGATCAAGATCTGTATAATAATGGTTAAAAGTGGAATAATCAAAAGGATTTTTTTCAACTGTAGAATTCTCAATATGTAATTTCCCGGGTTTCGCAACAATATTGCAAGCTAATTTCACACATTCTATTAATTTATTTTTTTTGATTTCATTAGCATAAGAAAAACCTATCTTTTCACCAGTCATTGCCCGAACTCCAACTCCTTGATCTATATTATAAAAGCTATTTTTGATCATCCTATTTTCTAATACCCAAGTTTCATGATAGCTTGATTGAAAATATAAATCGCCATAATCTAATCGAGGTTCTTCAAGTCTACTTAATATAGACAAAATATCTGATTGTTTTATGTTATGCTTAATTAGCCATTGTTCTTTAATGACATTATAATCGAGAATTTCTAAATTTCTCACTGGGCAAGTTTTTCATTAAAAGAAATTACTGTTACTTACAGTAACATAATATATTCAATATTACAAGTAGATAATTTATACCGACTACTATACTAATTAAATTTATAATATTTCTGATCAATCAATTATTAGAAGAGTTAATGATAATATGATACCCAAATTTAAGATTTTGCTTTTAAACGGGCCTAACCTAAATCTTTTAGGGAATCGTGAACCTAGTACATACGGTAAAGTAACCTTAAATGAGATAATCAATCATCTGACATGGTATGCTAAAGAACTCCAGGTTGCTCTGGAACACTTGCAATCTAATGCTGAATATGAGCTAATTGAACGTATACACTTTGCTAAAAATAAAGTTGATTATATTATCTTTAATCCAGCAGCATTTACTCACACTAGTATTGCCTTACGTGATGCTTTACTAGCAGTTAATATACCCTTTGTTGAGGTACATTTATCTAATGTATACGCACGTGAAAATTTTCGTCATCAATCCTATTTTTCTGATATCTCTAATGGTGTAATCTGCGGTTTTGGAACAGATGGTTATATTTTTGCATTAGATGCCGCCGTAAAGCATCTGAAACGAATAAGATCATAGCAATACGAATAAATGGATATTCCTAAAATAAAAAAGTTAATTGAGCTCGTTGACTCAGGTATTAATGGATATATTGTCCGCGATTCTCTTGTAGGAACTTTTTATCGTTCTTAAAATTCTGAATCATAGGCATGATATCTTGATTTTTTAAGATTGGTGACACTTTATGTTGAAGCAATTTATCAACAAGCAGGAACGCGCAAAATCCTCATTTTCACGATCAAGGTTATTATCATCATGTGATATAACATGCATACTTGATGATTTTATCATTTTCCAAAATCAACAAATTTTTCAAGCTAGCTCTCATTTTTATGGCGGTACGGACGGGACTCGAACCCGCGACCCCCGGCGTGACAGGCCGGTATTCTAACCAACTGAACTACCGTACCATTTAATTAATTTTATTCTGCCAGATAACGACCTGCTCTCGCACAGTTAATTACCGCACTACCCTTGGTGCTGCAGCGTTTCACTTCTGAGTTCGGAATGGTATCAGGTGGTTCCACCGCGCTAAAGTTATCTGGCATCTTTCTAAGAAATAAGATCAATAAAGAAGATAAAAACACTTCCGGTGTTGCAAGGTTAAGCCTTTCGGGTCATTAGTACTGGTTAGCTCAACATATTACTATGCTTACACATCCAGCCTATCTACGTCGTCATCTCCAACGTCCCTTCAGAAATTTTCTCAAATTCACGGAAGACTCATCTTGAGGCGGGTTTCGCACTTATATGCTCTCAGCGCTTATCCCTTCCGCATTTAGCTACCGGACAATGCCACTGGCGTGACAACCCGAACACCAGTGATGCGTCCACTCCGGTCCTCTCGTACTAGGAGCAGCCCCTCTCAATCTTCCAACGCCCACGGCAGATAGGGACCGAACTGTCTCACGACGTTCTAAACCCAGCTCGCGTACCACTTTAAATGGCGAACAGCCATACCCTTGGGACCTGCTTCAGCCCCAGGATGTGATGAGCCGACATCGAGGTGCCAAACACCGCCGTCGATATGAACTCTTGGGCGGTATTAGCCTGTTATCCCCGGAGTACCTTTTATCCGTTGAGCGATGGCCCTTCCATACGGAACCACCGGATCACTAAGACCTGCTTTCGCACCTGCTCGCGCTGTCACGCTCGCAGTCAAGCCAGCTTCTGCCTTTGTACTAACCTCACGATATCTGACCGTGATTAGCTGACCTTTGTACTCCTCCGTTACTCTTTAGGAGGAGACCGCCCCAGTCAAACTGCCCACCAGACACTGTCCTGGTTCCGGATAACGGAACTCAGTTAGAATATTTAGCATTAAAGGGTGGTATCTCAACGGTAGCTCCATGTAAACTGGCGTCTACATTTCAATGCTTCCCACCTATTCTGCACATTAATACTCAATATTCAATATCAGGTTACAGTAAAGGTTCACGGGGTCTTTCCGTCTTGCCGCGGGTACACTGCATCTTCACAGCAAATTCAATTTCACTGAGTCCCAGGTGGAGACAGTCTGGCCATCATTACGCCATTCGTGCAGGTCGGAACTTACCCGACAAGGAATTTCGCTACCTTAGGACCGTTATAGTTACGGCCGCCGTTTACCGGGGCTTCAGTCCAGAGCTTTAAGTTACCTTTGACTCCTTCTTTTAACCTTCCGGCACCGGGCAGGCGTCACACCGTATACGTCCACTTACGTGTTTGCACAGTGCTGTGTTTTTAATAAACAGTTGCAGCCAGCTGTTATCTTAGACTGACCTTAGCTTCATCCGCAAGGATATCACTATGCGTCAGTGTGCCTTCTCCCAAAGTTACGGCACTATTTTGCCTAGTTCCTTCACCCGGGTTCTCTCAAACGCCTTAGTATTCTCTACCTGACCACCTGTGTCGGTTTCGGGTACGGTTATATATTACCTTTAGCTTAGAGGCTTTTCTTGAAAGTGTGGTATCAATCACTTCATTACTTTCGCAATTCGTCATCACGTCTCAGTGTTAATAGTGATCCGGATTTTCCTAAATCACCCACCTTCACGTTTAAACCTAAACTACCGATCTCAGGCTGACCTAACCTCCTTCGTCCCCCCATCGCAGTAATATATAGTACAAGAATATTAACCTGTTTCCCATCAGCTACGCTTTTCAGCCTCACCTTAGGAGCCGACTTACCCTGCCCCGATTAACGTTGGACAGGAACCCTTGGTCTTTCGGCGGATAGGTTTTTCACCTATCTTATCGTTACTTATGTCAGCATTCGCACTTCCGATACCTCCAGTAAGCTTCTCAGCTTACCTTCTATGGCTTACGGAACGCTCCCCTACCCAGCAACTTCAATTGCTGCCGCAGCTTCGGTGCATAATTTAGCCCCGTTAAATCTTCCGCGCAGGCAAACTCGGCCAGTGAGCTATTACGCATTCTTTAAATGATGGCTGCTTCTAAGCCAACATCCTGGCTGTCTATGCCTCCCCACATCGTTTCCCACTTAACTATGACTTAGGGACCTTAGCTGGCGGTCTGGGTTGTTTCCCTTTCCACGACGAACCTTAGCACCCGCCGTGTGTCTCCTATGATAACATTCAGCAGTATTCGTAGTTTGCATCGACTTAGTAAGCTAGGATAGCACCTTTGCCGAAACAGAGCTCTACCCCCGCTGATGAATTCATAAGGCGCTACCTAAATAGCTTTCGGGGAGAACCAGCTATCTCCCGGTTTGATTGGCCTTTCACCCCTAGCCACAGGTCATCCGCTGATTTTTCAACATCAGTCGGTTCGGTCCTCCAGCTAGTATTACCTAACCTTCAACCTGCCCATGGCTAGCTCACCGGGTTTCGGGTCTGTATCCTGCAACTTAACGCCCAATTAAGACTCGGTTTCCCTATGGCTCCCTTATACAGTTAACCTTGCTACAGAATACAAGTCGCTGACCCATTATACAAAAGGTACGCAGTCATCTGTTTGATGATAAAAACAGACTCCTACTGCTTGTACGTATATAGTTTCAGGATCTATTTCACTCCCCTAACCGGGGTTCTTTTCACCTTTCCCTCACGGTACTAGTTCACTATCGGTCAGTCAGGAGTATTTAGCCTTGGAGGATGGGCCCCCCTTCTTCAGACAAGATACCACGTGTCCCGCCTTACTCCTTGAACTAATAGTTTATATTTTTATATACGGGACTATCACCCTGTATCGTCGATTTTTCCAAATCGTTCTACTAATTATTACAAACTAATTTTAGTTCTGGGCTGTTCCCTTTTCGCTCGCCACTACTTAGGGAATCTCGGTTGATTTCTTTTCCTCGAGGTACTCAGATGTTTCATTTCCCTCGGTTTACTTTGTCAAGATATGTGTTCACCTGACAATGATGTAGTATTTTACATCGGGTTTCCCCATTCGGAAATCACTGATTCAGACGCTTCTATCAGCTTATCAGTGCTTCTCGCAGATTAGCACGTCCTTCATCGTCTCTGACTGCCAAGGCATTCACTATATACGCTTAATTGCTTAACCTTACAACCCGCAAGTGTTTTTAGTAATTTACACTTCTTCTATTTAATCTAATTTTCTAGTTTTTAAAGAACATTAATATCTTTTTAAAGATTACTTCATATCATAATGGTGGAGCTAAGC